>SKVW01000180.1 GCA_007129255.1 Bacteroidales bacterium
AAAACAGGCGTAAGAAATGCTTTCTTTTTCACAATGAGTTTATTTCATGTCAGGTAAGTATTGAACGGCCGTAAACAAGAGATATTGTTTTTATTATGGGGCCAGTCTATGCATTTTCCAGCTTTTGCCAGAGGCATAATACAGCAGGCGGTCGTGCAAACGACTCCGTCGGCCCTGCCAGAATTCAATTTTTTCAGGGGTCAGCCGGTATCCGCCCCAATGGTCAGGTCTTTTGATAGCTGTCTGACCTTTAAACCGGCTTTCAGCTTCCTTGAATTTTTTTTCCAAAAAACGCCTGTCGGGGATGGGTTGGCTTTGGGGTGAGGCAATGGCGCCGATACGGCTCTCCCATGGACGGGAATTAAAGTAAGCATCCGACTCCCGGGGGGAAAGTTTTTCAACAACTCCTACCACCCTTACCTGGCGCTGAAGCTCAAGCCAGAGAAAAACAAGGGCTGCATGAGGGTTTTGCGCCAGATCTTTTGCCTTGTTGCTTAAATAATTGGTGTAAAAAACGAATCCTTTTTGGTCAAGCTCTTTTAAAAGAACCACCCTGGCCGAGGGTACACCATGCTGATCCACTGTAGCCAGGGTCATGGCATTGGGTTCAGGTAAAAAGCTTTCAAGGGCTTGTTCAAACCACTGGTTAAATTGCTCCAGGGGATTGGGAGCGGCGCTTTTTTCATCAAGGGAAGCACGGGTATACTCTTCCCGTAAAGCTGAAAGATCTCTCTTTACCATAAATTGTTATTGACAAAAACTTTTAGAGGCTTCTGCAAACAGTTTATCTTTATCAACAGGAACCACCCCAACATGTTCACAAACCAACCCTCCTCCAAGGTTGCAAAGCCTGGCGGTCATTTCAGCTGACGCACCAGAAGCCATGCAAAGCGCAGCCAGGCCGATCACCGTGTCCCCGGCCCCGGATACATCTGCAATATCGCGAACATGAGCCGGAATATGGCCCTCTTCCAATATTTTGCCGTTGGTGTGCTGGCTGTAATATATTCCCCGGTCCGAAAGGGTCACAAGGGCAATATCGGCTTCAAGTTTCCATTGCAGATTATGTAATGCCTGCTTTATTTCTTCAATGGTTTTGGGTGCTTCTATTAGCTTTAAGCCTTCTACCAATTCTTTTAGGTTGGGTTTAAATAAATTTACATCCTTGTAATTCCAGAAATTTTTCTTTTTTGGATCTACAACCACAGGCAATTTATGAAATTTTGCTAGTTTGTTCACTTCCCGGATCAGCCAGGGAGTAATTACCCCTTTATCGTAATCTTCAAATACAATGGCAGCGGCCTTTTTTGCTTCAATAAAAGTTTTTATCCTCTCATAAAGCAGGAGGGTTTCCTTTTTTGGCAGGCTGAACTCCACTTCTTCATCTACCCTCAACATTTGGGTGTTATTGCCGATAACACGGTATTTAACGGTGGTGATCCTTTGATCGCTGGCAATGATCCCTTCGTTGGTCAATCCCTGTTTTTCAAGAAGTTCAAAAAAAACCTCACTTTTTTCATCCTTCCCGATTACCGAACATAGAATGGGAACCCCTCCCATATTCTGAACATTCAAAGCCACATTGGCGGCACCTCCAAGTCGGCTTTCCCTTTTGTCGAGGGCAACGATTGGAACAGGGGCTTCCGGGGATATGCGATCTACCCGACCCCAGAGGTAAGAATCGATCATTACATCCCCGATGATCAGCATATGCTTTCCCTCAAAGGAATCAAACAGGGTTAAGAGTGTATTTTTATTCATCATTTAAGTAAGCCAAAAAATTATTTAAGTGTTTGCAGGGCTTTTTTAATCCTGTCCACGGCTTCTATAAGCAGGTCTTGTGAAGTGGCATAAGAGAACCGGAGGCAGTTTGGAGAACCGAAGGCATCTCCCGGAACCAGGGCTACATGCACTTTGTTTAAAATAAACATGCAAAGATCCGGGGCATTTTTTATGGTGGTTTCCCCATCGGATTTTCCGAAATAAGCGCTCACATCGGGAAACAGGTAAAAAGCCCCGTTGGGTTGGTTGGTTTGCAATCCTGGAATGTCTTTCAGAAGGCTGAGCACCAGGTCACGCCTTTGGCGAAATTTCTCAAGCATGCCCTTTGTTTCTTCCGGATCCATTTGCATGGCTTCCAGGGCAGCCCGTTGTGCAATGGAGCAGGTGCCCGAAGTAAACTGACCCTGCAATTTGCTGCAGGCTTTGGCGATTTCTGCATTGGCGGCAAGGTAACCCACTCGCCATCCCGTCATGGCAAATCCTTTGGAAACCCCGTTAACCAATATTACCCGGTCTTTGATCTCCGGAAATTGCGCTATGCTTTCGTGTTTGCCGGAAAAGTTAATATGTTCGTATATTTCATCAGAAAGTATATAAACATGAGGGTAACGGTTGAAAACATCAGCCAGGGCCCTTAATTCTTCTTTATTGTATACCGATCCGGTGGGATTACAAGGGCTGGAAAACATAAAAAGCCTGGTGTTGGCTGTAATGGCGTTTTCAAGTTGGACAGGGGTAATTTTGAAATTGTTTTCAATGCCGGCTTCCAGGTATATCTCTTTACCATCGGCCATATTTACAATCTGCTTGTAACTGACCCAATAGGGGGTAGGAATGATCACTTCATCACCGGGATTTACCAGGCACATTACTGTATTGGCAATGGCTTGCTTGCCGCCGGTAGAAACAACTATATGCTCGGCATCATAGTCCAGACCATTGTCCCGTTTGAGTTTGCCGGAAATTTCCTGGCGCAGATCAAGGTAGCCGTTCACCGGGGTGTAAAAACTATAATTTTGATCAATGGCGTTTTTTGCGGCTTCCTTAATCCTGTCAGGAGTAAAAAAATCAGGCTCTCCAAGGCTAAGGTTGATCACATCATGTCCTAAAGCTTTCAGCTCCCTGCTTTTTCTGGCCATGGCAAGGGTCTCAGATTCTGTTAATCGGTTAATTCTGTCGGATAAAGTAATCATGATAATATGCTAATTTTTTTATCGGAGTGAATAATGGTTTGATTTTAGGTTGTTTATAGAATTGTAAACCGGCAAATTTAGCAAATTAACCGCTCACAAAAAAAAATAAAGCGGTTTTCGGTGCCTTGTATGCTTGGGCAAATATACTTTTCTTTCAAAAGACCTTATATTTGCAAACATAAAACTTATTTTTTATGCAGGATTTATTGTATTCTTTAAGGTATGTATTGCCTTCGGTAGTGGTGTTTTTAACGGCTTATTACCTGCTAAGGGAGTTTTTTCAGAACCAAAGCCGGCAGCGCAAATTTGACCTGATGGGCGAAAAGATCCGTATTTCGCTTCCATTGCGGTTGCAGGCTTATGAACGGATTATTTTATTACTTGAACGTATTTCTCCTAATAGCCTGGTGATGAGGGTATATCAACCTGGACTGTCGGTCAAGGAATTTCACCAACTGTTAATAAAAAGCATCAGGGACGAATTTTCCCACAATCTTTCCCAGCAACTTTATGTTTCTATCCAGGCGTGGGAAATGGTAAAAAATGCCAAAGAGGAAATGATACGCCAGATCAACACCTCTGCTGCCAGGCTGGATGAGAAGGCAACGGCAACAGATTTAAGCAATAAATTGCTGGAAATGAGTGTTGAAAAACTGGCCACCAGGCGTGCCCTGGATTTTTTGAAGGAAGAAGCCAGGAAAAATTTCTGAGAAAACTATAATGTATATATGTTTTAACCTGAGAAGGGTGAACAGATTTCGGAAATTTAAAAAATTACCTCCTGAATATGAAGATTACATTGAATAACCGCCCGGAAGAGATTCCCGGGAAGACCCAAATGACAGTAAGGGAATTGCTGGACTACAAAAATTTTACCTTTAAATTCCTCGCTGTACGGATTAATGGTGTTCCGGTTAAACCCAACGAATTTGAAAAGGCGGTGTTTAAAGACGGAGACATTGTTTTTGTGCTCCATCTTATTAGTGGGGGGTAAAACCTTTTGAGACCTGAGTCTTTAAGCTTGTAATTATCTTGGTAAAGAGGAATTAAGGTGTTTTATGCCAATCAGGCGGTCGTGCAATGCGCCCGGCTGGCGATGGTAAATAAAAACAGTGTAGTCATTTTCCGTTTCGGAATGACTCCCCTCAATAAAATCAAGGCTGGCCTCGCTTTCACTGTCTTCCTTAAATGCATAAAGATAATTATAGTATCCTTGTTTTAACAGCAGTTCTATTTCATATTCTTTTTCGTTGTAGTTATAAGTCATTTGATTCCTTTCCGAAAACTGCCAATCGGTGAGTTCGCCCATGATATAAATTCCTCCGGAGGCCAAAGGAGTTTCCATGGGGAGTCGGAAATGCACATGGGCATAGTCTCCCTCAAGCATATCATCAGCCGCATCATAATTTTTTATCTGAAATTTTCCATTGATATCCTCCCGGGATGTATACCTGCGGTATTTTCTCCTTTGATCGGGAAGCAAAAACACATCATTATGGCGGGAAGAAGTGCTGATATCTGCCACCCGGGCCGATAAATGCCTGAGACTCCGGATATCGAAATCCCGGAACTCGTTCCCCGCTTCAAACAAGGTTTCTACATCATAATCATAAATCAGCTGGTTGCCCCTGACCGATCGCGGGGACAGGTCTTTGATGGCATTGTCCCAGCGGCCGTTTTGCGTGATCACTATCCTGATATCCTGGAATGGGTTATCAATGCGGTAATTTGGCGAATTAATGGAAAAGGTTACCTGGTGTTTGGTGTCTCTGTAGCGCACAAGGTCTGCCTGCCTGGCCTGCCCTTCAACCTGAAGCTGCTGTTCGAAAATCATAAAGCGCCGGGTAAAGGCAATATTTTCCCGATCTCCATCAAGGAAAACTTTCAGTATATAATTTCCGGATTTGGTAGGGCGGAGATCATGGTTCGGAAACTCCAGGTAATAATGGGTATATGGCACACGGGTATTAATGGAGCGTGAATAATCGCGGATCTGGTCCTCATAAAATCCTTCAATATATTCATATTGCTGCAGGGGGGAAGGTTGCCAATGGGCATCACAATGAATAATGGTATAGTAATAGTTTTTATAATCTGCGTCGAGGTCATCAAAACGCAACACCAGCTTTTCGTTAGTGCCCATGCGAATCAATGGTGGGGCCATTTCAAAGCCCTTTTTATTAAACAAAACCGTTTGGATGTTGTTTTTATGGATGAAATCGCCAAAAAGAAAAAAATCTTTAATAACTTTAGTTTCCTTTTCAGGCGATCGTTTTGATTCAATGGCCTCAGTGCCTGAAAGATTTTTTTCTGGAGAAAATGATCTGGATTCCGCACTGGTTCCAATCACCAATAAGGTTAAAACAAACAATGGAAGGGAGGCCTCCAAACGAGCGTTTAACCTATAAAATGCGGGCTTTAAGGGAAATAAGTAGCTGAACATGGAGCTTTTTAAAAAATATACTGAAACTGGTAATCCGTTCGTTTAAACAAATCTAATTAAAAACGAAATTCTGGCAAAAACATTTTAAGTATTTAAAAATATGAATAATTTTGCCTCTCATATTTGTATTAAAAACAACGTCCAAAGATGTCACAAGTGATCAAGATCAAAAAAGGGTTGGATATTCGTTTACAGGGCGAAGCGGAAAAAATCTTGGAAACAGCTCCGCGCTCTGAGGTTTATGCCCTTAAGCCCCCTGATTTCCATGGTCTTTTCCCTAAAATGATGGTAAAAGAAGGGGAGAAAGTGAAAGCCGGTACACCCTTGTTTTTTGATAAATACAACGAAAAAGTTTTATTTACGGCACCGGTAAGCGGTATATACAAAGAACTGGTAAGGGGGGCAAAGCGCCGTATTCTGGAAGTAAATATCACGCCCGATGCAGAAACGGATCATTTAGACTTTAAAATTGGTTCCCTTGGGGATATGGACCGACAGGAAATTGTTGACAAGATGTTGCAAAGCGGATTATGGCCCATGGTTCACCAAAGGCCTTATTCGGTCATTGCCAATCCTGAAGATAAACCCAAAGCTATATTTGTTTCCGGATTTAACACTGCCCCCCTGGCTCCCGACTTTGATTTTATTATAAAGGGTCAGGAAGACCATTTTCAGAAAGGGTTGGATGCATTAGCCAGATTGACGGATGGCGATGTACACCTCAGCATTGATGCGGAAAATACCCGGTCCAATGCACTCCAAAATGCCAAAGGTGTTAAAGTTCATCAGTTTTCCGGACCCCATCCCGCAGGAAATGTCGGAATTCAGATTCATCATATCGACCCTGTTGATAAAGGAGATATTGTGTGGTATGTCGACTTTCAGGATGTGATCATTATCGGTCGTTTTTTCGAAAAAGGAATTTATGACCCTTCGAAAATAATTGCCCTTACCGGGTCTGAAGTGCTTAACCCAAGATATTACCGGGTGATCACCGGGGCAAAAATTTCCGACATTACCAGGGATAATATCCGTCAGGAAAAAGAGGTGAACAAAAGATTTATTAGTGGGGATGTTTTAACAGGTGATAAAGTTGATCCCAATGGATTCCTCGGTTTTTACGATAACCAGGTAACGGTAATTCCTGAAGGTGATAAACCCGAATTTATGGGTTGGCTTATTCCTTCACCCGAAAAATTCAGTGTTTCCAGGACTTTCTTTTCTTTTTTGATGCCATGGAAAAAATACCGGATCAACACCAATATCCGCAGTGGCGAAAGGCCTTTTGTCATTACCGGGATTTACGAAAAAGTACTGCCCATGGAAATTATGCCCATGCAGTTGATTAAATCCATTATGATCAATGACATTGACATGATGGAAAAGCTTGGCATTTACGAAGTGGCCCCTGAAGATTTTGCCTTGTGTGAGTTTGTTTGTCCTTCAAAGATTGAAATGCAAACCATTATCCGCGAAGGCCTTGATACTATGCAGCGTGAGTTTTCCTGATTCAAACGGATTGTGATTTGTTTTAGAAATAAAAAAGTACAGAACATTGAAACCATTACAAAATTTAGTTGAGAAGGTTAAGCCCCATTTTGAAAAGGGAGGGAGGTTTGAAAAGTTTTATCGGTCTTTTGAAGCTTTTGAAACTTTTCTGTTTGTGCCGGGCAATGTTACCACAAGGGGTAGTCACATTCGCGATGCCATGGACATGAAGCGTACCATGGTGCATGTGATCATTGCCTTGGTACCCGTCCTGTTATTTGGCATGTGGAATGTTGGTTATCAACATTTCAAAGCCATTGGGGTTGAAGCCGAATTTATTGACCAGTTTGTTTATGGTCTGATAAAGGTGTTGCCCATTGTGATAGTCAGCTATGCAGCGGGCCTTGCCATTGAGTTCATTTTTGCAAGCATTCGTGATCATGAAGTCAATGAGGGATTCCTGGTTTCCGGTATGTTGATTCCTCTGATAATACCTGCTTCTACTCCTTTATGGATGGTAGCTGTTGCAACCATTTTTGCTGTGATCATCGGCAAGGAGGTTTTCGGGGGCACGGGTATGAACATCCTGAACCCTGCCTTGCTGGCCAGGGCATTTCTGTTTTTCGCTTACCCCTCTTACCTTTCAGGGGAGGTGTGGATAGCCGGCACTGCGGAGCAACTCGACGGGGTTTCCGGGGCTACACCCCTGGCCGTTCTGGCCATTGGCGAAGGAGATATGCCCTCTGCCATGGAAATGTTTTTAGGAACCATTCCCGGGTCCATTGGTGAAACCTCAACAGTGGCCATCCTTTTGGGAGCCATTGTGCTGGTGGTAACTGGTGTTGGCAGCCTGCGCATTATGCTTTCTGTTGTGGCAGGAGGGCTCCTGATGGGGGGGATTCTCAACCTGGTCGCGGTCAATGAATTTATGGAAATCCCGCCTTACTATCATCTGATTATGGGAGGCTTTGCCTTTGGTACCGTTTATATGGCGACAGATCCGGTGTCGGCTTCACAGACCGGAGTCGGAAAGTATATCTACGGCTTACTGATTGGGGTACTTACGGTACTTATCAGGGTGGTAAACCCTGCCTATCCCGAAGGAATGATGCTGGCCATTCTGTTTATGAATGTATTTGCACCACTGATTGACCATTATGTGGTTCAGTCTCACATTAAAAAACGAATGCAACGCATGGAAAAAATCCCTGCAAAAGCTTAACTTTAAACAGGAAAACCAATAAAACATGAGTAACCGGTATATATTTTTATACGCATCTGCAATGGTAATCATTGTAGCCCTTGTGCTTTCGGGTGCCGCCACCTTGCTGAGGCCCTTACAGGAAAGAAACATGCGCATTGAAAAAATGCAGAATATCCTGTCTACCATCAATATTCCTGCACCCAGGGGTGAAGCTGAGGAACTTTTTGATCGCTATATCATAGAAACCAAAATTGTCAATTACCAAGGAGAAGAAGTGGAAGGCGATGCTTTTGAGGTGGATCTTCAGGACGAAAACCGCAAGGATCCTTCAGAACGTGATCTTCCGGTTTTTATCGCCGAAGTGGATGGCGAAAATTACTACATCATGCCTGTAAGGGGCGGAGGGCTATGGGGACCCATATGGGGCTATATCAGCCTGGAATCGGATTTGGCCACTATTTATGGAGCCAATTTCGATCATGCAAGCGAAACCCCGGGCCTTGGAGCCGAAATTGCCGATAGGGAGTTTGAAGAGCAGTTCAGAGGCAAACGGATTTTTGACGAAGACTCAAACTTTCGTTCGGTGCGCGTGGTTAAGGGCCGCGCCCCCGAAGATGATCCCCATGCTGTTGACGGTATCAGCGGAGGAACCATTACTTCAAACGGGGTTCAACGAATGTTGAGAGACGGGCTCGGAATTTATGAACCGTATTTTAAAAAAATCAGAACATCATGAGCGAAAATAATAGCATGCCAAAAGAAAGTTTGTTGTCTCCCCGCAATAAAAAACTGCTGACAGATCCGCTCGGGAAAGACAACCCCATCAATGTACAGGTATTGGGGATCTGTTCTGTGTTGGCCATTACCGTTCAGCTCAGGACCTCCCTGGTAATGGCCATATCGGTGGTGGCTGTGATGGGTTTTGCGAATGTGATTATTTCCCTGCTTCGCAGTACCATTCCCCCAAGGATCCGGATCATTGTTCAGCTTACGGTGATTGCATCCCTTGTTATTTTGGTAGACCAAATACTTAAAGCTTTTGTTTACGATATCAGCAGGCAGCTTTCTGTATTTGTGGGGCTAATCATTACCAACTGTATCATTATGGGGCGCCTGGAAGCTTTTGCCCTGAACAATAAACCCTGGCCTTCATTTCTGGATGGAATTGGAAATGCCGCCGGTTACGGATGGGTATTGCTTGCCGTGGGGTTTTTCCGGGAGGTGTTTGGTTCAGGCACCCTGATGGGTTATGCAGTAATTCCGCAATTTTTATACGACATCGGCTATGAGGATAACGGCCTGATGATCCTGCCGCCCATGGCGCTGATCACTGTGGGTATTATCATATGGGTGCAACGGTATAAAGACCGCAGGTTGATCGATATCAGCTAAAACCCTTTTTGCTAATCAAAAAATGGTCAAAAAATGGAAGAGTTATTAAACATATTTGTCAAGTCGATATTTATCGACAACATGATATTTGCTTATTTCCTTGGAATGTGTTCTTACCTTGCGGTATCCAGAACGGTAAACACCAGTGTGGGCCTGGGCTTTGCAGTGATCTTTGTACTTGGCTTCACCGTACCCATTAATTTTCTTCTGGAAAATTACATATTGGGAAGGGGCGCCCTTTCCTGGCTGGGGCCGCAGTTTGCGGCTGTTGACCTGAGTTTTCTCACCTTTATTATGTTTATTGCCATTATTGCCGCCATGGTGCAGCTTGTGGAAATGATCATTGAAAAACTCAGCCCCACGCTTTACAGCTCCCTGGGTATTTTTCTTCCACTGATTGCGGTTAACTGTGCCATTCTTGGAGGATCCCTGTTTATGCAGGAGCGCAACTATGCCAATATCTCTGAAGCCATCTCTTTTGGCCTGGGAAGCGGGGTAGGTTGGTTCCTGGCCATTGTGGGCATTGCAGCCATCCGGGAAAAAATCAGGTATTCCAATGTGCCTGCACCCTTGCGTGGCCTGGGAATTACCTTCATTATTACCGGTTTGATGGGTATTGCTTTTATGAGCTTTATGGGTATTGAATTATAATAATCAGAAATTTTGAAAACACCTATTATCATGATATTGTTAGATGTCGGTAATCTCTGGGTCATTACCCTCAGCGTGGTTATGTTTCTTGCGGTGATGCTGATACTGGTGGGCGTTTTATTGTATGCCCGGTCAAAACTGGTGCCGAGTGGACCGGTAAAGATCACTATTAATGAAGAAAAAGAACTGGAGGTAAATGCCGGGAGCACCCTGCTTTCTACCCTCTCCGAAGAGGGGATATACCTGCCCAGTGCATGCGGTGGGGGGGGTACCTGTGCCATGTGTAAATGCCAGATTTTTGACGGCGCAGGAGATATCCTTCCTACAGAGGTGGGTTATTTTACCCGCAAAGAGATCCAGGAAAACTGGCGCCTGAGTTGCCAGGTTAAGGTAAAACAGGATCTTGATATCGGCGTTCCCAAAGAAGTATTTGGTATTAAAAAGTGGGAGTGCGAAGTGGTTTCCAACAAAAACGTGGCTACATTTATCAAGGAGTTCGTGGTTAAACTGCCCGAAGGAGAAAAACTGGACTTTCAATCCGGCGGGTATATACAGGTTGATGTGCCCCCTTGTGAAGTAAACTTTAAAGATATTGAGGTTGAGAAAGAATTTCGCCAGGATTGGGATAAACTGAAAATATGGGATCTGAAAATGGTGAATCCCGAACCCATTTTCCGTGCATACTCTATGGCCAATCATCCTGCCGAAGGAAACATCATTAAGCTGAATGTGCGTATTGCCACGCCCCCATGGGATAGCAAGAAAAATCAATTCATGAACGTGAATCCCGGAATTTGTTCATCTTATATCTTCGCCAGGAAGCCCGGAGATAAGGTGACCATTTCCGGGCCTTATGGAGACTTTTTCATTAAAGAAACCGAACGGGAAATGGTTTATATTGGCGGTGGTGCCGGAATGGCCCCGTTGCGATCGCATATCTTTCACATGTTCCATACCCTGAAAACCGGACGCAAAGTTTCTTACTGGTACGGGGCAAGGTCTAAGCGGGAAATTTTTTACGAGGAGGATTTCCGTGAAATCGAAAAGAAGTTTCCCAATTTTTCCTTCCATATTGCTTTATCTGAACCTCTTCCTGAAGATAACTGGGACGGGCATACAGGATTTATCCACCAGGTTGTGCTGGATAATTATCTTGAAAAACATCCTGAACCTGAAGAAGTGGAATATTATCTTTGTGGGCCCCCAATAATGAATGAATCCGTGCTGACCATGCTCGATAATCTTGGAGTTCCTGAAGAAAATATTGACCTTGACGATTTTGGCGGTTAACTTTGTAGCCCCGTTTTTCGGGGCTTTTTTTATGCTTTTTCATGGCAAAACCCAAAAATAATCGTCATCATCAGGCCAGCTATGCCACTTGGATTGGCTTTTTTGCCAATGTGTTGCTTACCCTGTTTAAGCTTTTGGCAGGATTGCTTGGGCGTAGCTCTGCAATGATTGCTGACGCTGTGCACTCCATCAGTGACTTTGTCACCGACCTGGTAATTGTTGGAAGCCTGAAAGTAGCCTCCAAACCCAGGGATACCAACCATAAATACGGGCACGGAAAGGTGGAAACCCTTGCCGCGGCTTTTGTTGGCGGGGTATTGCTGGCGGTGGGATTTGGCATTTTCTATTCCGGTCTTACCAAAATAGTCGGGCATTACCGGGAAACTCCTTTGCAAAGCCCTGGTATGATCGCTTTTTATGCGGCTTTGATCTCCGTTATCATCAAAGAGGTTTTATACCGGTATACCCTGGTAATTGGCAAGCGAATTGACAGCATGGTGTTGGTGGCCAATGCCTGGCACCATCGCAGCGATGTTTATTCTTCTTTTGGAACATTGATCGGAATTGGGGGTGCCATTTACCTTGGAGAAAACTGGGTGATCCTCGACCCCCTTGCGGCCATGCTGGTTAGCGGGTTTATCTTAAAGGTGGGTTTTGTAATTATCAGGGAATCCCTGCTGGAACTGATTGAAACTTCACTTCCAAAAAAGAAAGAAAAAGAAATCCTGGATATCGCTTCCAAAATAGATGGGGTTTACAATCCCCATGATCTGAAAACCAGGAAAATCGGGAGCAACATTGCCATTGACCTGCATATTGAAGTGAAAAAAAATCTGAATATTGTGCAGGCCCATGAAATAACCATCAACCTGGAAAAACGCCTGCGCGAAAACTTTGGAGAAGAAACATATATTTCCATTCATACCGAACCGTTAAAATGAATCTCACTAAATTTAAACCCGCCATGAAACCTGCCGGTAAATTATTTTTGGCTGCTCTCTTATTTATGATGGCTTGCAGCCCTGCCGAACGAACCCCTCAATTGATCAATATCCGGGGGTTGGTTTTCGGAACTTATTACTCTATTACCTATTTTTCCGAAGATGATGAAGTTTATCAGGAATCCATTGACAGCCTTTTCAAGGCTTTCAATAATTCCCTCTCGTATTATGAGAAAAATTCACTGATCTCACGTATTAACCGAAATGAAACCACCGAAGTGGATGAATGGTTTATAACCGTTTTTAATCGTTCGCAGGAAATTGCAGAAGAAACCCAGGGTGCTTTTGATGCAACGGTTTCTCCTTTGGTCAATGCCTGGGGTTTTGGTTTTTCCGACAGATCAGAGGTGCCATCGCAACAAGTGGATAGCATTTTGCAATTTGTGGGGTATGAAAAGATCAGGCTTGAGAATAATCGTATTGTCAAAGAGGACCCAAGGGTGCAACTTGATTTTAATGCCATTGCCAAAGGTTATGCAGCAGATGTTGTGGGGGAGTTTCTCCGTTCTGAGGGAGTAGAGATATATCTTGTTGATATTGGTGGTGACATGGTGGCGCATGGCCTGAAACCCGATGGCAGCCAATGGCGCATTGGCCTGGAAAAACCCAGCGGCAGATTTGATGACCCCCAGGAGGTGGGATTTCTGGTGGAGGTAAAGGATATCGGTCTGGCAACCTCAGGAACTTACCGCCAATACTTTGAAGAAGATGGACAGCGCTACTCCCATACCATCGATCCTTCCACCGGTTTTCCCGTTGAGCATAACCTGTTGAGCGTTTCGGTTTTTGCAGAAGATGGCATGTCTGCTGATGCCTATGCCACGGCTTTTATGGTGATGGGCCTGGAAAAAGCCAGGCAATTTGTAAAGAAAAGGGATGAGCTGGAAGCTTTTTTTATTTTCTCCGAAGCTGAACGAGAAGAGTTTGGCACCTACACAAGTGCGGGCCTGGATATTTTATTGATGGAGGATATTTAAACTTTAGAAAGTCCCTTCCTGAAATAAAAAAAACCGAATGCATTGGCTGTGACCAAATGGGAGGTCCTTTTATGCTTCAGGGGTTTCCCGGTTAATTTTGATCTCGCTCATGGGGATCTTGTTGCTTTCACAATCTTCAGGAGAATCGGAACTGCATGAACAGGGCATAGGTTCCCCTGTTTCCGGATGAAAATTGCTTCCGCAGGTTTTGGTAAAAGTGCCACCGGGCTTTAAAAACATCTTTACCGCAAACCCTGCAATGGCTATCCCTATAAGTAATATGGCGAGAAGGATGACTTGCATTGTTTTATTTTTTATAAAATTCTCAAATAACTACCATAAAAACAAACAATTGGTTTGAATGTTCAGGTTTTCCTGAACCATGCCATTAAAATTCCGGCGGCCACTGAGGCATTCAGCGAATCAACCTTATTGGCCCTGTTTGGCCGCTCAAATCCCGGTATGGTTATTTCTTCGGTAACCATCGACTTTACTTCTTCGGAAATACCATGGGATTCGCTCCCGATGATCAATATTCCGGGCAATTCTGGCTGGTGCTCAAAAAGACTCCTGCCTTCAAGGGTGGTACCGTAAACCGGCAGCTTGTTTTTCAAACTTTTCAGCAAAGGCCATAACTCAGTATAATGAACCTTTACCCTTAGCAATGAACCCATGGTTGCCTGTACCACTTTTGGATTATAAACATCTGCAGTGGCTGGAGAACAAATAATATGCTCTATGCCAAACCAGTCGGCCGTTCGAATAATGGTGCCAAGGTTGCCCGGGTCCTGTAGGTTATCCAAAACCAAGGTAAGGTCATTTTCCAACTCTGAGTCTTGAACGGTATATTCCGGAATATCCACCACAGCAAGCACCTGATTGGGGGTCTTCAGGGCGCTGATGCGGTCAAGTTCTTTTACGGAAATTTCCACACAGGAAATATTATGCGGGAGAATGCTTTGGTTTTTTTCAACCCAGGCAGGCAAAGCGCAGATCATCCGGATACTGAAAGACGTTGCCAGCAACTCCGATACGATCTTTTCCCCTTCTGCAATAAACGACTGGTGCTGAATGCGATATTTTTTTTGGTGAAGGGAACGGATAAATTTTATTTGTGCATTACTCAGCATATCATGCAAGGTTTTATTCCCGGCTGCCTAAAAAGAAGCCTGCCCCTGTCAGCAGGAACAGGCTTCATTTTGCTGCTCATGGGTCGGAGAAATTACTCTCCTACCACTTCAAATTTCAAATCCACGCGAACATCCTTATGAAGGTTGATCTTGGCGGTATAGGTGCCCAGTTCCTTGATGGCATCTCCGTCCACCATGATTTTCTTGCGGTCAATATCAATATCGTATTGGTTTTTGATGGCTTCTGCAATTTGCAGGGCATTAACCGAACCGAATATTTTTCCGGAGGTGCCGGTTTTGGCGCCAATTTTTACTTCGATATCCTGAAGCTTTTCTGCCACCTTTTCTGCTTCCTTCTTTACCTTCTCCTCTTTAAAAGCCCTTTGTTTCATGGTTTCGGCAAGCTTTTTCTTCTCCGAATCCAGTGCCATCATGGCAAGGCCTTTGGGGATAAGGTAGTTGGTTGCGTACCCGTCTTTTACTGTAACCAGGTCGTCTTTAAATCCCAGGTTGGGAACGTCTTGTTTTAAAATAATTTCCATTTTTACCTCCCTATTTTAAAAGATCCGCTACATATGGCATTAAAGAAAGATGCCTTGCCCTTTTTATGGCCTTGGCCACTTTACGCTGGTATTTTAAGGATGTACCAGTGATCCTTCTTGGAAGGATTTTCCCCTGTTCATTTACAAACTTTAACAGGAAATTCGGGTCTTTGTAATCGATATATTTAATGCCTGCTTTTTTAAAGCGGCAGTATTTTTTCTTTTTGACATCTACCGCGATGGGCGCAAGATATCTTATTTCAGAATTTTGCTGGTTTGCCATGTTTCAATTTCTTTTTGGGTTACTACCTGTTTTTTTAGCTTTCCTGCTGTTCTTTTTCTTTAGCAGCCTCTTTTTCCTTTCTCTTTTTCTCGTTGTAGGCCAGGGCGTATTTGTCCAGGCTCACGGTGAGAAAACGAATCACCCGCTCATCCCTTTTGAGCTCAAGCTCAAATTCCTTTAACAGCTGGGTGTCGGCCTTAAACTCAACGAGGTGAAAAAAACCGGTTGATTTTTTTTGGATTGGATAGGCCAGTTTACGCAAGCCCCAATGGTCCTCGTAAACAATCTCTGCCCCCTTTTTCTTCAGGTAGTCCTGAAACTTACTTACCGCTTCCTTCATCTGTTCATCAGACAAAACGGGAGTCATAATGAAAACGGTTTCGTACTGTTTTACCATTACTTTGATTTTTAAAGGTTTGAAAAATTATTGGCTCGTTTTGGAAAACGAAGTGCAAAATTAATAAAAATTTCCAAATTAATTCATCCCATGAGATTTAATTAAAAAAGGATTTCATAGCCCTGTAAGCTATTTTTTGCCTTTTAGAAAATTTGTAGAAAAGCCCGCGGCATTTTTCTTTTTTGGTAGTTTATAAAGAAATTAAAGACCCATTATTTTGTAAATAAGATTTATTTATCTAAATTACAATATATAGTTAAATCAAAATATCAAAAGGATGAAAAAAAATAATTTACGGCCCCGGGACTTCATCACCACACCGCAGATGCAATTGCTTATTGAAGAAGCAGAAAGCCTGAAATCCAATCCCGGATTTAAGGTTTCCGATGTAATTGACCATAAGGGGCACCAATACGTTGATCTTGTGCAGGAAGGAGGAGGTGTACTAGGCATTGCCCTGCTGGGCTATACATTTATTATGGAAAAAGCCGGGCTGCGATTTTTCAATCTGGGCGGAACTTCTGCAGGAGCTATCAACACTATGTTACTGGCAGGATGTGGAAAGGTGGAGGAAGAGAAGTCAACCCGCATCCTGGAAGAATTATGCAACAAGAACCTTTTCGATTTTGTGGATGGTGATGGCCGGATCGGAGCTCTGATAAAGGCGGTGGTTAATAAAGAGGGAAATTTGCTATGGAGAGTGATCAGGATCATCAGAACGATCTGGAGAACCTTGCGTGATAAGCTTGGACTGAACCCGGGCGATGCTTTTACAGTATGGCTTTCAGAAATTCTTGGCAAATATGACATTCGTCAATTGTCTCATTTGGAAGAAAGGTTGTCGGATATCCCCGATCTGAACATTCGGGGCAAAGGGAAAGCAACATATAAAAAGGCCCTGTTTACCATTATTGCCGCTGATGTGACCACCAAAACAAAAGTGAACTTTCCCCTGATGGCTCCTTTATATTGGAAAGAACCCTTACAAACAAACCCTTCTGTTTTTGTGAGGGCCTCCATGTCCATCCCTTTCTTTTTTGAGCCTTTGCTGGTGAAAAATATCCCGGAGGCTGGAAAAGAAAACTCCGGCTTATGGTGGCAAAAAGCCAGGTATTCAGGCATGGTGCCCTCCGAAGTAAGTTTTGTCGATGGTGGGATGTTGTCCAATTTTCCGATCAATGTTTTTCATTCGCAGGACCAGGTTCCCCAAAAGCCCACCTTTGGCGCAAGGTTGAGCTCCTACCGGGAGGCCCCTTCAGATACTGCCTCCCTTTTAGGATATATGGGGGCAATGATCAGTACCATGCGGCAGGTTTATGACCTTGATTTCCTGCTTAGGAATGCCGATTACAAAAAACTCATCTGTCGTATCGATGCCGATGAAAAATTTAACTGGCTGGATTTTGACATGAAAGATGAAGAAAAAATAGAATTGTTTTATCTGGGGGCTAAAAAAGGCCTTGGGTTTTTGAAGACTTTCGATTGGGAAGCTTACAAGCAATTGCGAAGAGATATGTTGGATAAACCCGGGGCGTCAAGGCGAAGGTCTGCCGCACGCTAGTTTTCTTTATGCCCTGCCGGGTTTTTTATGGGTGATTGGTGATTTGTATTTATCTTTGCCGCCTTTGGCAGGAAAAATGACCCAGGAAAACAAACCCGTTTTGATTGATTGGCTTGCGCTGGTTTTGCTGATGCTGGTGTGGGGCAGCTCCTTTATTCTGATTAAAAGAGGACTTGTTTCCTTCAGCAGCTTTGAGGTGGGTGCTTTAAGGGTAGCAATCTCATTTATGGTGCTTTTCCCTTTTGTTTTCAGGCGCTTAAAACGGGTTCCCAAAGGAAAGCTTATTTATTTTTTTCTTGCCGGTTTCATCGGCAATGGCTTGCCACCTTTTCTCTTTGCCCAGGCACAAACCGTTATTGACAGCTACATGGCAGGAGTATTGAATTCTCTCACGCCATTATTTACCCTTTTGGTAGGCATCGCTTTTTTTGGCAGGAAAACCCGCTGGATCAACGTTACCGGGGTGATAATCGGCCTGGTTGGAGCCGTAGGGTTGCTTTCTGCTGCCAGTGATCCCGCCATCAGCAAAAGTATTGCTTACGGACTTTTTGCCGTGGGCGGAGCTGTTTGTTATGCCTTCAACATGAACATCATCAAAACCTATTTATCCGAATTTGATGCTCTTACCATTACTTCCGTAGCGTTTCTTTTTATTGGGATTCCCTCCCTGGTTTATTTAATGGGTTGGTCTGATTTTATGGCGACCATGGCAAACCATCCCGAAAGCTGGAAAAGCCTTGGGTATATTGCTATCCTGGCCATTGTTGGCACGTCTCTGGCCATGATCATTCACAACTGGCTGATAAAAAGAACCTCTCCTTTGTTTACGGCCACTGTAACCTATATGATGCCCATTGTTTCCATTTTCTGGGGGGTGGCCGACGGAGAGCGTTTTGTGCTGTTTTTCCTGCTCTGGATCGCTTTGATACTGGTTGGGGTTTACCTGGCAAACCGACCCCGCCCGGGAATGAAAAAACCACCGGCTGCACTGGATCAGGCAGGAAAATCCCTGTATTAAAAAATTATTTACAAATGGAATAGGAAACCTTGAAAAATTTTTTTTATCTTTGCACCCCAATATTCGAGTAAACCATTTAATCAGAATAGAAAATGTACGCAATTGTTGAAATAGGCGGCCAGCAATTTAAAATCGAAAAGGATCAGAAGATTTTCGTAAACCGGCTCATGAACGAAGAAGGAAGTGAACTGGAGTTTGAAAATGTATTGCTGTTTGCCGATGGGAAAAAAATCCAGGTTGGTACCCCGCTGGTAGAAGGAGCTAAAATTAAAGCCAAAGTTCTTGGCCACGTTAAGTCCGATAAAATTTTGGTCTTTAAGAAGAAAAGAAGAAAAGGCTACCAGAAACTTAACGGACACAGGCAACCTTTAACCCAGATCCAGATTGAAGAACTGGTTGCATAACTTTTTCTGCAAACAAAAAAACTGAAATATTATGGCACACAAAAAAGGAGTTGGTAGCTCACGTAACGGGCGCGAATCGCATAGCAAACGCCTTGGTATAAAATTATTTGGTGGCCAGCAGGCCGTTGCAGGCAATATTATTGTCAGGCAAAGAGGTACACAGCACAATCCCGGCCTCAATGTGGGCATGGGAAAAGACCATACCCTTTACGCCTTGACTGACGGGAAGGTGGTTTTTAAGAAAAAAACCGATAATAAATCCTACGTTTACATTGAGCCCATTGCTGAAAAATAGCTCCCGGAAAAAAAGATTTAAAAATCCTGCTGCGGCAGGATTTTTTTTTGCCATGCGCGTAGTTTTTCTGCTCAGAGCAACAAATTTGCGGGCACGGGTTTTCTTAGCCGGATTTCTTTTTAAATTTGAAACTTTGTTCTGAGAAATTTTTTTAACCATGATAGAGATTGCAGTAATTCGGAATAATGGCCCGGAAGTGTTGGAAAGGCTGAAAATTAAAAATTTTGATGCCACAGGAATTATGGAAAGGCTTCAGCAGGTTGATGCAGAAAGAAGGCAAACCCAGAAGCATCTGGATGATATGCTGGCTGAAAGTAAATCCCTGGCCAAAGATATCGGCCGGCTTTTTAAAGAGGGAAAAGCAGACGAGGCGTCTGCCCTTAAAGAGCGCACTTCTGCCATTAAAAAAGAGTCAAAAATTTTGCAGGAGCAGCTCAATAACCTTAGCCGGGAGCAAAATGAACTGATGGTTCAGTTGCCCAATCTCCCGCATGAGTCTGTTCCCCCGGGAAGAACAGCCGAAGACAATGTTATTGTTTCCAGCGAAGGTTCTTTACCGGAGTTGGGCGACAACGCAATGCCCCATTGGGAGCTTGCACAAAAATACCAACTGATAGATTTTGAGTGGGGAACCAAGATTACCGGCGCCGGATTCCCGGTTTATAAAGGTCTTGGCGCCAGGTTGCAACGGGCCCTGATCGCCTTTTTCCTGGATGAGGCCATTGATGCCGGGTATACTGAATACCAGCCCCCGCTGCTGGTAAATGAAGATTCTGCCTTTGCTACCGGGCAGCTTCCGGATAAAGACGGCCAAATGTATCACATCCCACTTGATAATCTTTACCTTATCCCCACGGCCGAAGTACCGGTGACCAATTTCTACAGGGATACCATTTTACAAGCAGAGGATCTGCCTGTAAAAAGTACGGCCTATTCTTTATGCTTCAGAAGGGAAGCCGGATCGTATGGAAAAGAGGTGAGGGGCCTCAACCGCCTGCATCAGTTTGATAAAGTGGAGATTGTGCAGGTAACCCACCCGGATAAAAGTTACCAGGCACTTAAAGAAATGGTGGAACATGTTTCCATGCTTTTAAGGAAGCTGAAACTCCCTTACCGTGTTGCCCGCCTTTGTGGGGGAGACATGAGTTTTGCCGCCGCTCTTACCTACGATATGGAGGTTTTTTCTGCTGCCCAGAAACGGTGGCTGGAAGTAAGCTCTGTATCCAATTTTGAAACCTTTCAGTCCAACCGTATGAAATTGCGGTTTCGCACCGGCGAAGGGAAGAACGAAATGGCCCATACCCTCAATGGCAGCGCTTTGGCATTGCCACGCATTATGGCTGCGTTGCTGGAAAACAATCAATCCGAAAAGGGAATCAATATTCCCGAAGTGCTGCAACCCTATTTAAGAACGGACATGATTCGGTAGACCATTTCAGTTTACGGGAAAATGGCACTGCAAAACAATTAACCTGAGCCGGCGTTTTTATTATAAACCTTTGGGCCGGTTTTTGCATTATGGTCAGCGGAAGACAGGTAAACTCCATACGTATATGTTTATTAAATCAAAATTTTTTCTCCTTCAATGCCTTGCCCTGACAAGCGTTTTGCTGTTGCCTTTTTCCCTGTTGGGACAGGACCATACAGACGAGCAGCTGGCAGCCCAGTATTTCAGGGAAGGCCGGTTTGAAAGGGCTGCTGCCTTGTATGAAGAGTTATTTGAAAAGAATCCCACCCGGCTGGTGTATAACAATTATCTGGAATCACTTTTTGCTATTGAAGAGTTTCGGAAGGCGGAACGGGTGGTACGTTCATTAATCCGGGAAAACCCCGGAGAAATTCGTTACCAGGTTGATCTTGGATGGGTACACCATGAGGCCGGAAATGAGCGCCAGGCCCGCCGGCAGCTGGATGGCCTGATCAGCGATATGCAGGCCAACCCCGATGCGGTAAATGCTCTGGCAGGAGCTTTTGAAAGCAGGGGCTTTTTTGAACGTGCCCTGGAAACCTACAAACGAGGGCGCAGATTGCTTGGCCAGCGCCATCCTTTCCATATCCAGATTGCCCGTCTTTATGAAAGAAAAGAGGATTATGTTGCCATGATGAATGAGTACATAGACTACCTGGTTGAAAATATTTCCGAAATGGAGCGGGTAAGGGGTCTTCTCCAGGATGCCATTACCAATGATCCGGATTTTTCCCGTAATGAAGCATTGAGGGAGGTGCTGATGCGCCGGACTCAGCGAAATCCTGACAATACCCTTTATTCGGAAATGCTGCTGTGGCTCTCCCTGCAGCAAAAAGACTTTAATATGGCTTTTATGCAGGCAAGGGCACTTGACCGCCGCCTGCGCAAAGACGGAGAAATGGTGCTGGAAGTTGCCACCCTAAGCACCAATAACGAAAATTATAATGTGGCCGCAAAAGCTTTTCAGTTTGTCCTGGACAAGGGGGAAGCTAACCCATTCTATATTGAAGCCCTGGTGGGTTACCTGGATGTGAAGTTTTTGGATGTTACATCATCCTATACTTACGAAAGGGAAGATCTTTTGAGAATTGAAAAGGAATATCAGGAAGCCATTGAAAAATTAGGCGTGCACCGGAATACGGTACGCCTTATTCGCAACCTGGCCAACCTTCAGGCCTTTTACCTGGGGAAAACAGGTACGGCCATTGAACTGCTCCATTCCATTTTGGATATACCCAATGTTTCTAACCGCGTAAAAGCAGAATGCCGCATAGAACTGGCAGACATTCTTGTACTTATCGGGGATGTTTGGGATGCCAAACTGCTTTACGCACAGGTGGATCGGATGTTTCGTGATGACCCCCTGGCCCATGAAGCCAAATTTAAAAATGCAAGGCTTTCTTTTTATATCGGTGAGTTTGACTGGGCCAAAGCCCAGCTGGATATCCTGAAAGCCGGCACCTCCCGCCTGATTGCAAATGATGCCATGAAGCTTTCCCTGCGCATCCAGGATAATATCGGGTTTGACGAAAATACCGAACCACTTGAAATGTATGCCCGGGCAGAAAAGCTTATTTTTATGAATCGCCTTGATGAGGCCATTGCAGTTCTTGATTCTGTCAACAAGCTTTTTCCCGGGCATCAGATCAATGATGACGTGATCTATGCCAGGGTTGAAATAATGATGCAGAAAGGCGATTACCAGCAGGCAGACAGCTTGCTTGCAAAAATTGTTGAGCAATACCCTTCGGGTTTGCTGGCAGATGATGCCCTTTTTAAGAGAGCCGAACTTTATGAAAATATTTTTGAGGACCGTGAAAAGGCCATGAACCTTTACCAGGAACTGATGGTTGGTTTTCCCGGCAGCCTCCATACCGTCACAGCCCGCAATCGTTTCAGAACCCTCAGGGGAGATCTGGTAAACTAAAAAAAACTGCAAGTGCCTTCATCCGTATTTCCCAAAAAATTTCTCGGCCAGCACTTCCTGCGTGATGAAAATATCGCCCGAAAGGTTGTGGAAAGCCTGACAGGCTTCGGAAACTATGATACCATGCTCGAGGTCGGCCCCGGTACCGGAGTGCTTACCAAATATCTTCTGGAAAAAGGGAAATGGAAATGGTTTGGGGCAGAGCTTGACCGTGATTCGGCGGCTTATCTCCGGGGAAAATATCCTCACCTGGAATCTCAAATCATCGAAGGAGACTTTCTTAAAATGGATTTTAACAGGTGGATGGGGAAAGAACCTTTTGCCGTGATTGGCAATTTCCCCTATAACATCTCCTCGCAGATCCTTTTTAAAGTTCTTGAAAACCGCGAACAGATTCCGGAAATGGTGGGCATGTTTCAAAAGGAAGTTGCCATGCGCATCGCCTCACAACCCGGCAACAAGGTATATGGCATCCTGAGTGTGCTTACCCAGGCTTTTTATAATGTTCAGTTGTTGTTTGGTGTCGATCCGCATGTATTTCAGCCTCCTCCAAAGGTGCAATCGGCAGTGATCAGGCTGGAGAGGAAAACCGGTGAGCCCTTGGATTGTGATCCTGAACTTTTCTTCCGGGTGGTAAAAACAGCCTTTAACCAAAGAAGGAAGATGCTTAGCAACTCCCTGAAAAGCATGAAGGTGAATTGGGAAAAACTCCCGGAGAAACTTCCTTTTAAGAGGCCCGAGCAACTCGGTGTAACGGAGTTTTCGAAAATTACCAACGCCTCAAGTCCCGATCAGAAGGATAATTGATATTGATGTTTTGGTTTGCCAGGCTTTCAGTTTGCCCTTTTTAAAATTTTTATGAAGATTGTAACCGGCTAACCATTGGCTTTCCGGCTGAGGTTTAAAATGTTTTTGTATTTTTGAAGTTGTTTCAAAACCGTTGCCATGGCTACCAAAAAGCTGAAAAATTTTGAATATGCAGGACATACCGAAGCGGGCCCTTCCGGTATGGAAGGCCTTTGCCTGCAGGATGCTTTTGACACTCCAAATGGTTTTGTATTTGTAGTTACAGCCAATGAAGATCACTCCGCCAGCGAAAATCAGTTGGTGAAAATTTTTTCTGAAAGGATCCGGTATTATCTTGATAATGAAATACTGGAAAACCCCACTGAAGCGGTGAGCAATGCCATGATCTATTCCAACGGGTATATTTTTGAGTATCTGCGAAAAATCCCGAAAATTTCTCCTGGAGAGCTTAGTGGTTTATGTGTGCTTATAAGGGACGAAAAGGTTTATTATGGCTGGATTGGTGAGGTTTGCCTGTTTTTATTTACGGGAAAAAAGTTTTACCAGCTTGCATCCTGCGGCCAAAAGACCCGGGAGGAAGACGGGCAGGCTGCAGTTGATGGGGACGGATTTATTGGTTCACAGCAATTTGTCGTACCTGGAAATTGCCAACAGCCTTATGTGCCGGTTAACGGAGACAGGTTGATTGCCGGAACCGGCGGGTTGTGCCGAAACTTCCAGGATAAAACCTTTAAGAAATTGCTGCGGGATTCCATGCCCACCCAAACTAAGGTACTTCGCCTTGCAAACATTGCCGGTAACACCGGAGGTAAAGAACCTATGGCTTTGCAGCTGATCAACTTCTATAACCTTGTGAACACCTTGCGCTCTTTTGCTCCTGCCACCCATCCAGGCCCTCCTGAAACAAATTCTTCCAAAGTCAAAAAAGTTTTTAATGAAAAAAAGTCTTCCCCGGTGATGAGATATCTTTTTACGGCAATCGTTTTGCTGTTGGTCGGTTATATGGTCTATGACCTTTTTATTTATAATCCCAGGCCCGCGCGCCATGTCCCCTTGACCCAGGAGCATCTTCAGGCCGATCACGACTCCCTGATAAAAGTCCGGGGAGTTGAAATATCCGGCACCCCCGAGCAACTTCCCGAGGATGTTAGTTACACTGTCAGAAGCGGGGATACCTGGAGCCGCATCTATCAGCAATTTGGTGTGTGCTCATGGTTTATTCGTAATCACCCGCCCAACCAGGGCAAATTCGACAGCGAAGGAAATCCTGTTGCCGGAAGTACACTGCAAATCCCTGTGATGTATTCAGGAAGACCCCAGCTAAATCCCTATTTCTATCGTGAATTTCAAACCAGCAGGGTAGGCGGTTCCTGTGAGCATGCTGATGAAGACTTCCTCCGGAGATTTGAAGAAAAAATATATGATTAGCAACAGCAAAGGAAAATATCTTCGGAAAGGGAAAGTTTTGTTCCTGGATAAAGCCCATCCTTCCCTGATGGATGAATTGGAAAACCTGGGGTATTCCTGCCATTATGATCCTGCCATTACTCCCGGAAAACTGATTTCCATCCTTCCCGAATTATCCGGTTTAATTGTAAGAAGCAAATTCCGGCTGGATAAAAACATCTTGCAACATGCCGATAAACTTCAGTTTATTGGAAGAGTCGGAAGTGGTCTTGAAAATATAGACGTGGATTATGCCCGTTCTAAAGGGATTGTCTGCATGAATTCACCGGAAGGAAACCGCGATGCCGTAGGTGAGTATGCCCTGGGACTTTTACTTGCCCTGATCAACAATCTTGTGATTGCTGACCGGGAGGTAAGACAAGGGACATGGGAAAGGGAGAAAAACCGGGGTGTTGAAATAAAAGGCAAAACGGTTGCCATCATCGGCTATGGAAATACAGGAAGTGCTTTTGCTCAGCGCCTGCAGGGGTTTGAGGCAAAAATTATAGCCTTCGATAAGCACAAAAAAAATTACACCCCAGCCTTTGTTAAAGAAGGATCCCTGGAAGAAGTTTATGAACATGCCGATATCGTTAGCTTTCACGTTCCGCTTAACCCTGAAACCAGGTATATGTGCGACAGACAATTTTTTGAAAGATTTCAAAAAAATATTCTGCTGGTCAATACGGCAAGGGGAGGCATCTTGAATACAAGCGACCTGGTAGCGGCCTTAAAAAGTGGGAAGGTTCAGGGGGCTGCACTGGATGTGCTGGAGTACGAACATCTTTCCTTTGAAAAACTTGAAAAGAAAGACCTGCCGCCCCCGTTTCAATACCTTGCCTCGAGCAAAAATGTAGTGCTGTCCCCCCATATTGCCGGCTGGACCCATGAATCTTATATAAAACTATCTACTGTATTGGCAGAAAAGATAAAGGCCCTCAGGTAGTCGGCCGTTCCTTAACCACCAATTGAAGGGTGGTGCGATTTTTTTGTTCAAGCATTACCTTTTTTCCTTTGAGCAGGTAATCCACTTCCGCTTTCTGGTAATGTCTTACGGTGATTAATCTCAGATCATGGTTGTATTTTACATTAAAATTTTTTTCCAGATCCCTTATCAGTGCCGGGGTTTTTACCCGGTCATGGTCAAAACATACCGAAAAACTAATGGCAGAATTTTGCATCAGGTTAATCTTAACACCGTGGCTTGCAAAATCTGAAAAAATGCGGGAAAGGTTTTCTTCGGCAATAAAACTGAAATCTTTTGGGAAAATAGATATCAAAACCTGGTTGAATTTATAAATGTAGGAAGGAACCAGGTCATCATTCTTGAAATTATCATTGATAAGGGTTCCGGGGGCTGCGGGATTGGAAAAAGATTTGACCTTCAAAGGAATGTTTTTGTTCAGCAACGGCTTTAAGGTTTTCGGATGAATTACCGTGGCTCCGTAATAAGCCAGTTCGATAGCTTCCTGGTAACTGATATTGGGCAGAAGCAGTGTTTTTTCAAAAAATTTTGGGTCGGCATTGAGCAGACCGGGAACATCTTTCCAGATCACTAATTCTTCAGCCATCAATGAATAGGCAATAATGGCTGCGGTGTAGTCACTTCCTTCCCTGCCCAAAGTGGTTGTAAACCCCTGCCTTGTCCCCCCGATAAAACCCTGGGTAAGCACAACAGAAGGTTTCCCGTTATTTTTTCCGGGCTTAAGATAGGGTGAAAGATTTTCATTGATGGCCCTTGAAGTGAGAATCCAGTCGACCCTGGCATCCCGGAAATGCGCATCGGTGATCACCAGTTTCTGTGCCGGGAAAAGCTGATTCGAGATCCCGCAATCCTTCAGGTGCTGGTTTACAATTTGTGTGGAAACCCTTTCGCCGGTAGAAACTATGCGGTCATATTCATAATTATAATTGGTGCCGGCTTCTTCCCTTATATAATAGTATAAATGATAAAAGGATTGCTCCAGGATGTCGAATACCGGATGCGAAGGATATTCAAAAAGTTCCCTGGCAATATTGAAATGGAAGGCTTTGATTTGGTCAAACAAAGCGTACATCTCCTCTTTTCTTCCTTCCATAAAAAAGGCGGTCAGCTTCTCCAGTGCGTTGGTGGTTTTGGCCATGGCCGATAATACCACAACCAGGGGCTCATCCCCATATTGTTTGATGATTTTACCTACATTTTTTACCGAATTGGGATCCTTGACAGAAGCCCCGCCAAATTTGAATACGCGCATCCTTTTGTTATGGTTTTTTGCGGCAACTGACCTGAAAACAAAATTAACAAAATATGGGTATGCAGGCAAAAAGAAACCCTGGTCAGTAAACTAACCAGGGTAGGGACAGAGAAAATAAATATTGAGGAATGTTACAAATAACTATTTTTCATTAAGGGCTTCCATCAGCTTTTTGCGGGTAAAGAAAATCCGGCTTTTAACCGTACCAATGGACAGGTTCAGCTTGTCTGCAATTTCTTTGTATTTGTAACCATCATTATACATTTCAAAGGGCTTGCGCTGGTCCTGGTCAATCTTCTTTATTTCGCGGGTAATTTCCTTTATCGCGTAAGAGGAATCCGGGAGGCCTGTTTTGCTCTCTTTGGATAAATTCAGGTAATAAAGGTCATCGGTTTTGTCAAGAATGGTGTTGTTTCTAACATTCTGCCTGTAATTGTTAATGAAGGTGTTTTTCATGATGGTAAAAGTCCACGCCTTCAAATTGGTGTTGGCAGTGAATTTATCACGATTGGTTAATGCTTTAAGGTAGGTTTCCTGAACCAGGTCCTGAGCATCCTCATAATTTGAGGTCAAAGTGTAGGCAAAATATTTAAGGTTTTTCTGAAGACCCAGAAGCTTATAGTTGAATTCCAGTGCTGTCATAATTGATAAGGTTTTTGGGTTTGTTTAATTTTCTTTATATCAAAGTTAAACAAAAAAATATTAACTCCAAGCTTTTTTAAACTTTTTAACAAAATAAATTATGCTTAAAACCAAATACATTACCTATAAAGGCCTGTTTGTAGTACAAATATAATAATTTCTATTAGTAAATTAAAAAAACAGAAATATAAATTTTGTTAAATGAAAAACCTGAAAATGAGAACAGTGTAATTTGCGTAACTTCCTGATTAACCGTTGGTTTCAGGTAAAAAGGAGTCTTATTACCTGAATTGGGATTGGCAAATACTTTGGAAAACCATTAAAAAATTTACAGGAAACATCCATGACTAATTTTAAACGCACATGAGAATGATTATCAGGAGAACAGGACTTAATCCAACAATGAAAACTGAATTGTGATGTTTTTCCACCCCGGCATGGAAGGCCGCTGACCGAATTAATCAAATTATAAACAGATGAATTTTTTTGAAAAGGAGGATAGGAAATTTACCCGATTTCTTTCAGCATTTCTTTAAACTGCTCTGCATTTTCAACCGGAATAATATTTTTGGGAAGTTCTTCTTTAACTTCCTTTAATTGAAGCCCGGTTACAAATACTTTCTTGTTTTTTACCGCTTTTGACAACTTCCTGAGGTATTCGGGTATTTCTTTTGGGGCAAGGGCTGCAACAAAATAAGTAAAGAGGTAGTCTGTCTCCCGTATTTGTAGAATTTCAACCAGATCGTCAAAAGGGACTGACTGACCGAGATAGATCACTTTATGTCCGCTTTTCTTCAGGAGATAGCTGTAAAAAAGCAGGCCCATTTCATGCAATTCATTTTCGGGAAGGAACAAAAGAAATGTTTTGCCACCCTCTTTTGGGGGATCCGTTTGCCCATCTATGGCGATGATGAGTTTTTGCCGGATAAGGTTGGTAATGAAATGCTCCTGTGCAGGGTTGATGGTGCCTATTTGCCAAAGTAATCCAATTTTTTCAAGGAAAGGATACAAGATATGGGTTACGGTTTTTTCAAAACCCATTTTCAAAATCGAGGATGATAGAACTTTGTTAAAGCCATTTTCGTTAAGTTCTATCATGGAAACCACCAGGCTGTTGATCTGGCTTTCGTAATCATTGGCAGATCCTGATAATTCGACCACCTTTTCGTTTACCTCTTCCGGATCCATTCTAATGATCTGGGAGATCTTAAATCCGTGCTTGTTTAGCGTGCTTATGTTTAATAGCTTTTTCAGGTCGCAGTCCTGGTAGTACCTGATATTGGTAGAGGTGCGCTCAGGCAAAACCACATTGTAACGCTTTTCCCACATCCTGATGGTGTGGGCTTTAATTCCGGTAATCTTTTCCAGATCGTTAATGGAGTATCGGATCATGGCCTGAATTGGCGTTTAATATTATTGTGGAATTTTAAAACAAAAATAAATTTTTCCATTTTAGCAGGAATGGCAAAAAAATCAAAAATTCAACAAAGCCAGTATGAAAAAGTTCAACCCTTTAGTTATATGGTAGTTTTTTGTTTACAATTTTGTCTTTTTACCAAAACAATTTCTCTTTTGAGAAACCCATGGTATTGTTCCAGCAGGGGGTTTAGTTAAAATAGTTGGATTATACTTCGCTTAAAAAAAACAGAAAGTTTTGCAGCATAAATGATGAAAAAATTCTTATATTGTGTTGCAAGAAGCAGATAATAATAAAATAACAAAAACAGCGAAAAATCCCGCCGGAGACCTGGTAAAACAAAGTGACCCATTTATGGAGGATTTAAACATTGAGCCTACTAAAACAACTTTTGGCGTGCGTTTTCATTCAACCAACGGATTCATGGAGATAAAGGGAAACTCCTATCCAGAAAATGCAATAGAGTTTTTCCAGCCCCTTTTAGACTGGGTGCGAAACTTTACAAAGGCCAATCGCAAACCCGTAAGGCTGGTTTTCAAAGTAAATTATTTTAATACGAGCTCCTCTAAATATATTTTCAAGCTCATGGAAATTTTTCATGAATATCAAAAAAGAGGAAACAAGATTGAAGTGCAATGGCAGTTTTTTCAGGGCCAGGAAGACATGCTTGAAACCTGGCAGGAACTTATGGGGGAACTTGATATGAAATATCAGGTTGTTAAATAACGTTTTTTATGAAAGTGCCCCTTTGATTTTTTCTAAATTTGAAATTCATTTGTCGTTCTTAAAACCTTATGTCATGGAACAAAACACTTTAGAAATCACAGAGCAGACGGAGGTGTTTGGGTTTACCAGCATTCGCGAGCTGGTAAACCAAACACTGAAAAAAGACTTCGGCCGGAAATTGAAAAATAATGGGTTATCCTCCGGCTTTAAAGCCCTGGATAAAATTACGGGCGGATTTCAAAAAGGCGAACTCACCACCGTTGCGGTAAAACCCGGCATGGGAAAAACCGCTTTTTTATTATCTGTCGCCAATAATATTGCCATCAAAAACAACCATTCGGTGGCTATTTTCTCCTCAGAACGGTCCAACCTAAAAATTACCAATCGCCTGATTGAAAGCGAAACAGGGATGTCCCTGGATAAGCTTATGCATGGGGACCTTAAGGATAGCGAGCAAGATCACATGCATTCACTGATCAGCAGCATTGCCAAAGCCAGTATTTTCCTTGATGATACCCCTTCCTTATCAACCGATGAGCTGGAAAAGAAATCACGTGCCCTTAAGTTGCAGTATAATGTGGATCTTATCATTGTTGACTACCTGGAGTTGCTTACCACCAGTATTACTGATACATCTTCCCGTGAGGAACAGCTGAGCCGGATCGTTCAAACCCTCAAAGATATTGCCAGGGAGCTGAACCTGCCCATTTTGTTGTTCTCCCAGATCCCGGGGCATTTTCATGGCTTTGGACAAACCAAACCGCCTTCGCTCAAAAACCTGCCAGTTTTTTTAAGCGAAATATCCGATGTGGTGATGTTTTTGCATCGAACAGATATTTTCCCTGCTGAAAATCAACCACACGGCAAAGGAATGGTGGAACTTATTGTAGCAAAGCATCCTGTGCACAATGAGCAAAATGTTGCCCCTCTTACTTTTATTGAAAGTCATGCCAAATTTGCTGACTTTTCATAAATAATAAAATTTTGCAATTGGCCCGGTATTATTTTTTAGTACCGGGCTTTTTTATTAATTTTCCGGCAAAATTCAAACGGCTTGTTATGGCAATTATAAATGAAAACGAATTAAGACGCGATTCTCTGGTAAGTATTGCAAAAAAAATGATCATAGCTGCCCGAACAGCTCCCAAAGCAAAGGGAGTGAATAATATGGCAATGTCTATTCTTACAGGTAGCGATATTCAATTGCTTGCAAAAAAAATGAAGGAAATGGGGGAGAAGCAGCAAAATGAAATTTTTACCAGGGATGCCAATAATATCCGTGCTTCTGCAGATGTGGTGCTGATTATGGGCAGCAAGATTCAAAGTCTTGGGCTGAAGCTTTGCGGCATTTGCGGTTATAAAAATTGTGAAGAAAAAAATGAACACCCTGAAGTGCCTTGTGCTTTCAATACTGGTGACCTGGGTATTGCCATCGGGTCAGCTGTGAGTGTTGCCATGGACTACCGGGTGGACAACCGCATCATGTATACCATTGGCATGGCTGCCAAAGAACTTGAGTTGCTGGGCAAAGACTTCAAAATCATCTATGGCATTCCCCTGAGTGCCACCTCAAAAAACCCTTTCTTTGACAGAAAATAAATTAGGATATTAAGGCTGGAACATAAATCATACCGGTCTTTTTTTAACTTTTCTTTGGCTTTTCTCCCTTTCTTTTTTACGGTTACCCGGGAATAGACAGTTCTGCCCGGAAAAAATTGCTGTTTTGATTAACCATTCCCGCTGGTAGTTAAAAAAATACGTTTTGCCCTTAATTATTTTTGTTTTAATAATAAATTTTCTATTTTTGATCTTATTTAAAGAACCGGGCTATGAAACGAAATTCTAATATTGTCACCTTTGGGGGTAACCCGGTGACTTTACTCGGAAAAATGGTAAAATCAGGCAACCATGCCAAAAATTTTATTGCCACCACACCAGATTTTAAACCATTTCGTTTGAGCGATCACCAGGGTAAAGTCCGGATAATTTCTTCCGCTGCAAGTGTTGACACCGATGTTTGTGCAGAGCAAACCAGGCGTTTTAACCTGGAAGCTTCCAAATTGGAGGGAATTCAGGTAATACATATTACCTGTGATCTTCCTTTTGCCCTCAAACGGTTTTGTGCGGCCGAAGGTATTGATAAAATCATTACGGTTTCCGATCACAAGGATACTGATTTTGGGGTGAAATATGGCTTTCTGATTGAAGAATACCGTTTGCTAACCAGGGGTATTGTGGTGATCGATCAGTTTGACATGGTCAGATATGTGGAGTTTGTCAAAGAGGTATCGGAGCATCCTGATTATGACAAAGCCCTGGCTGCAGCCAGTGAACTTGTCTAGAAAATTTTTGAAACAAAAAAAAGGGTGGTTGCCGATCGGCAACCACCCTTTTTTAATCATTTATTGGAATTACTTCACTTCTTCAAAGTCAACATCGGTAACATCTCCATCATCTCCCTTATCTTTTCCTTCTTTACCTTCTTCTGACTTTGGTTCTTCAGCTCCTTGCTGTTCACCCTGTCCCTGGGAAGCCTGGTACATTTCTGAACTGGCGGCTTGCCATGCAGTGTTCAGGGCAGCCATGGCTGCATCGATCTCTTCGATATTTTTGTTTTTATGGGCTTCCTTAAGCTGGGATAACCCTTTTTCAATCGGCTCTTTTTTATCGGCCGGCAACTTCTCTCCAAACTCTTTTAGTTGCTTTTCAGTTTGGAAGATCAAAGAATCGGCAGCATTGATCTTTTCTATCTCTTCCTTGACCTTTTTGTCTTTTTCTGCATTGGCTTCAGCTTCGGACTTCATTTTCTTGATTTCCTCTTCACTTAATCCGGAAGAAGCTTCAATGCGGATGTTCTGTGATTTACCGGTCGCCTTATCTTTGGCCGAAACATTCAGAATACCATTGGCATCAATATCAAAAGTTACCTCAATTTGCGGCACTCCTCTTGGGGCCGGGGGTATCCCATCCAGATGAAAGCGTCCAATGGTGCGGTTATCTTTTGCCATGGGCCTTTCACCTTGCAGGATATGGATCTCTACTGAAGTTTGGTTATCGGCTGCCGTGGAAAAAGTTTCCATTTTCTTAGTCGGGATGGTGGTATTGGCCTCAATTAGCTTGGTCATTACCCCGCCCATGGTTTCAATACCAAGGGAAAGCGGAGTGACATCCAAAAGCAATACGTCTTTAATTTCTCCCGTTAAAACAGCACCCTGAATTGCAGCACCAATAGAAACTACCTCATCGGGGTTTACGCCCTTGGAAGGTTTTTTGCCAAAGAATTTTTCAACTACTTCCTGGATTGCCGGAATACGTGTTGAACCGCCTACAAGAATTACTTCATCAATGTCTGAAGGCTGGATCTTGGCATCTTTCAGTGCCTTTTTACACGGTTCAAGAGTAGCCTGAATAAGCTTATCGGTAAGCTGCTCAAACTTACTTCTGCTGAGAGTTTTTACCAGGTGCTTTGGTATTCCGTCAACCGGCATAATGTATGGCAGGTTGATCTCCGTGGAAGTGGAGCTGGAAAGTTCTATTTTGGCTTTCTCAGCAGCTTCTTTCAGGCGTTGTTTTGCCATGGGATCTTTTCGGAGATCAATTCCTTCGTCTTTTTTAAACTCTTCAGCCAGCCAGTCAATGATAATGTCATCAAAATCGTCACCTCCCAGGTGGGTGTCCCCATGAGTGGATTTAACTTCAAATACCCCGTCGCCCAATTCCAGAATGGAAATGTCAAAGGTACCGCCACCCAGGTCAAAGACGGCAATCCGTATGTCCTTGTCTTTTTTGTCCAGCCCATAAGCCAAAGAGGCTGCCGTTGGCTCATTAATAATGCGGCGTACTTTCAATCCGGCAATTTCACCGGCTTCTTTGGTGGCCTGGCGTTGCGAATCATTAAAATATGCCGGAACAGTAATCACTGCTTCCGTTACTTCCTGCCCCAGGTAATCTTCTGCGGTTTTCTTCATCTTCTGAAGCACCATAGCAGAGATCTCCTGCGGAGTATATTTACGGTCGTCAATTACCACCCTGGGAATATTATTTTCGCCTTTGTCCAGTTTATAGGCCACCCGTTGACGCTCTTTTTCAGCAGTATCATAGGTTTCTCCCATAAACCGCTTGATAGAATATACAGTTTTTTCAGGATTGATAATGGCCTGCCGTTTGGCTGGGTCTCCTACCTTTCGTTCTCCGTTTTCTGTAAAAGCAACAATGGATGGGGTTGTGCGGCGTCCTTCGCTGTTGGGAATAACTACCGGTTCATTACCTTCCATCACTGCTACGCATGAGTTGGTTGTTCCTAAATCAATACCTATTATTTTACCCATTGTTTATTTTATTTTTTGGATTTTTTCATTACAAATTTTCGGTTTTAACATTTCAATCATTATGCCATTGATGGTTTTTCGGGTATTTTTGAAATATTGGCACTGAAATTTAGCTTTAATCCGGCCATTATACCTGATAACACTTTTATTAACAATAATAATGAATTGTATGTCAGTTTGTTATGGTGTTTGGGCTATTGGTAAGGGTTGTTGTCAAAGAAAAGCCCCAAAGATGTCAGAAGGGTGACAAAAAGGCATGAGGTCTAGAATCTTGCCACCAGTTTGATGTTGATCAGCCTTGAAGTGAGGAAGTTTGGAACGGCGTACATCCGGTTTTCAACATCTTTTATCCAAAGGTAAGAAATGGTATTGTTGATTTCAAGCAGGTTAAATACTTCGGCTGTGAGCCATAAGGATTCAAAATTACCCCAGAGGGAGTTTTCCCCAAACTGGCTTTCGCTGCTGATCAACTGTTTGGAAAACCCAATGTCCACTCTTTTGTAGGAAGGCATGCGCAGTGTGTCTTTATGCCGCTCGAAGGTGGGTGGCCCGAAGGGCATGCCCGTACCAAAAATGAACCCAAGCTGCACCTTGTAAGATGGGTTGCGCGGCAGAAAATCCTGGAAAAACATACTGAAATTGAACCGCTGGTCGGTGGGCCTGGGAATGTATCCGGCCGGAATCAGGTTGCCATCGGCATCGGTGTAAAAACTGTCTTCTATTTTTTCTTCGGTTTTTAATAAGGAGATGCTTGCCCAGGACTCCACACCGGGAACAAACTCCCCATGAACCTTCATGTCCAGCCCGGTGGCATAACCACTGGCTATATTGTCGGCATAATACCTTATCCTTACATTATCCAGTTCATAAGGAATCAGGTTGTTGAGTTGCTTATAATAAGCCTCGGCGGTATATTTGAAAGGCCTGCCCCATGCCTGGAAGTTATATTCCGAACCCAGGACGAAGTGGATCGATTCCTGGGCTTTGATGTTTTGATTGAGTTGCCCGGTTAGGTCTCTAAGCTCCCGGTAAAACGGGGGTTGATGAAAGTAACCTGCCGAGGCCCTGAATGCCCAGCTAGGTGCCCACACAGGTTTATAAAGCAGGGTAGCCCGGGGACTGAAAACGAACTGGTTATTGAAATCCCAGTAATTTGCCCTGAAACCCGCCGTGAGGGCAAACCTGCCGTGTGGTCTCTGAATCTCCCAGGTGTTTTGCACGAAGCCTGATAGACGATTTGACTGCAAATTGATGCGGGCACTAAGGGTGTCCTGCAGAAGTACTTGTTCATCCGGTTTTTGCGGCAGTGTAAAACCTGCAGAATCGATCATGGTCCATTCATTCAGGCGATCAAATATATCTTCATGCTGAAATTTTATGCCCCATTTCAGCTGCTGGTCGTCAAAAGTGTGATCTCCTTTATGCTCAAGGTTCCAGACAATTGCATTAAGGTAATTCCTGGCATGGTTCAAAAAAGTTCCCACACCAAGTGGTTCTCCGGTGGGTTGCCCAAAATCATCCTCCCCAAAATCGGTTTCTACCCTTCGAAGCCAGTATTGGCCCAGGATGTCAAAGTTTTCGGTTTCATCGGTTTGAAACACCGAGGTGATCAGTTGAAGGTTTGTTTCCGGCTGAAGCTGGTAATGAAGAGATAATGCCCCCATGGCGGTGATGAAACGATCCACCTCCTGTCCATCAAAAAACACGGTAAGCTGTTTTACATCGGTAAGGGTGCCAAAGCGGGTATTTTGTACTTCGGGTTCGAAAAGGTAACGGTTAAGGCTTAAATTTCCTAAAAAACTTAATTCCAGCCTGTTTGTAATGTCATAAGTCAGCAAAGTTTGAAAGTCGGAAAAAGAAGGCCGGTAATCTCCCTTGGTGTCCAGGGTGCCGAGAAGGTATTGATTGGATTTGTGACGCAAGCCTGCCAGGTAACTGAATTTCTGATTTTGAGATACGCCTTCCAGGTGCAGAGAGCCTTCCAGCAGACTCATGGAAAAAGAACCCCCGAATTTTTCCGGCTTCCGGTATTCAATGTCCAGTACCGATGCCATTTTGTCCCCATATTGGGGAGTGAATCCTCCGGCAGAAAATTTAATGGAAGAAACCAGGTCGGAATTGAGGAAACTTAACCCTTCCTGCTGCCCGGAACGGACCAAAAACGGACGATAAATTTCAATGCCATTGACATAGATTAGGTTTTCATCAAAACTTCCCCCACGAACAGAATATTGAGCAGAAAGTTCGGTGGTAGAGGAGACCCCGGGAAGGGTTTTTACCAGTGCTTCCACACTTGAGGTAGGACCTGGCAAAAGGGCAGTGAGATTTGGATCGAGCCTGGTGAGGTCAGTAGAAAGAATTTGCCGGTCCACTACTTCTACATCCGGCAGGTCTGTTGCAATGGGCTGCAGGGTAATATTGAGGGTGCGGGTTTCATTAGGACTCAGGTTGAGAGATACATTGCGGGGCGTGTATCCGAGATAGGAAACGATCAGGTTGATGCCGGTGGCTGCAGGAACCCTGAACCGGAAAAAACCGTCTTCACCGGTAGAAGTGCCAATAGAGGTATCCTGAATGGCCAGGTTAACAAATTCAAGAGGATTGCCTTGATCATCGAGCACATGACCCTCAAGAACAGCATGCTGAGCCGTGGACTGAAGGCACAGGATCATCAAAAAAAACAGGAATAAATGGACCCGGAATTTTTTCACCTGGCAAAAATATAAATAATATGTCGTATTCTGCTTAAATTGAAAAGCAATCCCCAAAACCGGGGTGCTGAAAATATAACATTTCCCGGCATTTTTTATTGCATCCGAAAAAGTTATTTATTGTCTGCGAAAACGTCCTTCCCGCCAGGCTTTAATAAATTCTCCCCATGCCAGGGGATCAAAAATACGCATGGGGGGGCGCTGTCCTGCATAATAAAGACGGTTGGCTTGCTGATTCATTTGATGCCGGAAATTCATGGACCCATCCATGGGCATTTCTTCCATGCGGTCTTTCATTTCTGCCCTGGCAAGGTTTCGCATGGCATAGTCATAATCGTCATCGGGCACCTCCGTATGAATAAAGGCATGCCTGAATTGCTCCCGCGTTGGCCAGGGGTATATGACTGTTTCCGGAAGATGAATGGTATCTTTTGACATGAGTTGTATGGCCGAATACCTGTTTTGGGTGAGGGTGTCGGGAACGGTGTAATAAACTTCCTTATAGCCCACCGAAGAAAACCTCAGGGTGTCGGATGTATAAACCGGCAGGGAGAAAAAACCATTGTAATCCGAAACCGTACCCCTCTGAGTGCCTTTTACATAAACTGTTGCATAGGAGACAGGCTCGAGGCTGTCACCCGTTAACACAAGCCCGGAAAATTGTATGACCCTGCCCGGACGATCCTTCCCACTCGTATTGCCCGCCCCTTGCAGCAACAATACGCAGCCAATCAAAAACAAAATCAGATGTTTGGACTTTAGTGGCATAAGAAGATTATTAGAAAATATCAAAAATTAATCACAAATCAGACCAAAAATTTTCAAAGGCAGGGTTTGGTTTTTTTAATTAACCAATCCGGGCTCCCATTGTTTTTTTATACAAAAAAAGGCTGTTGTTTCTATAACAACAGCCTTTTGGTTTTATTTTTTAGGAAACCTTTTTAAAGTGCCTACTTATAATATCCTTTAAGTTTAGCTTCTTTAAGGCTGGCCTTAATTCCTTTTTTGTTAATGATCCTGATTCCTTTTGCAGATACCTTCAAGGTGATCCAGCGGTTTTCTTCAGGAATAAAAAACTTTTTTTCCTGGATGTTGGGATAATACCATCTTTTGGTTTTGATATTGGAGTGCGATACCTTATGCCCTACAATTGGCCTTTTCCCGGTTATCTGACAAATTCGTGACATTGCTGTATGATTTAGGTTCGAATAACTTTTTTCTTAACGCGTTTTTTGAGGAGTGCAAAGTACGGGATTTTTTTTCTTATTGACAAATGTTTCTTTGGTTTTTTAAAAACCCCCTGATGAGGGATTCTCAGTTTTATTTTACTGGTTTTACCAACCGGTTATTTGCTATCTCAAAAGCAATGCTCTTTTTTATATTATTTACCTGCATGCAATACCCCGGGGAACAATTCTTCCGTTGAATATGTAAACAATACTATGGATTTATTGGTTTTTTAAACCTAAGTTTTTAATTTTATAATGTAATAGATTGAAAATAATCAAAGATCCGGTTTGAAGGATTACTATCAAATATTAGGAGTAAGGCGGACGGCATCCTGTGAGAATATCCGGAAGGCTTTTCGTTGCCAGGCAATGGTGCTGCATCCTGATGTAAATTCTACGGCGGAAGCCAAAGCCGAATTCCAGAAAATCAACGAGGCCTACCAGGTGCTGAAAAATACCGAAAAGCGCCGGATTTATGATTTACGTTTGCAAAACGGATTGTTCAGCCAAAAAATATACTACCATCCGGGCCGTGCTGCCCGGCCGTACCGCCCTCCCCATGCAAACCACAATTCATACCGGTCGACCCGTTTTGATGCAAATAACCATAAGCCCTCTGCTTTTGAAAAAGCGTTCGATAATTTTTTGTTGTTCTTTATGCTGGCCACCGGCATAGGGGCTATTGGATTTGGCATCTTTAACCTTACCCAGGAGCCCGAGGAAGGTACCAATCAATTTGCCGGATTAATTTTTGGCCTGGTTTTTACCGGCTTACTGCTTTTTCTTTGGGAGAAGAAAAAAAAGTACATGTCCTGACCTCTCTTCCTGATTTACTCATTCCAGATTTGCCAGGCTTTTTCAGCCTGAAATTTTAACATGGTTTGGCCATTTACTATTTTACAACCTGCTGCTTTACCAAACTCCAGAAATTTTGTCAGGGGGGGATTGTAAACCAAATCGTATAGCGTATTTCGGGGATTCAAAAAATGATAGGGCAGCGGAGGAAAACTTTCGGTTTTCGGAGACATTCCCAGCGGGGTGCAATTGATGATAAAGGGATACTCCCTGATCAACTGCTCATCTGTTTGGGCATAGGATATTTCATTTTCTCCGGACGGGAATCGGGATACCTGCATATAAGGGCAGTTAATTTTTTCCAACACCCAGGCTACCGCTTTGGCCGCCCCACCCGTGCCTAAAATGAGTGCATTTTCGGGAATGGCCAGGGCGTGAACTTCCAGGCTTTTTTCAAAACCGAATGCATCGGTATTGTACCCATGAAGTAATAATTTTTCCTTTTCACGGGAAATTTTGATGGTATTTACTGCCAGGATGTCTGTGGCAACTTCATGCAGGGTGTCAAGGTGAGGTATTATTTTTTCTTTGTGAGGAATGGTCACATTCAACCCGCATAAACCGGGATTTTGTGAAACCCAGGTCCTGAAATTTTCCAGGTCTTTCACCGGGAACAACCTGTAGGTTGCTCCGGAAATTTTTTCCTTCCTGAACTTTTCTTTAAAATAGGATGCTGACCATGAATGGGACAAGGGATATCCGATCAGTCCAAAGGTTTTCATCTGTTTATAATTTGATAAAATCGGTTACATGCCTGTCCCGCCCATGCGGGAGAACTCGCCATGGCATAATCATTCCCCTGTACGTTAAGGCCTTTGGTATGGTTCGTTTCAGGTTTTTTAAGCCGGTTTTTTTTCCTGCTTTTTACTCTGAAGGTATTCAAACACGAAAATGATGGCCATGCCAATAAAAGCAAAAATGAGCACCTGAAAAACCAAAGGGTCTTCGCCGGTTACCTGGGAATACCTTTCCGGGCTGATATTTTTTTCAAGAAAAGGCACCTCTTCTCCGGCAGTGGTAATACGTGTTTCCAAAACTTCTTTCCAGGGCCAGAGTTTATTCAGGGAGCCGATCATAAAACCCGAAAGTACCCCCAGGGTGGCATTGGGGAAATTTTTAAAAAACCAGGAAATGATATTTGAAAAAGCTACCAGGCCTATGGCGCATCCTACAGCAAAAACGGCCAGCACATCGGCTTGCAGGTCCCTCACGGCATTGAGCATAAACTCGTATTTTCCCAGTAACAGCAGGATAAAGCTTCCTGAAATACCCGGCAGGATCATGGCACATATGGCAATAGATCCGGAGATGAAAACAAACCAAAGTGTCTGGGGAGTGCTGGCAGGAGTGGCCACCGTAACATAAAATGCAATAGCGGTGCCGACTATAAGCATGAGAATGGTGAATAAACTCCAGCGGTCTATCTTCCTGCCGATGTAAACCGCCGATCCAATGATCAACCCAAAAAAGAAGGCCCACACCAGCTTTTCATGGTTAGCCAGCAGCCAGGAAATGAGCCTTGCCAGGGAGAAGATGCTGATTAATACACCCCCAAGTACCGTTAACAGAAAAGTCCCGTTGATATGCTTCCAGGCAGATACGATCCCTTCTTTAAAAAGGATCCTGAGAAAACCGGCGTTGATGGATTTAATGCTGTGGATAAGTTCTTCATAAATACCGGTGATAAATGCTATGGTACCGCCTGAAACTCCGGGAATAACATCAGCAGCTCCCATTCCCATACCCCTTAATCCGACAAGCAGGTAATCAGTAAAACTTCTTCTCATGCTTTTTAATTAATAATAAATGCCTTTATCCTGCTATCCGGCCATTCAGGATAAAGGCACCGGATCATTGAATTTTTTTTAAAATTACTCCAGCTTCAGATGTTGCAGATCAGCGGGCAGGAAATCAAAAAAGGTATCTCCCCTGAGCCCCAGTCTGAGCGTTTCCAGAGGAACGGCATCAAAAGGGGCGATGTTGCCAAGATTGACTTCAGCCCCCTGCATTTTGATAAACCATACCTGTTGGGGCTTGAGGGGGGCTTCCCATATGATTTTATCTTTTGGAACTTCTTTCAGTATATCATTGATCAGTGAGTTGTCCGCCTTTCCGTTCTGGGAATAAATGCCTACGTTTCCGCTCTCGCGGGCCTCACCGATAACATAGCTGCTGCCTGCTTCCAGCTCGTGTTTCATTTGGGTAACCCACTCCCCGTGGTTCATTACCACACCGGCTTCTTTGGCACCCACCTCCGATAACACCAGACGATCGCGGGAAAACTTTTCAATGTATCCACATTTTTCCTCATGGGGGATTTTAAATGATCCATCGGAAACCTCCACGGCATCCAATCCAAGGTTTTCCAGGTGCTTCAGGTAATTATCCAGTTGATTGCGGATAAGAAAGGCCTCAAAAAGGGTCCCTCCGGCAAAAACTTTGATATTATATTCCTGGTACAAACGGACTTTTTCTTCAACATTGTTTGAAACGTAGGAGGTGCCAAATCCAAGTTTAATGAAATCAATCAGGTGAGCTGCGGTAGACATAAGATCCCGGGCTTGAGAAATGCCCAAACCCTTGTCCATGACCATGGTAATGCCTTTTTTTCTTGGCTTGGCTTCTCTCTCCGGCAATAAGGTCAGTTTCATAAAACAATTTAAATATTTCAGGATGAAGTATCGGGTCTGTAGTGTTCAATAAGGTCTATAAGGGACGAGTTTGCCCATAGGGCCGGGTAGTTGGTAAGCAGTGCAATATGTCCTTCAAAGTTTTTTGAGAGAGCTTCCTCCAGGAAAAAAGAACCTTCTTTTCCCCTGCCGCTTAAATAAAGGTATGCGGCCATGCGGTATTGCAGGCCTGCATTATTGGGGAGCACTACCAGGCCACGCACCAGCACGCCTGTAGCAGCGGCCAGGTCTTTTTTCCTTGCATAGGCTTCTGCATATTCCAGCCAGCTTTCTTCATCCTCTGGTTCAACTTTTACAGCTTTTTCGTAAATATCCATGGCCTGATCAAATTCATTGGCCTGAATTAAACAGTCAGCCAAAAGACATAAATAAGCGGGATTTTCCGGGTCCTTTTCCACCCCTTTTCGAAAAAAATTAACGGCATTTTTTGCAGAACCCATTTCTATTTCACAAATTCCCATCCCAATCCATGCATCAGCGATAGAGGCATCCATTTTGGCAGTTTTTTGATAAAATTCAGCCGCCATGGGATATTCTTCCATTTTTTCATAACATTCCCCAATATAATAAAACTTCATGGGGTCAAACTCATCTTCTGTAAGGGATTGGCGGTATGCCTCCAGTGCTTCAGGATAGCGATTCAGCAGACTCAGGGCATAACCTTTGTGAAACCAGGAGTGCTCGTGATCCTGGTTGATGGCAATGGAATAATCCAGTGCCTGTATGGCTTTTTCATACAAACCGCTGTTGATATAAGATACCCCAAGGTTAAACCAGGCTTCTGAACTGTAAGGATGACGGTCCAGTAAACGATTAAAAAAGGAAATACTTTCCTCAGTCAATGATAGCAGATCAAAGCAATAGGCTGCCTCGTAAATGGCCAGATCGTTTTCGGGATTTACTTCCAGGGCCTTGCCAAGGTATTCCAGGGTTTTGTCATAATTGCCCATGTTTTCATATTCAAAGGCAATATTGCAATATACATGGTCGGGTTCATCAGAGATAAAAACTGCTTTATTATATTCTTCTATGGCTTTTTCATAATTGCGCATTTGAGAATATATGGCACCTTTGGTAAGAAAAATATCAGTATTGGATGGTTCCAGCGTTTCCACCCCGGAAAGGATATCCAAAGCATATTTTTCTTTGTTGAGAGCGGCAAATAACTGTGCTTTTTTGAGCATTAAAGGCACGGAGGTAGGGTGCACCTGCCCGGCATAATCGCAAACTTTGAGGGCCTTTTTATAATTGCCCTCCAGCACAAAGTGTTCAATAATTTCCTCAAAGTCGTCCACGTCAAAGTAAACCGAGGAGTTGCTGGCCAAAAGCGCTTCAAACTTTTCAACCTGCCACGGAACGTTATTGAAGTTATTTTCTAATTCTTTATTCATAAATTTTTACCGGTGTTTTTTATTTAACCCTGATAAACATTATCAAATAACCTGCCACCGGTTTAAACGGTGCAAAGTTAACAAAAAACAATAAAGAACGCTTCACTGCTAAGGGGCTTTCATTAGGATAAATGTAAGAAAATATATTCGGGTTTATGCTGGTAAAAACACGGTTTTTTTTAATTATTATCAACATCGTCAACCGGGTTTACCCGATTTTGGAATGGAAAATACGATAATAAATGGTAATTTTGCACAAATTTTCAAAAGGATTAAAATGTTCGAAAACTTAAATGATAAATTAGAAAAGGCATTCAAATTGTTAAAAGGGCAGGGGCACATTTCCGAGATCAATGTGGCCGAAACCCTTAAGGATGTTCGTCGTGCTTTGCTGGATGCCGATGTTAGCTTTAAGATTGCCAAAAGCTTTACCGAAACGGTTAAGGAAAAAGCCCTTGGACAGGGAGTGCTTACCTCAGTTTCGCCCGGGCAGCTCATGGTGAAAATTGTTCATGAGGAGCTTACCCGCCTGATGGGCACAACCCACGAGGAAATAAACATTAAAGGCAGCCCTGCGGTGATTCTCATCGCTGGTTTGCAAGGAAGTGGTAAAACAACTTTCTCGGCAAAACTTGCCAATTACCTCAAGTCCAAAAAAAGCAAAAAAGTATTGCTGGTGGCCTGTGATGTTTACCGCCCCGCAGCCATTGACCAGCTGAAGGTTTTGGGCGATCAGATTGAAGTCGAGGTTTATACCGAGCCTGACAATCAGGATCCGGTAGGTATTGCCAAGCGCGCCATATTGCATGCCAAAACCATGGGCCACCAGGCTGTGGTAGTGGATACCGCTGGCCGGTTGGCCATTGACCAGGAAATGATGAACGAGATCGCTTCCCTCAAAAAAGCCCTTAATCCCCACGAAACCCTGTTTGTGGTGGATGCCATGACGGGTCAGGATGCCGTGAATACTGCCAAGGCCTTTAATGATCGCCTGGATTATGACGGGGTAGTGCTTACCAAGCTGGACGGGGACACCCGCGGGGGAGCCGCACTAACAGTGCGGTCGGTGGTAAATAAACCCATCAAGTTTATAGGTATTGGCGAAAAAGCAGATGCCATTGATGTATTTCATCCCAGACGAATGGCCGACCGTATTCTGGGAATGGGTGATGTAGTATCTTTGGTTGAAAAAGCCCAGGAGCAGTATGATGTAGAAGAAGCACGGCAGCTTCAAAAGAAAATTGCCAAAAATCAATTCAACTTCAACGACTTCCTTTCCCAGATGCAGCAAATAAAAAAGATGGGAAATGTGAAAGACCTGATGGGGATGATCCCTGGAATGGGAAAAGCCATGAAGGATATTGATATGGAAGATGATGCTTTTAAAGGAATTGAAGCCATTATTTATTCCATGACTGAGGAAGAAAAAGAAAACCCCGGCATCATCAATGGCAGCCGAAGAAAGCGAATAGCAGCAGGTAGCGGATCTTCCATTCAGGAAGTGAACCGCCTTATCAAGCAGTTTGAAGATACCCGCAAAATGATGCGCATGATGTCTGGCGGTAAAGGAGGTGCCAAAATGGCCAACCTCATGCGCAATATGTCCGGAATGAGAAAATAAACTGACGGGTTGAACAACCCTCCTTTGCAGCCCGTTAGCTTTTTGATTTTTGCATAGTACATATTTTAACAGCTGAAAGAAATGGAACTTATTGACGGAAAAAAGGTTGCTGTGACCATAAAGCAGGAAATTGCCGCAGAGGTAAAGAGAATGCTGGATCAGGGGGAAAAAGCTCCCCACCTGGCCGCCATTTTGGTGGGAGAGGATCCTGCCAGCCAAACCTATGTAAACAGTAAGGCCAAAGCCTGTAAAGAGGTTGGCTTTATTTCTTCTAACTACAATTTTCCTGAAGATGTCAGTGAAGAAGAGCTATTGAAAACCGTTGAATTTATCAATAACGATGACGACATCGATGGCTTGATCGTGCAACTCCCCCTTCCCGACCATATTGACAACCAGAAGATCATACAGCACATCCGCCCTGAAAAAGATGTGGACGGATTTCATCCGGTAAATGTAGGGCGCATGACCATTGGTTTGCCTTCCTACGTATCTGCAACACCATACGGCATTTTGGAACTGATCATGCGCAGCCGCATTGAAACCAAAGGGAAGAACTGCGTAATCCTTGGACGTAGCAATATTGTAGGCAAGCCTATGAGCATACTGATGGCTCGCAATGAAGAACCCGGCAATGCCACCGTTACGGTTTGCCACAGTAAAACAAAAAATCTTAAGGAGATCACCTCCAAAGCCGATATCCTGATCGTGGCCATTGGCAAGCCCGAATTCGTAACTGAAGATATGGTTAAAGACAATGCTGTGGTAATAGATGTGGGGATTCACCGCGTGAAGTCCGACAAAACCAAATCGGGTTTCCGCCTGATCGGGGATGTAAAATTTGATGAGGTATCCCCAAAGGCCTCGCATATTACACCTGTTCCGGGGGGAGTAGGACCCATGACCATTGTTTCTTTGCTGATGAACACCCTGAAAGCTTCCAAAAAAGAAATTTACGCATAATTTGAACAACTGCCGATTAACCAATCTTACCCCGGAGCAGCAGCAATTGCTTGAGCATGGCAGCTTACTGCCTGTTATGGAGAAATTTTATTCTGTGCAGGGCGAAGGATACAATACCGGTAAAGCAGCCAGCTTCGTGCGCATCGGGGGGTGTGATGTGGGCTGCCACTGGTGCGATGTAAAAGAAGCATGGGATGCAAGCATGCATCCACTTACATCCCTGGGAGAGATCATTAAATTCGTTACTTCCTTTCCTGCTAAATCAGTGGTGATCACTGGCGGAGAACCCCTGATGTATAACCTGGATCCCCTATGCAGGGAATTGAAAGACCGGGGAATCAGGATCTTTCTTGAAACTTCCGGTGCTTACCCTTTAAGCGGCCATTATGACTGGGTTTGCCTCTCTCCCAAAACCAATATTCAGCCCCGCCAGGATATGCTGTTAATGGCAGATGAGCTTAAAGTGATCATCCATGAAAAAAACGATTTTGAATGGGCCAAGAAGAATGCCCGACTGGTAAAAGAAAAATGTCTGCTTTATCTTCAGCCTGAATGGAGCCGTTACCAGCAGATCCTTCCCCAGGTTGTGGATTTTGTTATGCAAAACCCCCGTTGGATGATTTCTTTGCAGTCTCATAAGTTTATGAATATCCCCTGATAGAAAGAATGTTTTCCCGGTGCGGGGCGATTGAATTTTTTAAATCTGTTTCTTAACTGAGGAGTTATTCAGGAAAATCTTTTTTTCTGAATAAACTTTCTTTAATTTTGGATTTATATCTTTTGAAATGAAGCCATTCTCCTTTTTTATCCTGTTTCTTTTGGTTTTGGGATTTCAGCCACTGCAAGCCCAGGTAGCCGATGATCTGACCACCAGAAACAACAGGGCACGTAGTGCCTTTCAAAGCGGGGTGCAAGCCTACCGTCTTATGGATTACGATCAGGCTGTTTACTATTTTCAAAGGGCTATAAATCATGATCCTGAATTTATTGAAGCATACATCCTAAAGGCTGAAGTATATTATTCCGATGAGCAATACGAGCATAGCGCTGCTGCCTATGAGCAAGCCATTCGCGTTGATTCATTGTTTTTCCCTTCCAAACACTTTTACCTGGGTTCTGCCTTGTTGAAAACCGGGCAATACCAAAAAGCCCGGAACCGTTTGAATATTTTCCTGGAGTTGCCCGGCATAAGTGACTCTATGCGTGAATCGGCCGGGAAGCACCTTGAACAATGTGCATTTGCCATTGATGCCCAGGAAAATCCCGTTCCTTTTGAGCCGGTCAACCCGGGATCGGCCATAAACAGCGAATTTGCCGAGTACAGCCCCACCCTTACGGCCGATGAGCAAACCCTGGTATTTACCCGTAAAAAACCACGTACTGATCCTGCATTAATGTCATATGGACCGGAGTATGAAGATTTTTATGTAAGCCATTATAAGGATGGGGCCTGGACGGAGGCCGAAAACCTTGGGCCTCCCATCAATACCCCTGGAAATGAAGGCGCACAAAGTATTTCTGCCGATGGCCGGCACCTGTTTTACACCGCCTGCAACCGGCCCGAGGGTGTTGGCAGTTGCGATATTTATTATGCCCGCCGTACCGGCGACCGCTGGAGCACCCCCTCAAACATGGGCCGGGTGGTTAATTCCACTTCCTGGGATTCCCAGCCATCCATTTCACCGGATGGAAGAACACTTTATTTTACCAGTGCCCGCTCAGGAAGCTATGGGAAAATGGATATCTGGAAAACCTCCCTGGATGACAGCGGAAACTGGCAAACCCCGGTAAACATTGGCCCGGCAATCAACACCTCCGGAAGGGAAATGTCACCCTTTATCCATCCCGATAACCAAACCCTGTTTTTTGCCTCTGACGGCCATATGGGCATGGGAGGTCTGGATATTTTCTATAGCCGGAAACAGAAGGATGGGTCCTGGGGCGAACCCGTTAACATCGGCTATCCCATCAATACCTATGCGGATGAGTTTTCCCTGGTTGTGGGCGCAAAAGGAGATATTGCATGGTTTGCTTCTGATAAATTTGGCGGATATGGGGAAACGGATATCTACTATTTTGACCTTTACGAAGCAGCACGCCCGGATCCGGTGACTTATATGCGTGGCATAGTTTACGATAAGGAAACCGGTGAAAAATTGAGGGCCTTTTTTGAGTTGACGGATGTGGAGTTGGATGAGGTGATTGCCATGTCGGTTTCCGATCCGGAAACCGGCAGTTTCCTGGTTTCTATCCCCACAGGGCGTAATCTGGCCCTTAACGTCAATAAGACAGGTTATTTGTTTTTTTCAGAAAACTTTTCCTATGCCGATGTAAGGGTGGGAATCGATCCTTACACCCGGGACATTCCCCTGCAGCCCATCAAAGAAGGGGTGGCGGTGGTTTTGCGGAATATCTTTTTTGATACCGACCAATATGAACTAAAACCTGAGTCAAAAATTGAACTGTTAAGGCTGGCAGAGTTGATGCAAGAAAACCCGGAGATGAAAGTGGAAATTAGCGGGCACACCGACAATGTGGGGGCTTATGAATACAACCTGGAACTTTCGCGTAACAGGGCCCGAAGCGTATTGGAGTTTTTAACAGAACAAGGAGTTGAGGAAAACCGGTTGGAATATGAAGGTTATGCCGATACCCGGCCAATAGATACCAACGAAACCGAAGAAGGCAGAGCCAATAACCGCCGCACCGAGTTTGAGGTACTGGAATATCAAAATCAGTAATATGTTTGAGAAAATCAGTTTAAACAGGATCCTGTTTCTGGATGTGGAAACGGTGCCCATGGCAGCCGATTATTCCGAATTGCCTGAAACATTCCAGGCATTGTGGGAGAAAAAATGCCAGCGCATAAAAACCAGTGAGGATGAAACGCCTGACAGTTTGTTTTTTGAAAAAGCCGGCATTTTTGCCGAGTTTGGAAAGACTGTCTGTGTCTCTGCAGGTTTCTTCCGGCCCGGAGAAGAAGAAGGCAGCCTGGTTTTCAGGGTAAAGTCTTATTTCGGGGATTGCGAAAAAACTTTGCTCACAGAATTTTCCCGGCTTCTGGAAGAGCACTTTAATACCCCGGCACATTTTCTTTGTGCTCACAATGGAAAAGAATTCGACTTCCCCTATCTGTCAAGGCGCATGCTTATTAATGGCCTGGATCTGCCTTTTTTGCTAAACAATCACGGAAAAAAACCCTGGGAAGTTTCTTTGCTTGATACCATGGAATTATGGAAATTCGGGGACCATAAAAATTTTACATCCCTGGCGCTCCTGGCTGCAGTTTTTAACATTCCTACCCCCAAGGACGACATTGATGGGAGCGATGTGGCAAGAGTATACTGGCAGGATAAGGATCTGGAGCGAATAGCTCTTTATTGCAGCAAAGACGTGGTTACCACCGCCAGGTTATTCCTGAAATACTCTAATACAGGCGCCCTGCCTGATGATAACATTCTTTTCCTGTAAATCCTGTTTTTAATGAGTAAATCTTTGACCCCTAAACCTTTTTTATCCAAATCTACTTTTATTCGTGGGCTGCAATGCGAAAAGTCCTTGTATCTGCACAAAAAAAGACCATTTCTTCGCGATAAACTTTCGCCAGAGCAAAGGGCTAAATTCTCCCGTGGTTTGGATGTGGGTCTTTTTGCACAGCAATTGTATCCCGGTGGGGTGGATGCTTCCCCCCAGAGCCATTTTCAAATTGCAGCAGCCGTTAAAAAAACTGCCGAATTGATTGCCGGGGGGCAGGAAATCATTTATGAGGCAGCTTTTCAGTATATGGGGGTAAGGGTTGCACTGGATATACTTGTAAAAGAGAACGGACAGTGGAAGGCTGTTGAGGTAAAAAGCAGCAAAGCCATATCCGACACCTACCTGTGGGACGCCTCTTTGCAATATTTTGTCATAACCGGGGCCGGGATCCGGCTCAATGATTTTCATATTGCCTATATGAATGATAATTTTATCAGAAAAGGAGCGATTGATATTCACCTGCTTTTTCACTCTGAGAGTGTTTTTGATGAAATTTTAAAAAGGCAGCCTGAAGTAGAAAAGAAGGTTGAAAGTTTAAGGGAAGTTTCCGGTTTGAAAAGCTCTCCTGATATTCCGATAGGAACTCATTGCCGGAATCCTTATCCCTGTGATTTTATTGGCCATTGCTGGAAAAAAGTTCCTGATGGATCTGTTTTTCAGCTAAAAGCCCTTGATGAAACTAAAAAGTTCGAATATTTTCATCAGGGTATTCAAACAGCCGAAGCCTTGCCTGAAGAGTTAATTCATGAAGAAAACCTTCGGCTGCAAATTCAGAGCATTAAAGAGAAACGGGTTATTACCAAACCTTCTTCTTTAAAAGAATACCATGGGATTTTTGAAAAACCTCACGCTTTTGTTTCTTCCCTTTCGTTTTCTCCGGCAATCCCTCCCTTTGATAACGTAAAGCCCTACCAGCCATTGGCGTTTTCTTTAGGAGTAAAGGCAGGTGATCAGGGCCAGGATCCTCCAAAATTTTTTATGGCTGTGCCTGGGGCTCCAATGCCCCTTGATGTTATCCGGGGCTTTTTTGACTCCCTGGAAGGATTTGAACAAATCATGGTTTTTGATGGAGCAAAGGAATTAAAAGCATGGAAACAAATGATTTCCGGGGATAATCATCTGGCTGGGAAATTGGATACCCTTTCGGAAAAGCTTTTTGACATTGGCTTGCCTTTTAGGGATTACCGAATATTCTGGGCCCATATGAGCGAATGCCATAGCCCCGAAACCATTTTGAAATCCATGGGGTTTAATGCCAGGGCAGCCAATGGCAGAGTGAAATCGCCACTTGAGGCGGCTTTGCTTTTTGCAAAGCTTACCCCTGAAACAGAAGAAGAGGCCAACGCAAACCACCTGAAAGACATAAAGGAATATCACTACAACGAATTGAGCTTTTTAAGAGAAATGGCAGGTGTTTTAAAAGAATTATCAGCCAATTCCATGTAAAGAATCCTGAAGTCTTTGTAAATCAAGGCATGCAAGTTTTGTTAATATTATTTTCATTTTTTTATTGTAAGCCGCAGTTTGATTTCTTACTTTTGAAACATGGAAGAAAAGGATCAAAAAAAGCGGGAAACCTCTACCAGAAGAGGAAAAAGAAGTTCATTGTCATTTGATTATTCGGATCACGGAAGGGTCCCACCGCAGGCAACCGACCTTGAGGAAGCCGTGCTCGGTGCCATGATGCTTGAGCAGAACGCACTGACCAATGTCATTGATATTCTGAAACCGGCGGTTTTTTATAAAGAGGCCCATCAGAAAATTTTTTCCGCCATTTTTGACCTTTTTTCCGATTCCCATCCCGTAGATATTCTTACTGTAACCCAGGAACTAAAAAAAAGGGGAGAGTTGGATATGGTAGGCGGAGCCTATTATATTTCCATGCTGACCAACCGGGTGGCTTCCGCCGCCAATGTTGAATACCATGCCCGCATTGTGCTGCAGAAATTCCTGCAAAGGGAATTGATCCGCATCAGTTCGGATATCATTAAAGAATCATACGAAGATGCTACGGATGTTTTTGACACCCTCGACAGGGCGGAGAGAGAACTTTTTGCCGTAAGTGAAACCAACCTTCGACGCAGTTTTGAAGATATGCATTCCCTGGTCAAGGATGCCGTAAAACAGATTGAAAGTGCCAAAAACCAGGATGGCCATATTAGCGGAATCCCAAGTGGCTTTTCCGATCTTGACCGGGTTACGGCTGGATGGCAGAAATCCGACCTGGTGGTTATGGCTGCTCGCCCCGGTATGGGTAAAACCGCTTTTGTGCTTTCCATGGCCCGCAATATGGCGGTTGATTTTAAAAAACCCATTGCTGTTTTTTCCCTGGAAATGTCAGGGGTACAGCTTGTTACCCGACTCATTGCCAGTGAAACCGAACTGGAGGCCGATAAACTCAAGCGCGGGCAACTCGAGCAATACGAATGGGAACAACTCAACTCCCGCCTGAATACCCTTACCGAAGCGCCATTATTTATTGATGATACCCCGGCGTTGTCAATTTTTGAATTAAGGGCAAAGTGCCGGCGCCTCAAGGCACAGCATAATATTCAACTGGCTATTGTGGATTACCTGCAACTTATGTCCGCTGGCAACGATAATAACCGCGGAAACCGTGAGCAGGAGATCAGCAACATTTCCCGCTCCATGAAAAGTCTGGCCAAAGAGTTGAACATTCCCATTATTGCACTTTCTCAGCTAAGCCGGGCAGTGGAAACCAGGGGTGGATCCAAGCGTCCCATTCTTTCTGATCTTCGCGAATCCGGGGCAATTGAGCAGGATGCCGATATGGTGCTGTTCATCTATCGCCCGGAGTATTACCAGATACTGGAGGATGAGCAGGGCAACAGTACCGAAGGCCTTGCCCAGATCATTATTGCAAAACACCGAAATGGCGGACTTGCGGATATCAACCTCCGGTTCATCACCCAGTTTGCCAAATTTACCGATTATGGTACGGATGAATATGAATTCTCTGGTGAAATGAAACCTTCCGATTCATTCGAAAAAGGCTCCAATACCATGACCCTGCCTTCCAAAATGAATGATATGGATGAGGATGATGTGCCTTTCTAAAGGTTAAAATCTCAAAAGGTTTTTGAACTTTTTCCTATCTTTATAAGTAGGCATTCTTTTTGCAGAATAAGAATGCCTTTGATTCGTTTTTTAGATAGTCAATCCAAATTTTTTTTGAAATGAAAAAACTGATCCTCATATTTCTTTTCGCTTTTGTTCACCTGACAGTCCATTCTGCACAAATTCTTATTCCCATGGATGATTCACAGCAGAATCATTTGAAAGCATACGGAATAGCATACTTTGTTTTAACCCATGATGTGGAGGTAAGCTGGCTGTTGAATTACCGGGGAGGGAGTTTTATGTTTGAGCACCATCCGGAGGTTGAGGAAGAATGTGTGATTCGGGGCATAAGTTACCAGGTGATTGCGGATGTGCAGGCAGGAGCTATTTTGCAGGAAATTGCCAACACGGAAGTTAACAAAGAAGAGATCCGCCTGCATAAAGTGCCAAGAATTGCGGTTTATACCCCTCCCAACAGTTTGCCCTGGGATGATGCCGTAACCCTGGCCCTTACCTATGCCGAAATTCCTTACGATGAGGTGTATGATGAGGAAGTGCTGGATGGAAAACTTCCTTTATATGATTGGTTGCACCTGCATCATGAGGATTTTACCGGGCAGTTCGGGAAATTCTGGCGTGCCTATCGCAACCATGACTGGTACAAAGAGGATGTGCGCCTTGCAGAGGAAATGGCGCGGCGGCTGGGTTATTCACAGGTAGCCGACCTGAAACTGGATGTGGCCAAACGCATCAGGGACTTTGTTGCCGGTGGGGGGTATATGTTTGCCATGTGTTCTGCTCCTGAAAGTATAGATATTGCCTTGGCCGCAGAAGGCGTAGACATCCTTCATGAGGTGTATAACGGCACCCCCCCTGACCCCAGCGCACAGGAAAAACTTGACTTTAGCCGAACTTTCGCTTTTCAAAACTTTAAAATAATACCGGATCCAAATATTTACGAAAAATCCAATATTGATGTGCCCAAAACAGGACGCAGCGAAACCACCGACTTTTTTTCCCTTTTTGAGTTTTCGGCCAAATGGGATCCGGTACCTACCATGCTTACCCAAAACCATAAAACCCTGGTAAAGGGCTTTATGGGGCAAACAACCGCTTTTCGTCATGAGGTGATCAAACCCACGGTTACGATCCTGGGGGAAAACCGCTCAAAAAATGAAGCCAGGTATATTCATGGAACTTTGGGAAACGGCACCTTTACTTTTCTCGGAGGGCATGATCCGGAAGATTACCGGCATTTTGTGGGGGATCCCCCAACTGATCTGAATCTTTTCCCTAACTCACCGGGATATCGGTTGATCCTGAACAACGTTCTGTTTCCGGCTGCAAGAAAACAAAAGCAAAAAACCCAGTTATCAGGCTTTGGGCTTTGATTTCTTTTTATATGTCATGAAAGCGTAAGTGTAATTGTTTTTTTCATCTGGAGAGAAATCCACCCTTTCCACCAGCTCCCATTTCTCCGGATCTATTTCCGGGAAAAAGGTATCCCCCTCAAAAGTGGCAAAAATCCTGGTGAGATATATTCTCCGGGTATAATGTAAATCAATGGCCTGCTCATAAATTTCAGCACCCCCGGCAATAAAAACCTCTTCCTTTTTGTCTTTTAACATCCTGATGGCTTCTTTCAGGCTGGAGGCAGTCAGGCATCCCTGTGCATCGTAATCTTTTTGTCTGGTGAGCACGATGGTAGTTCTTCCTTTTAAGGGCTTGCCAATGGATTCAAAGGTTTTACGGCCCATGATCAGGGTGTGCCCCATGGTCAGGTTTTTAAAATGCTTCAGGTCGGCCGGCAAATGCCACACCAATTGGTTTTCATTCCCGATTACGTTATTATTGGCTACTGCTGCTACGATTGAAAGTTTCATGTCAGAGTTTTTTATGCCTGAACAAGCTAAAAAAGAGAACCCGTTAAACGGCAACCGGTGCTTTTATATGAGGATGAGGCTCATAGCCGGTTAATTCAAAATCGGAATATTCAAAGGTAAAAATATCTTTTTTGTCAGGGTTGATCTTCATATGAGGTAACGGCCCTGGTTTACGGGTGAGTTGCAACCTTGCCTGATCAAGATGGTTCAGGTAAAGATGCGCATCTCCAAAGCTATGGATAAACTCACCGGGTTTAAGATCGCAAACCTGGGCAACCATAAGGGTAAGCAAAGCATAAGAAGCAATGTTAAAGGGCACTCCCAGAAAAATGTCGGCACTTCGCTGGTAAAGCTGGCAGGAGAGCTTTCCCTTTGCCACATAAAACTGGAACAAAACATGGCAGGGCGCTAAGGCCATTTCAGGAAGCTGGCCCACATTCCAGGCACTGATAAGCAATCTGCGAGAGTCGGGGTTGGTTTTGATCTGGCGGATCAATTCGCTGATCTGGTCAATATTTTTCCCATTATGTGGCCAGGAACGCCATTGAGCACCGTAAACCGGCCCAAGATTTCCCTCCGCATCTGCCCATTCGTCCCATATGGAAACCCCGTTTTCCTTAAGATACCTGATGTTGGTGTCTCCTTGCAAAAACCAAAGCAACTCGTGGATGATGGATCTGAGGTGAAGTTTCTTGGTGGTTACCAGGGGAAAACCTTCAGACAGATCAAAGCGCATCTGGTAGCCAAAAACACTGATGGTGCCGGTACCGGTGCGGTCATCTTTGTTTACCCCGTTTTGCAGCACGTGATCCAGAAGTTTAAGATATTGGTTCATGGCATTAAAGTTAGCAATGCTTTTTTTCTTAACAAAAGAATTAACCCAATATCATTCCCACAATGGTTGCACTCATCAATCCGGCCAGCGTTCCACCAAGCAGGGCACGCATTCCAAATTTGGAGAGCAATACCTTTCTTGTGGGGGCCAGGGAACCGATACCACCGATCTGGATGCCGATACTGGCGAAGTTGGCAAATCCGCAAAGCAAATAGGTAGCCATGATGATGGATTTTGGATCGGCAAATGCCCCGGCTTCCTTCAATTCTGCCAGGCTTACATATCCGATGAATTCGGTCATGATGATCTTTTCTCCAAGCAGCCTTCCCACAAGGGTGATATCCGGCAGGCTGACCCCGATTAACCACATAATTGGAGCAAAGGTATATCCAAGGATAAACTGCAGGGATAAATCCTGGTAACGGCCGTCAGTTGCTTCGGCAATTAAAGGGTTGAGGTTGGCAAAATCACCGATTTTACCTACAATAAAGTTGAACATGGCAATGAAAGCCAGAAATACCAAAAGCATCGCTGCTACATTGGCAGCAAGTCTAAGACCTTCACCGGCTCCGTTGGTAATGGAGTCCAGAACGTTATCCCCGATTTTTTCCCTGGAAATCTCCATGGTCTTGTCCACTTCCTCGGTTTGGGGATATAAAACTTTGGTAATTACCACAGCTCCCGGAGCCGCCATAATAGAGGCAGCAAGAAGGTGCTGGGCAAATATAAGCCGTTGCACCGGGTCGTCCCCACCAAGAAAACCGATATAAGCAGCCAATACTCCTCCGGCCAGGGTAGCCATCCCCCCGGTCATTACCAGCAGGATCTCCGATTTGGTCATATCGGGAAGGTAGGCTTTGATCATCAGGGGCGATTCGGTTTGGCCAAGAAAAATATTCCCGGCTACTGAAAGGCTTTCTGCTCCTGAAAGTTTCATGGCTTTTGACATGAGCCAGGCCAGGCCATATACAACTTTCTGGATGATACCCAGGTAAAATAACAAGCTGGTAAGGGCAGAGAAAAAGATGATGGTAGGCAACACCTGGAAGGCAAAGATATAACCAAACCTTTCTGTATCCAGGAATCCTTCAAAAAGAAAATCCGTCCCAGCCTTGGTAAAATCAAGGATTACCACGAAAACCGATCCGATCATTTCAAAAAAATACTGAACCGCCGGCACCTGCAGCACCCCAATAGCTAATAAAACCTGAGCAGACAAACCAATGCCCACTATTTTCCAGGAAATGGCCCTGCGGTTGGCACTGAAGATCCAGGCGATACCTATCAAAACAAACATACCCAG
>SKVW01000017.1 GCA_007129255.1 Bacteroidales bacterium
CCGCTGGCACTGATCACCCCGTTCATGTCGATGCCCACAATATTGTAGCCGGGCATGGCTTCTTCATATATTTCAATGGCATCGCTGTCAAGGTAAGAACCGTAAATTGGAACCAGTACCACATCGTTGAGGATCACCGAATTGGTATAGGTCCGGTAATAGGCATTCGGCGGGTAGTTGCCGGAGGTGCTTGGTGCCATGGGTATTCTTACAACCTGGTAAGGCCGGTCATAACAGGTGTTGTAATTGCTGAGCAAATAATCCAGGTTGGCCTCAATGTATGGTCCATCCGATACTCCTTCGGGAAATTCTCCCACCAGAAGGGTTTCCTCATCCAGGAGTTTCATGTGCATATCCAGGTGGGAAATGTTGTCGTAGGGAAGTTCGTCCATTTTGATGTAGCGGTCGATTCCCTTGAAATCATACATTACCTGGTCAATTTGCCCTTCGGTAAATCCCGGGTTTTCCGAAAGGATAAGTTTGGAAGAAAAGCCGGTGCCATGCCCGTCGGCCATAAAGTTGCCGCCGGTAGCAGTTAACAGGCTTGATTGATGGGCCAGCTGAAATATGGGCACATTCAGGTAACCAGCCATAAATTGCGGGATTTGGTTGTCCTCCGGGCGGGGACGGTTGTAATCCCAATCCACAAAGGCCAGTTCATCTTCCTCCTCAAGGTAAATGCTCTGGGGGCCGTAGTCCCTGACCCATACAGAATTAAACGGTGCCTGTACAAATTCTATGTTTTCTAAAGGCACACCCCCGTTGGTAAGATAAGTTTGAACCTGACCAATATTGGAGGTAATGATGTAAACTTTTGCCGAAGGGCGGGCATGTCGCACAATTTCCCTGAGCTCTGCGCTGTATCCGGCCCAGGTTATGATCACTCCCTGCACTTCTTCGTACTCTCCCGGAGTACGGGGCGGATTGGCAGGAGGCTGGGTGTTGCGTGGTTCAGGTCGGGTTTCAAGGTATTCCTGGTAAATGGATTTCTCCTCCTCTGTCATGCCTTTTGGCAAAGGATCTTGTGCCAATCCATTGGCTGCAGAGAAAAGAAACGCGGCGGATAACAAGAGAGGTAAAAGTTTTCGCATTTTTTGCCGGTAATTTAAATTTTCTTTCCGATTAATTTTGACAAGCCAAAAATAGCGATTTTTATATAAACTGATTTTTATATATTTAATAATAAAGTTTTGTTTTAAGTGAAACCCCGTTGGTTTTGGACTTCAAAACATTTATTTTTACGTTTTTTGGGATGGGCCAAATTTTTTTGGAAAGTTAATCTGCTTGCTTATTTTTAATTTTTTTTTTGAAAAATTTATGAAAAGAATTTTACTGCTTTTTTTATTTATGTGCCTGGGTTTTTATTTTGAAAATGCTTTTGCAAGGGTTCTCATTGTTAATAATCACTTTCCTTCTGCAGGAGAATATTTTAGTTTGCAAACGGCCATCCAGTTTTCCGCTCCCTGGGATACCATCATGGTAAAAGGTTCGCCGGTAAACTATGGTAATGTGGTTGTTGATAAACCGTTGATTATTTTGGGTGAATTGGATCCCCTTTCCGGAGAAAACCAACATACTTCCAAACTCAGCAGGGTAATGTTTACCGACAACCTGCAGTTACGCACCAATGCTTCCGGCTCTTTACTCAAAGGGTTTGAATTTCAGCACTTCCAGGGCGACCGCCCCAACATCACCATCAGAATAAAGGGGAATGAACCCATTTCGGGGGTGAGGCTTCAAAAAAACTTTATCTGGTATTTGCAACTGGATGATAATGCAGCCGAATGGGAAATTATCAACAATATTTTTGGGGGATGGGTTAATGGAGGCAGAAAGATAAGCCAGCCCGGTTCTGGTAGTTCAGGAACCGTATTTTATAACAATATCATTGGTGATGTGAGAGGTTTTGCAGCCCCGAATGCTTTTAAGCAAAATGTGATCACAGGCAGGCTTATGGGCCTGAATCAAGTCCACTTTACGCAAAACATTTTTAAAAGTAAGCAGGACCTGTTTCAGGATGTGGGACAATGCGATTTCCTGAATAACCTGGCGACTGCCGATACCCTCTCTGCCGATAAGTGTTATGCACCCGCCAACAACCTGGTGGGACAAAACACCTGTATGAACTTACCCAATACCGGAAGTGGCAACCGCATGGGCATGGATCCGGGTTTTGCTGGTTTAAAGGAAGGAGAAATTCCCAAAGGTATTGGCGCCTTTCGCCTTGGGGGAGGTTCACCGGCCAGGGGTGCCGGTCGGCAGGGGGAAGACCTGGGGGTTTTTGACGGCCCTTATCCCATGCCTGAGGCTCCTTTTAATGCAATGAAAACACAGGAACTAATGGAGGCCTGGTTCCTGGATAAGGAATTGCCCGAACCCGATCAATAGCGTATCTGGAATTTATCGTGCCCTGAAACAGGCTTATAGTCAACTTTTAGGTCCTTCACCCACGCTGAGGAAGGGCCTTTGTGGCACCAGTCAATAAATTTTTCCAGGTCGGTCTCTTCACCTTCGGCCTCTATAAAAACGCTGCCGTCTTCCATATTTTTAACAAATCCGGTTATCCCCATCTGCTTAGCTGCAACCTGGGTATTGTAACGGAAATTTACTCCCTGAACTTTCCCGAGTACCTTAATATTTGCACTTTTTTTCATAGGGTATTATGTTTTAAAAATGATGGTTAGAAATTGATGATTTGTTCCACTTTCCTGTTGCGGATAAACCCGGATATGATCTGCCGGTTGTCTTTGTTGTCGATGGCTTCTTCAAGGTATTCTTTAAACTGGGCGGGCTTGCTTAGCTGTAAAGAATCCACTTCCAAAAAGCCCCGGGCAGCGAATTTCCCGTTTTCAATCATTACCAAAAATTTTTCATGGGGGTTCCGGCCCTTGTCAATAAGAATAAAGTTTTTTTGCGGGAGGGCTGCATGCGCTATGGCTTCATTAACCCGCTGATTATAGGCCTCCGGAAACTCAACACCAATACAGGCCCCTTTGCAGATCTTTACGGCATATTGAAAGCAGGCTCCGGATGTGGCATACAACCCGCTGAGGTTTTGGCAAAGATTAAACTTTCCAACCAGCTCAAAAAGAAAATTCCTGGCGTTTTCCCGGTTTGAAAAGCAAATAATGGGATTATCTCCGGGACGGGCCTTTTCTATTTTCAGGGTAATATAGCCGCTGGTATCTTGCTGGGCATAAAGTCCGTGGCTGAAAAAGCACCTCCTTTGGCGACGGTTGAAAAGCGGTTGATGAGTTTTTATTTCGTCTGACTCTTTTAACAAGGCAGCCAATTCGCTACCTGTGACTTCATATTCCATGCGACTGATTTGATCAGCCATATTAATGGATTTTTCCGTATTCCCATTGCCAAGGTGATTTAAGATCCTTTGCCTGATGTTTTTGCTTTTTCCTATGTAGATGACTTTTCCCTTTTCATTAAAGAAATAATACACGCCTGTTTTGGAGGGTATTTTTTCAAGCATGTCCCAGGTAATGTGCGAATTGAATTGCCGGCTGTTTTTTTCTGCTGCAAGCAATTCGGGGATCAAACCATTGGGGTTGGATCCCAGTAGCAATTCAAAAAGTTTTACCGTAGCCATGGCGTCTCCTTTGGCACGATGACGGTCTTTAATCTCAATATTAAGTTCTCTGCATAACCTGCCAAGGCTGTATGAAGGTTTCCCTGGAATGAGTTTGCGGCTGAGTTTTACCGTGCAAAGCTTGTCGCAATGAAAGTTATAGCCAAGGCTTCGGAATTCATTTTTTACAAAATTGTAATCAAAAGAAGCATTGTGGGCAACAAACACCTTTTCGCGTGTAATTTCTACAATGGTTTTGGCCACCTCATAAAATTTTGGGGCATGGGCAACCATTTGATCGGTGATACCGGTCATGCGGGTGATGAAAGGAGGGATTTTCCGTTCCGGGTTAATGAGGGTAACAAATTCATCCACAACCTTTTCCCCATCGTGCACATATAGGGCGATTTCCGTGATCTTGTCGCGCGATGGGTTTCCCCCGGTGGTTTCTATGTCGATAATGGCATACACTATTTCTCAGGCGGCTTTTGCCATCAAAATTAAGTGATTTTGCCGTTTCATCAAAAACCGAAAAATTATATATCAACAGGGTGCTATTGTCTCTTTTTTCTGGGTTTTAAGGAAGTCATTCCTGCCCGATATGCCGGCTGGCAGGCGTTATCCAGTAGTTCCTCAAGAATTGCCCCATCCAGGGAGACTTCGAAAATCCGGGGGGAAACTTCAAGGTCGTGAATGGCTTCCATTGTTTTTCCGGAAAAGTAAACCGAAGTTTCATCAGGTCCCCAGCAATAGGAAGCCACAAAGAAGTCTTCCGGAGAAAGCCTGGTGACCTTTTGATCCAAAGCATCCTTTACCATCAGGCTGGAAACCTGGACGGGTTTGCCCGTCTCATCCTCTTTTTCTATTATTACACTGAAAATCCAATGGGTTGCTTCCTGTGAAGGCTGAAAAACTGAAGAACCTGAAAAGAAATAAGTGCCAAAATTTTCCAGGATGGATAAGGTATTTAAAAGACTTCCGTTTTTATCCCACTCATAAAGGTTTTGGGTGTCGTGGGCATAAATTTTTTCTCCGTCTGCACTCCAGGTGGGGGCAAAAATGTTCAGTGCATCTATGGAAATATAGTTCCTGGAGTCGTCGTCCATATTGATCATTACCACCACCCGGTGGGGGGTTGTTCCGGTACGGGCCAGTGCGCTGAACAAAAGGATATTTTCAGTGGGCGACCAGAGGGGTCGGAAGCAGGCTCCCGGAATATCCTGAAATACCTCTGTTTTCATGGTTCTCAGGTTGGTTAAGGCTATCCGCCTTCTGTCTCCTTCCAAAATGGAGTAAGCAAGCATGTTGCCATCGCTGGAAACCGAAGGTTCACTTCCCGGCCCGATAACCTCCACTTCTTCGGTCAGGAGATTGGCTAAAAAAACGTGCCCTTCCGAAACGTATGCCAGGCGTTCAACTTCGGTTTCCGGAGCTTTGACACGCTGGCATCCTGAGATAACTAAAAGGATCAGCACTGCCAGCAACCATGAGTTTGTCGTGTGTTGGTTTTTTGGTGTTTTCATGACAGTAATTTTTTTGGTGATGACAAAATAACAACCCGCTAATGCAAAAAATATATGAGCGTGCCGGCAGGAAGGTCAGATGAGATTTTCAAAAAGACTTGTTCCCTTATATTTTGGGAGGGAGGGGCAGATAAAAAAATAAAAAAGGGGCCGGCACCAACCTTTTTAATAGTCAATTTTTACTTTTTAAAGATACGGTAAAAATAATTGCCCCCGGAAAATTTTGCCAATTATTTAATCGGGTTTTTGATTTTTTTGAGGCCTGGACGTGAGGGTAATACCAAATAAATCAAATTATTAAAACCTTATGAATGGACAAGATGGGAGGTGCAACTTGGGCATCTGCTGGCCTTTTGAGGAATAAAAGAAAAACAATAGGGGCATTCTTTGGTGGCCGGTTCTGCTACTTCCAGCTCAACGGCTTCCGTATCTGCGGGCTTCCCTTTAAGCCGGTTGATTTTTTTTACAAACAAAAATATCAGGATGGCCACGATCAGGAAATCCAATACCGTATTAAAAAACATCCCGTAATTCAGTGTGGGAGCTCCGGCTTCAGAAGCTTCGGAGAGTGTGGCATACGGGGTCTTCCCAAGGTTTATAAAAAGCTCCCTGAAATCAACTTTCCCAATTAACATACCAATGGGTGGCATCATGATGTCGTGGACAAAAGAGGTGATTATCTTTCCAAAAGCAGCCCCAATAATGATTCCTACAGCCATGTCCAGCACATTTCCGCGCATGGCAAACTCCTTGAATTCTTTTTTTAATTTTTTCATCTGTTTATAATTAGATTAATATGGTCAGATGTCTGTCCCACCCATGCTGAGAAAATTAAAATTAACTTTTCTCTGTGATTCTCTGTGTAATATTTTTGTAACACAGAGTTCCACAGAGGTTTCACAGAGCTCCACAGAGAAGTTTCAGCAGCAAACCTGGGTTTTCTTCTGTTTATAATTAGATTAATATGGTCAGATGTCTGTCCCACCCATGCTGAGAAAATTAAAATTAACTTTTCTCTGTGATTCTCTGTGTAATATTTTTGTAACACTTAGTTTCACAGAGGTTTTACAGAGCTCCACTGAGAAGTTTCACCAGCAAAATCCGGGGTTATAACTGTTTATAATTAGATTAATATTGTCAGATGCTTTTTCCTCCAATGCAGGAGAACATCACAATTAACTTTTCGGGTTTAGGTAACATTTTGTTTTTCAAATGATCATTCTTTTGTGTGTTTAAAGTTAATCATGGAAGTTTAAAAGCACTTTATTACTTGATTGTTTTATAAAAAAGAAAGTGTGAAACCTTTTACTGATTGCTGATTTGGCCTTCCCGGGGCAGATCAATGAAGTGGCATTTGCGGCAAAAAGGGTGGGTTTGGTTATTATACCACATCTTTCGGAAATTCCGGTATTTTTCGTTATTAAGGATTTCCATTAAAGGTTTTTCAAAGGCATTGCCAAAGCTCATTTCCTTGGGGAAGGGTTTGGCGCAGCAAGGGGCCACCTCTCCGTTCCAGCAAATATAAAAGTGGGTCCAGGGAAAAGGGCAGTTGCGAAACCCGTTTTTTTTATTGTAATCCCAGAAAGTTAATTCTAACGAAGGATACCTTTCCTTTGCAGCTTCCAGCTCTTTTTGCGCCTGAAGGAATTCTTCGGAAACATAAAAATCATAATATTCCTTTTCAATACCGGTAACCGATGCCAGGTTAAACAGGGTAAAGTTCAGGAAAGGAATACCGAGTTCACTGGCAAACCTGAGCATGTCGCTAATCTGGTGGTAGTTTTCTTTGGTTACCACCATGTTCAGCATCAAATCGGTTTGAGAATTCCTAAGCAGGCTTGAGAGATTCTCAAGGTTTTGTGAGAATTTTTCAAATTCCGAACCAATCCTTATGCGGTCATAGGTTTCACGAAGGCCATCAATGGAAACCTGAATGGTATCTATTTTGTTTTTCAACCACCCTGCATACTCCAGTGTTTTGGGAGCATAAGCGTTGGTAGATACCGATATGATAATGCCCTTATTTTTAGAACGGATATAATCCACTATTTCCTCAATATCCCGGTAAAGAAAGGTTTCTCCCATACCTGTCAGGCCAATGGAATCAAGGTAAGGCCAGGTTTCATTGATTACTTTTTTTGCCAATCCCTTATCCATAAAGCCCTGCTCCATTTGCTTGCCGTAATCATACTCCCTTGGGCAAACCGTGCAATGGATATTGCAGTGGGCACTCAGCTCAAGCATAATGGTGGAAGGATTTGCCACTTTGGTACTATTAGAGGCCTTCAGGAAAAAGTGTTTTCCCTTATTGGAGGTGTATTTAAGAAATGCAGCACCAAGCGGCAATTGCCGTAACCTTTTTATGGCTTTTTTTATTTTCCTTCTGGTCATGTTTTTTAAGCTTATGCCGACAAAATTAATTTATTATTTGGTTCCCATAGAACACCTGAAAACGGAAAAATAATTTAACCGGGTTTGTATGACCCCCAATGCTTGTTTTTTGTAAATTTGAGATGTTTATCTTTAATCCGGCATATATATAAATTTTAATTTTAAACCATCCCATGAATCGATTTTTTATTGCGGCATTTATGATTGTTTTTGCAATGGGTTGCCAACAGCCCACAAATGAAAGTGAAGTTTCTCCACCCATTGCCGAAAAAATTGAAAAAGAACTGACCATTCACGGTGATACCCGTATTGATCCATATTACTGGATGAATGACCGGGAAAATCCTAAGGTGATCGCTTATATCGAAGAGGAAAATGCCTTTTTGGAGGCACGTATGGCCCATACCGAAGCCCTGCAGGACGATCTTTTCCGGGAAATGAAAGGCCGCATTCGGCAGGACGATGTATCTGCACCTTATTATGATAACGGTTATTATTACTATGTTCGGTATGAAGAAGGAAAAGAATACCCTATTTACTGCCGTCGTAAAGAAAGCATGGATGCACCGGAAGAGGTGATGCTGGATGTAAATCAACTGGCGGAACCTTATCCTTATTACCGCGTTGGTAGTTTTGATGTAACACTTGATAACCGTTGGCTGGCCTTTACCATTGATACTGTTGGGCGCCGTCAGTATACCCTGATGGTAAAAGACCTTGCCACCGATGAAGTTACCCCGACAGGGATCCCTTATGCCGGGGGCGATGTGGTTTGGGCGGCTGATAATCAAACGCTTTTTTTTACATCTATTGATCCCGAAACCCTCAGGTATGAGCGAATAAACAGGTACCGGATAAATGAGCAGGGTGCTGAAGCGGAGTCTGTCTACTTTGAAGAGGATGAAACGTTTTACTACATCGGGGTTTCCAGATCCAAAGACAACCGCTATCTCATGATCAATGCCAACAGTACCCTCAGTAATGAAACATGGTTGATGCGGGCAGATGAGCCCGAAGGGGAGTTCAGGGTGTTTCAACCTAGACAGAGGGATTTGCGTTACCAGGTAAAGCCATATAACGGTAAATTTTTTGTGCTGACCAACCTGAACGCCCAGAATTTTCGGCTCATGCAAACTCCGGAAAATGCAACCCGAAAAGAGAACTGGCAGGAAGTAATTGCCCATCGACCGGAGGTTTTGGTGGAAAACCTGGAGGTATTTGACGAATACCTGGTGTTGCAGGAGCGTCAAATGGGCCTGCGCCAAATGCGTATTATCCACCAGGTTACCGAAGAAGAACATTACATTGATTTTCCGGAAGAGGCTTACACTGCCAGTATTGGTATCAACCCCGAAATGTCTGTCAATACCCTCAGGTACAACTATACTTCCCTGACTACCCCTCCCAGCGTATATGATTATAATATGAATACCAGGGAGGCTGAACTGATTAAGCAACAGGAAGTACTAGGAGATTTTGACCCGGCAGATTATGAAACCCGCCGTTTGTTTGCACCGGCACGCGACGGTGTCGAAGTGCCCATTACCCTGGTTTATCGCAAAGGAATGGTAAAAGACCGAAACAATCCCCTTTTGCTCTATGCTTATGGGTCTTACGGAAGTTCCATGGATCCCCGTTTTAACATCAATACCCTCAGTCTTCTTGACCGGGGATTTGTTTATGCCATTGCCCATGTGCGCGGTGGGCAGGAACTGGGCCGGCAATGGTATGAAGACGGTAAACTTCTGAATAAAAAAAATACCTTCTATGACTTTATTGATTGCAGCAAATATCTTATAGCGCAAGACTATACCCGTCCTGAAAAATTATTTGCCGAAGGAGTCAGTGCCGGGGGATTGCTCATTGGGGCCGTGGCCAATATGCGTCCGGATCTCTACAAAGGAATGATTGCCAGGGTTCCTTTTGTGGATGTGGTCACTACCATGCTGGATGAATCCATTCCGCTTACAACCGCTGAATACGACGAATGGGGAAATCCCAATAAAGAAGAGTTTTACCATTATATGCTTTCTTACTCTCCTTATGATAATGTAACCGGGCAGGATTATCCCAATCTTTTTGTTACTTCCGGGCTTTATGACTCACAGGTTCAATACTGGGAGCCAACCAAGTGGGTGGCCCAATTGAGAATGCACAATACCGGAGATTCTGAGATCCTGCTTTTTACCAATATGCAGGCCGGGCACGGAGGAGCCTCAGGCCGTTTTCAGAGGCTAAGGGAGGTGGCAAGGCAATATGCCTTTTTATTGGACTTGACAGAAACCACACAGTAAATTTTTCAAACCAAAACACAAAAAACTATGAAACGCTACAGTTTAATTTTATTCTTTTTATTTCTTGGGGTAATTGCAATTAATGCCTGCCAAACCGCCCAGGAAAAGGAATATGAAACCCGTTGGATGGGAGAGCAAATGGAAGAGATCCTAAACAACATTGAGGATCAGTTTGGAGGATTTGATCAAACCATGATGGAAACCGGCTACCGCTACAATGAGCTTTACTGGGCCGGACAGGAAGAAAACTGGGGGTATGCTGAATACCATATCGACAAGATCATCAGCAGCATGCAACGGGGTTTTGTCCGTCGGCCTGACAGGGAAGCCTCCTCGAAACAGTTTGTGGATCAGGCTTACCCGGCACTGAGGCAAACCATTGAAAATGAGGACAAAGAAGCCTTTAATGCAGCGTTTGTTAACTTTGCCAGCAGCTGTAACACCTGTCATGCAATGGAAGACGTTGCTTTTATGCAAATCATCATTCCGGAAAAAAGAACCACACTGGTAAAATTTTAAACAGCATGGGCGCTGACCAATTAAAAAACCGGACAGGCGTTTTTTCCTGTCCGGTTTTTTAATCCCAACAAAAGCCGGTTATTGTGTCGATTTTTTTTCTTCCTGTACCTCCATGATAAGCAATAGCTTTTCAATGGTTTTTTGCAGGTATTCAATGCAGGCTTCACTTTTAACAATGTAGTTAAACACGCCCAGCTCCTGCAGTTTCGCAACCGTGTCAATATCTCTTTGGGCTGATACCACGATCACCTCAATGTTTCGGTTATATTCTTTTATGGATTTTATTAATTCGTATCCGGGGATGTCCGGAAGCATCAGGTCTGCTATTACTATGTCCGGGTTTTCATCCAGGTGTTCAAGCAACTCAGCCCCGTTCGTAAAGTTACTGATGGTAACATTTTTTAACGAACCGAGGCAGAGCTTCAGCAGCATTCCTTCTGTTTTGTTGTCCTCAATTACAAAAACTTTTCTCCTGAGCGTATTTTCCATTATCTGTATGGTTTCGGGATTTTGTTCCGTGCAAGTTTTAAAATTACAATTTATTTTTTGATCAGGGAACAAAAATAATACGCTTGTTGACATTTACGAAACAAATCACAAAATATTGAGTGTTTTAAATTGCTTTTTGTTAGTCCTGATTATTCTTTGTTGTTTACCAGGGTTAAGTGCTTTTTTTCTTCTTTTTTGGCAGCCAGAATGCCCATGGCACAGCCTTCGTCCCCATTTTCAAAATATAAGGTGAGGTTGTAAACGCCCGTGGTTTTGCATTCGAATTCAATGTAAGGAAGGTGCTTGTTTTTGTCAATTACATAGGTGGAGCCAATAAGTTGATCGGCATGATGCAGACTGGCAATCACTTTTCCGGGAAATTCTTCTGCACTGCAGGTGTATATCCTGTAAGTGTTTCCGCTTTGCAGCATCATGTTGTGTTTTACAACCGGAAGGGTTTGCCCGTTTTGCCTTTTGGGAAACTGCACCGGATAGCTTCTTACCAGGTTTTCACTGTCAATCTTTTCATGACAGGCTTTAAATAAATCTCCGCCACATTGCGAAAAAACTGTTTCTGGAAAAGATACTGCCATTATAAGCAGGGTTGCGAGGGTAAGGGTAAATTTTTTCATGGCTCTGTTGTTTGGTTTATTTAATATTTTGGTTTTTTTGTTGCGCTGTTTTTTCTCTTGCGAGTTTCTTATTCAAAACAACAACATTACCCGCATAAACAACTAAGGGAAACACGTAAAAAATTTTACTTAAAAAGACTTGCTATAAGCCATGTCAATTGTATACTTTCATTCAAGGTGTTTTGTTACCTTTTTTATCTCACTACCCTAATTTACAGGTGATTTCCCCGGTTTTAATTTTAAGGGTAATCCGGTTTTTTTTTAAGGAGAAGGATAACAAGAAGTTGCATTTTTCCATGTTTCGCTGGTTTTTTTTGAAAATCTGTTATGCGGCCTGCAACTTTTTTCCCGGATCAATCTCCAACGGTTTTTAAATATTAAATTTGTCGTCAAAAAAATGGAAGTTTCTGTTGAAATAAGCATGTATCCTTTGGGAAGGGAATATGTTCCCGATATCCAGGATTTTATTGACCGCCTGCAGGCACATGCCGGTGTTACCTGCCAGGTAAACGGCATGAGCACACAGGTGTTTGGCCAATACCACAAAGTGATGAAAGCCATTACCGATGAAATGGGCTCCTCCTTTAAACAGGAAGGCAAAAGCGTGTTTGTAATGAAGGTGATCAATGCCCATTTGCAACAATAAACCAGACTGCTTTGAAAGGATTAAAAAAAATTGCCATTACAGGCCCGGAGTCAACCGGAAAAAGCTGGCTTGCCCAAAAGCTGGCCAGGTCTTTCAATACGGTTTTTGTCCCTGAATATGCCCGCAACTACATAGACCAGTTAAACAGGGATTATAAGCAGGAAGACATCCTGGAAATTGCCAAAGGACAGTTCAACCTGGAAAAAGAAATGGAATCCAAAGCTACCGGGATTTTGTTTTGTGATACCGAATTTCTGGTAACCAAGATATGGAGCCTTCATAAATACAATAATTGTAATCCCTTTATCCTGGAAAAAATAAAGGAAAATCGCTACGATCTTTTTCTTTTATGTGATGTGGATATGCCCTGGGAGTTCGATGAGCAAAGGGAGCACCCTCATCTTCGCTCTTACTTTTTTAACTGGTATGAAAAAGAGTTGCGCGAGTACGGGTTTTCTTTCAGGGTAATAAGCGGCTTGGGCGAACACCGGTTTTTAAATGCCCGGAATGAGGTAATCCGCTTTATGGAAAATTTTAAAGAGCAATGATGGATTCAGGAATTTTAAAGCAATATTTCCACTTACATGTGGTGGTAGTACTTCTTGGCTTTACCGCCATCCTGGGAGCCCTGATTACTTTGCCCGCTGCTGACCTGGTTTGGTACCGCATGTTTTTCGCCTTTGTAGGGCTCTGGGGTTTCTTTTTATTCCGTAAAATTCCTTTCCGCATTTCGTTGAAGAAGCAATTGCCTTTATATGGCATAGGCTTACTGGTGGCTTTGCACTGGATCACCTTTTTTCATGCCATCAATGTTTCCAATGTTTCCGTTACCCTGGGAGTATTTGCATCTACAACCTTGTTTACTAGTTTCCTTGAGCCCCTGGTGCAAAAACGAAGGGTTTTCTGGGTGGAAGTTTTGCTTGGGCTGGTGATTATTTCCGGCATCTATATTATTTTTTCTTATGAATTTCATTTTTTGGAAGGAATTCTTTTCTCCCTTCTTTCGGCTTTGCTAAACGGCCTCTTTGTGGTTCTTAACCGCACCATCAGCCTGAAATATCATCCGACAGTGATCAGTTTTTATGAAATGATCGGGGGGGTTGTTTTTATCACCCTGTTTTTTGGAGTTACCGGGGCTTTTTCGACTCAATTGATCAGTATGTCCTGGATGGATCTGTTTTACCTGTTGATACTGAGTTTTGTCTGCACTTCTTATGCCTTTACAGCCATTGTTGACATCATGAAAGTGCTTTCTGCTTACAATGTGGTGCTGGCCATCAACCTTGAGCCGGTATATGGTATTATAATGGCATTTTTCTTCTTCCCGGATGCAGAGAGAATGTCCATTGGGTTTTATTTGGGGGCATTGATCATTATTATGTCGGTCTTTTCCTATCCTTATTTAAGGAGAAAGTTCAGAAAAGTAGCGGTCTGACAGGTTTTTATCTGCAAAAGCAATAAAAGAAGGATTCAAAAGATTTTCTTTGTTGTATTGCAGGGGCAGGCGAGACTCAAGGGAGAAAACTTCACCTCCTGAAGCTTTTACGATGGCGTGCCCGGCTGCAGTATCCCATTCATAGGTGGTAGAGAAACGCGGATAAATGCCGGCATGGTTTTCGGCAAGGTCACAGAATTTTATGGAACTTCCCCTGGAGATAAGGTTTACCTGCTCGTATCTTCCCACTACTTTTTTAATGAAATCCCTGGTTTTGGAATCATAATGTGAGCGGCTTACGGCAACTGAGAGATCTTTATTCATCGGTAATCCTTTTATTTTTCTTGCAAATTCTTTCAGCCCCATCCTGCCAATCTCCTCTAAATTGTTTGGTAACTTCCTTAAGTCGCTAATCTTATGAGCATGTTTATTTTCCAAACCAAAACATGCCATCTCCAAGGCCGGAGCAACGATTACCCCAAGAACGGGATTTTGTCCTCTTACCAGGGCAATGTTAACCGTAAACTCCCCATTGGCCTCAATAAACTCCCTGGTCCCATCCAGTGGGTCAACAATCCATAACCAATCCCATTTTTCCCTTTTTTCAAAACCCTGTATTTTATTTTCTTCACTAATAACAGGGATTCCTGAAGATGATAATATAGATTGAATTAAGCTATTGGCTTTTTTATCGGCAAGGGTTATAGGCGAACCATCCTTTTTAATTTCTATGTCAAGGGAACCCTCATAAACTTCCATGATCTCCTTGCCGGCCTTTAAACCGGCAATTAAAGCAATGTTAAGCATTTCTCGCAAATCGGCATTTTTCATGTAGCACTTGTTTTTGGTTTGATTCAGGGAAAAAAGAATGGGGAAACTTTTTACCCAAAAAAAGTTTTAACAATAAAGTTAATAAAATTCAAAACAAACTGTTTTATATGATTGTTAAAAGTATTCAAATCATTAAATCTTTTTAAACGATGAAAAGCCTAATTACAATTTCCATGATAATTATATTGGTTTTTTCCCCTTCTATTGATTCCCTTGCTGGAAGCCAAAAAGAAGACCAGGCAAAAACCATTTATGATTTTACCGTAGAATCCATTACCGGTGAACCTTTTGATATGAAACAGCTCAAAGGCAAAAAGGTGATGGTGGTGAATACTGCTTCCGAATGCGGGCTGACTCCACAATATGAAGAACTGGAAAAACTTTACCGGGAATATTCAGCCACAAATTTTATGGTGATAGGTTTCCCTGCCAATAACTTCATGAACCAGGAACCCGGCACCAACGAGGAAATCGCCACTTTTTGCCAGGAAAATTACGGAGTTTCCTTTCCCATGATGGCTAAAATTTCCGTAAAAGGAGATGATATTGCCCCAATTTATAAATGGCTGACAACAAAGGAACTGAATGGTAAGAAGGATGTGGAGATAGCCTGGAACTTTCAGAAGTTTTTGATTGACGAAAAAGGACAATTGGTGGATGTGCTGGAACCCAGAACAAGTCCCCGCTCCGAACAGGTAATAAGCTGGCTGGAGAATTAATTTTTTTTTGAGCCCATTTACAAAAAATCATGTAGGTTTGTAGTTTTTGCTTAAACTTACATGATTTGAAAATGGCGTTTCAAAAAAACAAGCCATCTTTTTCGGAGTTCAAACTGGTTTTTGCACTGGTTAACAACCCAGTCACCGGTATTGCCATTGAGTCTTTCGCTGTCAGAATTATCGGGCCCAAACAATTTAGCTATGAGTTCTACCGCTTAACCCCTTTGACCGCCAAAGATTATTTTTCTGAAATCGATCCATTACAACAGGAAGCAATTAACACCATTGGGCAATATTCGGATGAAGCCCTGGTGAAAAGATTCGGAAAGCAGGTTAAAAATCCCCGGAACTTTTTTGAGGAAATTCCCCCTGAATATGTAGATTGCCATATTCGTCCTTTTATTGATAAAAAGATGGGTGAGGTAGCCGAAATGCTTTACTCATGTAATGAACCTCTTTATTATAAAGGAGAAAAGAACGATCGCATCCGGGAACTTCCTATACCTGTTCTGCCTAGATTCACGCAGGTGCTTTTCGATATCCGGAAAAAAGAAAAAGAAACACATTATTATCTGTGGTTGCAGATAGATGGAAAAGAAGTTCCTTTGAAGGGTTCGGGAGGTGAAATCCTTTCCAATGACCCATGCCTTCTATTGCTCAATGACCGGTTATTTCGCCTGGAGCCAGGCCTGGTGGGTAAGAAACTCAAACCATTCCTCGAAAAGGAATATTTAACCATTCCCCGATCAGCCGAGTCCAGTTACTATCATCTTTTTGTGCTGAATACCCTGAAGAAATTTCCGGTTAAGGCAGATGGCTTTCAGGTTCATACCACAGAGAGCCAACCAAAACCGGTTTTGCGGCTGGAGAAGAATTTTTTTGGCTTCTGGTGCCTGCAGCTGTTGATGGAATATAACGGAGAACGGTTTCCATACTATGACGAAACCACCACCAGGGTGAAAATGCAGGAAGCAGGGGAGACTTACCGGTTCATCAAAACAAGGAGGGATCTTTCAAAGGAAAAAGATATTACTGAAAAGCTAAAAGAATCAGGGTTGGTAAATCGCAATGCCGAAGGCTTTTTTCTTCCGGAAACCATCCCTTCAAAGGACCAGCCTCCTGAAGATACTTTTTTGGAATCTGCCTTGCTAACCTATATCTCTTGGTTGTCGGGGCAAAAGAAAAAACTGGGAAAAGCCGGTTTCAGGATTGAGCAGAATTGTGATACCCGGGAGTTTTTTCTGGGGTCCCCTGTGGTGGAGCTCAGTGTGGAAGAAAAAACCGATTGGTTTGATATATACGGAAATGTCAGATTCGGGGAGCATGTCATTCCTTTTTTAAAATTAAGGAGTTATATTCTGAAAGGAAAGCGTGCCTTCCCGCTTCCCGATGGTACCCTTGGTATTATCCCTCTGCCCTGGTTTGAAAAGTACCATGATGTGTTTAAGTTCTCCTCAGGAAAAGATGATGTCATTTCCCTGAAAAAACATCATTTTCCTTTACTGGATCAAATGCCTGCAAAAGGGTTAAAAATTCCTGAGTTTAGCAGGTATTCTGACAAAAAGTCCCCGTTTGAAGTACCACCATCTCTTCAGGCCGAATTACGGCCCTACCAGAAAAAGGGCTTTCAATGGCTTAGTTTTTTGCATCAAAACAACCTGGGTGGTTGCCTTGCCGATGATATGGGGTTGGGAAAAACAGTTCAGGCCCTGGCGTTACTCTCCAGCGTGCATCAGCCGGAATCAAAATCTGAACTACTTACAACTTCCGCTGCAGCCAATGGTGCCGCTTTTCGCTCAACCCCCCTGAATGGGGGAGGGCAATTGGAGCTTTTTGCCCAACCGCCGGACTTTAAGGGAAAACAAGGGGGGAAAACTTCCCTGCTGGTCATGCCCCTTTCTTTGATCCACAATTGGTTAAATGAGGTGAGAAAATTCTCGCCCGGCCTAAGGGTCATGCAACATACCGGGCCGGGACGGGCAACTTCCACCGATGCATTTCAGGGATTTGACCTGGTGCTTACCACATACGGAACGGTAAGAAATGATGTAAAAATATTTCAAGACTACCCATTCTATTACATCATTCTTGATGAAAGCCAGGTCATCAAAAATGCTTCCTCCAAAATTCATCAGGCCATAAAAAAACTAAAGGGCAGTTATCGCCTGGTGCTAACAGGTACTCCCATAGAAAACTCCCTGATGGACCTTTGGTCCCAGCTATCTTTTGTCAATCCCGGAATGCTGGGCAGCTTAAATTTCTTTAAGGAAGAGTTTGCTTTACCCGTTGAGCGTGGCAATGATCCCGTAAAACATCAAAAGCTTAAACAGTTAATAAAACCGTTCATCCTGAGACGCACCAAGCAGGAAGTGGCCACCGACCTGCCTCCTTTGACCGTAACCACCCGGTTTTGTGAAATGACCGAAGCCCACAGGGATTTTTACGAATCCAAAAAATCACAGATCCGGAATATGATCATGGAGCAGGTGGAAAAGGACGGAGTGGACAAATCCCGGTTTTTTGTGCTCAGCAGCCTGATGAAATTAAGACTGGCTGCCAGTCATCCTGCACTGGTTGATGAAGCTTATAAGCAAGATTCCGGGAAGTTTAAGGAAGTGGTAAGAAGCATTGAAAAATTAATGGAGGAAGGACACAAAGTTTTGATCTTTTCACAATTTGTAAAGCACCTGAACCTGTATAAGCAATATTTTGAAGACCATGATCAGCCTTTTAGCCTGCTCACCGGAAAGGTCTCAGAGAAGGAACGCAAAACGGTCATAGCAGACTTTCAGGAAAACCCTCAGAAACGATTGTTTTTGATTTCGTTGCGGGCTGGCGGAGTGGGCCTTAACCTCACAGGAGCTGACTATGTGTTTATACTGGACCCCTGGTGGAACCCGGCCGTGGAGAACCAGGCCGTGAACCGTGCCCACCGTATCGGGCAGGACAAAAAAGTTTTTGTATATAAATTCATTACCCTTCAAAGCATTGAGGAAAAGATCCGTAAATTGCAGGAAAGGAAATCGGCTTTGGCCGGGAAGTTCATTCACGCCGGCCATCCCATTAAAGATATTCAACCTGAAGAGCTCAGGGATTTGATGAAATAAAAAACCGGGTGTTAACCCGGTTTTTTATTTATGCATCTATGTTGGCATATTTGGCATTTTTCTCAATGAACTCTCTCCTTGGAGGGACTTCGTCCCCCATGAGCATCGAAAAGGTGCGGTTGGCTTCCGCCGCATTTTCAATATCCACCTGCCTTAGCTTTCTGTGTTCAGGATTCATGGTGGTATCCCAAAGCTGTTCAGCGTTCATCTCGCCAAGACCCTTGTAGCGCTGTATATGGATGCCGGATTCTTTGCCGTCTTTGGATAGTTCGGCAACAATTTGCTTTCGCTCTGCATCATTCCAGGCATAACGTTCTTCTTTCCCTTTTTTGATAAGGTAAAACGGAGGGGTGGCAATGTAAATGTTGCCCAGTTCGACCATTTCCCTCATGTAGCGGAAAAAGAAAGTAAGTATAAGGGTTGCAATGTGGCTTCCGTCCACATCGGCATCCGTCATAATGATGACCTTATGGTACCTCAGCCTATCCAGATTTAAAGCTTTGGAGTCATCGTCGGTCCCAATGGAAAGGCCCAGTGCCGTGAAAATGGTTTTGATTTCTTCGTTGTCGAAAATCTTGTGGGGCATGGCTTTTTCCACGTTAAGGATTTTACCCCTTAACGGCAGGATGGCCTGGAAGTTCCTGTCACGGCCCTGTTTGGCGGTACCTCCTGCAGAATCTCCCTCCACCAGGAAAATTTCGCATTTGGCGGGATCCTTTTCTGAGCAGTCGGCAAGTTTTCCGGGAAGGCCCGTATTGGAGAGCACGCTTTTTCGCTGCACCAGTTCCCTGGCTTTTCTTGCAGCATGACGGGCTGTTGCTGCCAATACAACTTTGTTGACAATGGTTTTGGCGGCCTTAGGGTTCTCTTCCAGGTAGTAGGAAAGCATTTCACTCACCGCCTGGTCAACAGCACCACTAACCTCGGAATTGCCCAGTTTTGTTTTGGTTTGCCCTTCAAACTGGGGTTCGGCAACTTTTACCGAAATAACGGCAGTAAGGCCCTCGCGGAAGTCATCCCCATTGATCTCAAATTTGAGCTTGGAAAGCATGCCCGATTTTTCGGCATAAGTCTTTAGGGTGCGGGTCAGCGCCCTTCGGAATCCTGCCAGATGGGTTCCGCCTTCAATGGTGTTGATGTTATTTACGTAAGATTGAAGATTTTCGGTAAAGGAAGAATTGTATTGCATGGCTACCTCAACGGGTATGCCGGCCTTTTCTGAACTCATGTAGATGGGTTCATCAATCAGCTTTTCTCTGTTATCGTCAAGGTATTGTACAAATTCCTTCAATCCTTCTTCCGACAAAAATACATCTTTTACCGGCTGACCGTTTTCGTCGCGCTGGCGCATATCGGTAATGCCCATCTTAACGCCTTTATTCAGAAAAGACAATTCGCGCATTCGTCCGGAGAGGATGTCATAACTAAACTGGGTGGTTTGAAAGATGGTTTCATCCGGGAAGAAAGTGACCCTGGTGCCGGTAATATCGGTTTCTCCAACTTGCTTTACCTCAAATTGTGGCTTCCCGTACTTGTATTCCTGTACAAAAACTTTATTGTCCCGGTGCACCTCAACGATCATGTGTTTGGAAAGGGCATTAACACAGGAAACCCCTACTCCATGCAAACCTCCGGAAACTTTATAGGTGTCTTTATTGAATTTCCCTCCGGCGTGCAGCACGGTCATTACCACTTCCAGTGCGCTGCGGCCTTCCTTTTCGTGCATGTCGGTGGGAATCCCACGCCCGTTGTCAACCACGGTAATGGAACCGTCTTCGTTGATTACAATGTCAATAAGGTCGCAATAACCGCCCATGGCTTCATCAATGGAGTTATCCACGACTTCATAAACCAGGTGGTGTAATCCCCTGCTGCCAACGTCACCTATATACATGGCAGGCCTTTTCCTTACGGCCTCCAAACCTTCTAAAACCTGAATGCTCGCTGCATCATAAAGGGGCCCCTTAATATCTTCTGCTTTAATGGGTTCGCTCATTTTTTCTTGAATTTTTTAGTAACATGCAAAGGTACGATTTTTTGGCGGTTTTTTTGCTAAATAAAACCCCTTGAAAGGCTTAATTTTATTAACAAAGAAACCCTGTTCAACTGTTTGTAAAACAGGGTTTCCGGAGCGTGCCGGGCTCGTTGTTGGTAAGTGGAACAAAAGCCCTTAAAAAGGCTTTAGTTTATTAAAAGGAATAAGCCACCCCACCCATAAAGTTAAAGCGCTGGGAAGGATAGTTTAGCCAACGTTCAAGCGGTTGATTCTGAACATTGTAGAAATTAAAAAATACCGACAATATCCTGGTATAGCGATATTCAATGCCAAAATTGGTATCCACATGAAACCCGTGGATCTCCTTAGCCCGTGGAACCCCTTGCTCATCATAGATCTTTCCATAAGTGGAGTTGCGTGCAAAGGCATCAGCTGTAATGATGATCTTGTTTTGGATGTTGTATTTGAGGTTCAGAGACAACTGCAGGGTAGGGGTATGCCAGGCTTCAATCTCTTCGTCCAGGCTATACTGGAAAAAGTCGCCGGCTAATCTCACATTCAGACGCTTGCCCCATTGCGAAAGTATTTCTGTGCGGAAATTAAAATGGCGGATGTCATCATAGGCTATTGTAAACTGGTTGTTAAAGGCGGTGGCGGTATCGGTGACAAAAAACGGGTAATTATCAATAGCCGTGCTGTTTAAGGAAATGTTGTAGGAAGCATAATTGCTTAACGATCCTTTCAGGCCGCCCCCAATTTCGTATTTCCTGTTCATGAAGGCATAAGGAATGGCGGTATTGATAAAAGGGTTGGTTTGCGACATGGAATAAAGGGTATGTTTTTCAAGCCCACCCGACAAAGCAGCATGGGCAATGAGCACCCGGTCAATAATATCTACCTCCCCGCCTATTTGCGGATAAAACCGGATATATGAGGCCGTATCGGATTGCACCGAAGCATCAAGGCCTACAAAAAAGCGGATTTGATCATAATCGGAATACAGCCTTGGGTGAATGGTAATGATCCCCGTTCCGGCGGTATCGCGTGGAGTGCGGCTGCTGAAATAATCCGCCCCAAGCCGGAGGCTGAAGTATTGTTGCTTTGCCTGTCCTGTCGGGTCTGCAGAAAGTTCCCGTCCCAGGTTCCCCCTGAACGAAAGCTGATGTTCATCGGCCTCATAACGATCGCCTGTATAGTTGTATTCCAGGTTAGTCTGATGGGAAAGCCTGGCCGAATCGGTGTGGTGGGTGCCAAACCCGATGCCTGTGGAAAAATGGTTGAAACGCTGACGAATATCCTGATTGGACAGGTTATCTATGGAATCCAGCAATAAAGGCTGGTCAAGGAAGTCATCCCGGCGAAAACCATAATAATGAACCACATTGCGTTCAAAGTTCAGGTCGGCATCCAGGGTGTGGTTTCTGAAAAACCTTTTTCCGTAAGCGCGGGCAAGGTTGTCGCTATAGCCGCTATGCTGATAGTCCTTTATTTCGCCCGAGGAGGAAAGGTGTTTCAGGTTTACTCCCAAAGCATATTCATTGGAACGAAGGGTGTTGTATCGGGCTTCAAAATAAGGAGTGGAGTAGGTTCCCAACCCCCCTTTAACCAGTCCCCGGTAAAGTTTGGCCAATGGTTCTCCCCGCATGCGGGCAGCAGAAATGGGCTCCACTTCAAAGCGTGTTGGAATTTTTTTTGGAAATATGGAATAATCAAAATGGATATCCACCTGCAGGGTGTCGTCAATAACCGGATTTTCATTGATCTTAAAGGCGTCCGAAATGGTTGGCTCGTAAGGGGCAATAACCTGAATCTCATCAAAGTCAAGGCTTCGGGGTTCCTGGCCCATTGCAGGGTTAAAGGTAAGCAAGGCCGGCAACAAAATCAGCAGGCTTGCCACTATCCGCTTTATTTCTTTTTCTTTCAATTTTATCTCCATGGGTTGTAAAAAACTGATGGGTTTAAAAAACTTCTGTGCCAAAATCTACTTCAATAGTATCGGGTACGATGGGTTGCTCTCTCATCCTTTGCCTTTCCTCAATGTCATTAAGCTTTTGCTGTGCCACCAGGGTAAGGTCTTCCCCATCGTAATTTTCAATAATGCTTTGAAGGGTATGCCTGGCCTGGAATTCGTTGTCAGTTTCCAGGTAGTTGTCGGCCAGCAAAATAAAGGTTTTGGCCAGCCAGTAATCATAAGCAGACATTTTATTGATGAAATCAAAAATAATCTCTTCGGATTTTTCATAATTCCCTGCCCGGAACTCAATGAGTGCAAGATTGTATTTGGCTTCGGCAGCCATCTGGTTGTTGCTTATGTCCAGGGCATTTTGCAGGGCCAGGCGGGCTTCATCATTTTTCCCGGTCTTCATGGCCGATTTTCCCTTTAACAGACGGGCTTCCTGTATGACCTCCTGCGGGGTTCTTTCCATGGAAAGCACTGCATCAGCAGCTTCCCCAACATCGGGGAAACGTTCCAGCCTGAAAAGGCTTCGCATGGTTCCGATGCGCGCTTGTAAAACATTATTCCGATATTCTGCTAATTCTTCCAGTTGCCGGTAATAATCATATGCCGACTCAAAATGGCCAAGTCGGAAGGTGATGCCAGAGGCCCTTACCAGGGCATTTTCAGTAAATTTTGATTTGGGCCTGGAAATCACATATTCATAGCCGGAAAGGGCCTGGCGGTATTCCTCCCTGCGAAAATCACATTCTGCCTTGTAAAAATGAGCGTTTAGCGCAAAAATTCCAGCGGGATAATTTTCCAGGTAATTGGCAAAACTTTTTGCAGCATTTTCGCAATCTCCCTGCATGTAGCGATTTTCAGCGGCCATGTATATTAGTGAATCCTGTTGTGCTGTGGTGATGTCTGCAAAACCAAGATCACGTGACAACTCAACAAATTCATCAACCCGGTCAAGGCTTACATAAATATTACGCATGGTAACCAAAGCTTCCTGTGATTCAGATGTACCGGGATATTTATCCAAAACAGATTTAAAAACAGCCAAAGCTTCTGCATCCTCGTTCTCATTGTAATGAATCAGACCGGTTTTTAACATGGCGCTTTTTACATAGCTGCTGTTGGGATGTTCATTAATCACCCTGTTGAAGTAACTCAATGCCTGCCTGCTATTGTCGAGGATCA
>SKVW01000019.1 GCA_007129255.1 Bacteroidales bacterium
CCTTGCAGAGCTTCCTGACGGAACCTATATGGCTACCATAACCGCAGCAGGCTATGAGGATGAACAGGTGAGTTTTACCGTTGACGGCAGCAACTTAACCCTGGATGTGTTAATGACCGACATCATTGAAGCCCCTTACAACCTGGAGATTTCAACCCATGAACTGGAGCCGGGAGAAGCCCTTTTCACCTGGGATCATGATGGTTTTAATTCAGGAAAAATTATCACCGGGTTCAATGTTTACCTGGACGATCTGAATGACCCCCTGGCCAATGTCGAAGAGCTTCAATACCTTTTCACCGGACTTGAAACCGGCAACTATACTGCCGGAGTGGAAGCGGTTTACACCACGGGTACTTCAGAGGTAATTACCATTGAATTTGACCTGGAGGTTATCGACGTTCCGGTATTAGACCTCCCCTGGGAGGAAGACTTTACCGGCACCAGCACTGGTGATTTGCCTGACGGCTGGATCGCCAATGCAGAAAACTGGGGAGTGGTCAACACTTCCAATGCAGGAGGGCAAGCCCCTGAAATGCGGTTCTATTTTATGCCGGAAGCCGAAGGGGTGTTTTACCTGAGATCGCCCTACCTCAATACCGGCGATTATACCCAAATTTATCTCTCATTTAAAAACTTTGTGAACAATTTCTCCGACCCGGGGGAATATACCCTCAGGGTGCTAACGCGGGTTAACGGTGAAGAAAACCTCGTGCACGAATGGGTCGATCCGGATAATATTGAAGCCCATACCTTTTCTGCAGTATTGAATGCAGAAGATCACGGAGTGGGCAGCGACAGCCTGCAGTTTGTCTGGGTTTTTGACGGGAATACCTCCGACATCAACTGGTGGAACTTTGACGATGTGTTCGTTGGAGAAGTACCGGATCTTTATTCTGTCACCTTCAACGTAGAAGATCAGGACGGCAACCCGGTCACCGGTGCCATCCTTACCTTTGACAACCAGCAAATGGAGCCGGGAGAATATGTGGTTGAAAATGTTTTGCCGGGCACCTACGATTACTCCCTCACCAAAGAAGGGTATTCTGATGCAACCGGAACAGTGGAGGTTATTGATCAGCATGTTGTCGAAAATGTGGTAATGGAAGAAATGGCCTACACGGTAACTTTCGAGGTAGAAGATGAAGAAGGCAACCCCTTGACCGGTGCAACCATTACTTTTGACGGAGAAACATTCGACCCTGATGTGTATGTTTTCGAAAATGTAACTCCCGGCACTTATGAATACCTGGTAAGCCTGGAAGGATATTTTGACCATGAAGGTGAAGTGGAGGTGACCGATGAGGATGTGCTGGTAAATGTGGTATTGCTTGAGGACGATACCGGCATTGCAGGTACTGAGGCAGCATTCGATCTGGATATCTTCCCCAACCCCGCCGGCAATACCGTTAATATTGAGTCTGCAGAAAAGATCACCGGCATCCGCATTTTTGATATGCTCGGTCAGCTGGTCTATTCTTCAAATCCTCAAAGTGACTCCCACCGGCTGAATGTATCCGAATGGAAAGGCGGCCTCTACTTTGTTCAGGTGCAAACCGAAACAGGCAGCCTGACCAAAAGACTTCAGATCAGCAGGTAAAACTTAATCCTCCCTTACCTAAAAAAGAAGCTGCTTCGGTTGAGGCAGCTTTTTTTTTTGAAATCGCCAAAGGCTTTTCATCTCGTTAATAAAATTACAGGACAATTAACGGGGGCTTCCTGAAGGTTAAGCCAGGGCCTGTTTTTTTTCCGGGATTACAATGGTAACAATTGTACCCCTGCTAATCATGGTATCTATAAAAAGTTCGCCTTTAAGGTTTTCTACCCTGGAACGCAAATTGCTTATTCCCCCTCCGGGCAAACCGGGCTTTTCATCAAGGTTGAATCCATTTCCGTCATCTTCGGCAACCAGGGTGATCTCCGTATCATTTTTTATCAGTTGAAGGAAAAAGTTTTTCGCCCGGGCATGTTTCAGGGCATTGTTGATTAACTCCTGTATGGCACGATAAAGGGTGTTTTCCAGCAGGCTGTCCATTGGGGAGTTTAAGCCAAACAACTCAAGGTGTATTTTCATGGAGCCACTCTTGTTGATCTGATCGGTTAATTCAGTTAAAGCTTTGGAAAAACCCTTCTCGGTCAAAACCGAAGGCGCCAGGTTATGGCTTATGTCCCTGAGTTCATAAAAAGCTTTGTCAACACTATGAATGGCCACATCCATGAGCTCTTTTTTTCTTTCATCGGTCAGAAAAGATTTTTGCTGCAGCACGCTGATGTTCATCCTTGCCACCGACAGCATTTGCCCTAAGCCATCGTGTAATTCCTGCCCGATTCTTTTTCGCTCCTGGATCTCTGCTTGCACGGCAGCCCTTGATTTTTTTTCTGTCAGGTCCAAAATGGCCTGCTGGTGAGTTGCCAGCTGACGGTAACGATGATTATGGTAAAGCAGGTACAATCCAGCCATCACCAGAATAAAAGCCAAAACAATAAAAAATATGGTAGTGTTTTTTCGGCTGATCATAAGCTCCTGCCGCTCAATCTCCAGTTGCTGGATCTCTTTTGCCTGGCTGAGCTGATGGATCTCCAAATTATAAAGTTCATGCAGTGTAGACTGGTCGGCCAGTTCGTCTTTAAGTTTTAAAAAAAACCGGCTGTGGTGCAGGCTTTCTTTGTATCTTCCATTGCGCTCATACGCCTCCGAATAAAACCAATGGATTTCTTTTTGCAGTTTCTTGTTGGAAAGCTTTCCGGCAATATCCATTGCCCGATCGGCATAGTGGAACGCATCAGGAAGCCTGTCCATTTCCAGACTGGATTTGGCCATGCCGATCTTTGCCTCACATAGCTTTTCCAGATAGTTGATCTCCTGGGATACTTCCCTGCTTTTTTGAAAAAACTCCAATGCCCGGGCATGGTCTTCCAACATAAAAAAAACATTGGCTTTTTCAATATAGCTACCGCTCAAACCAAAGCGGTTCTGCGTCAGCAAGGCGATTTCAATGGATTGGTCCAGGTAGTAAAGTGCGGAATCCGGCTTTTGCATTTTCAAAAACATCAATCCCCGGCTGTTGTTCACAGCAGCAATCCCAATGCTGTCTCCAACAGCCCTAAACCCCTCACAGGCCTGGTCAAGATGCAAACCTGCCTTTTCAAAATTCTCTATACTGGTATAAAGCATCCCCATATTGTTCAGGGTATTGAGTTTTTTCTGTTCTTCCCCTGCTTCTTCAAAATAATTCACCGCTTTCAAAAAGTGATCCAGGGCATCCATATAATGACCAATATGCAGGTTGATGATCCCGATGTTGTTGTAAAAAGAACCGATGCTGGACACCTCTCCGCTGTTTATCGCCAATACAAGCCCTTCTTTGTAATTCAGCAGGGCGTTTTCGTAAGCGGATTGAATAAAATACGTGATACCGGTCAGATTCAGCAGCCTGATTCTTCTGGTGGTATCTTTCGGGTCGTAATATCGGGAGGCTTCCTCTGCCATACTTCGCACCTTGTCAGGGTTGACCGACAAAAGGTTCCACCCTTGTTGAATTAGGCTGTCAAACTTTTCATTATCCACCTCAAAGGTAACCGCTGGTGATTGTTCAAGCCCCGTCAAACCGGAAAGCGCTTCTGAATCCACCTCAGCATAGGCACCCCATGGAATGAGAAAGAGCAACCAAAGCAAAATTTTGCAAACCTGTATATTCATGTTTTTATTATTTTACAACTATTTGATTCTATATGCTTTGTAAATGCATCCCGGCTTCGGAATTGAGGGTAGAAGGTAGAGGATAGAAAATAGAAGGTGTATGGTGGAGTTCTTTTTTATACCCACTACTTTCCATCCTCCATCTTCTTTCTTCAAGCTTCAATAATCATGTACCTGTGCCTCAACCCGGTTGGTACATATGTTTCATCTTTTAACTTGTCTGATTCCCCACAGGCATGGGGTGCAGAGACCACTATCAATCAAACAAAGTCGCAACCAATGGTTGTTTGTTTTTCAGGATTCTGTTCAGGGAAATTCACTGGAACAGCAACCATTCGAAATTTAAAATAACCCTTGGCAAAATTAATCGTTCTAAACTTTTTAAAGCAACTTTCCGCATACTGACGTAAGTTGAGTTCGTATTATTTGCCGGGAAGCCTTTACCTCCGGGCTTTATGTTTTGAGTTCATCGCTAATTAGTCCCTGGCGGATGGCATATTTTATCAGGCCCACAATGGATTTGGTTTTGGTCTTTGTAAAAATATTCCGGCGGTGGGTTTCTACGGTCCGCTCACTAATAAAAAGCGCTTTGGCAATTTCCCCGTTGCTGTATTCCTTTGCCACCAAATTCAGGATCTCCCTTTCACGGCTGGTAAGGGCAGGCGGTTCGTTATCGGCCATCACCTTTACGGCAGCGTCCGTTCCAAGGTTATCCATCATAGTGGCCTGCACTTCCCGTCCAAGGTATTTGCCGTTGTCGGCAACTACGCGGATGGCTTCCAGTACTTCATTCATATTGGTCCTTTTCAGAATATAACCGGATGCACCGGCTTCTACCATTTTGGTAATCATGGAAATGTCTTCATGCATGGTCAGGGCCAGCACTTTTATTTCCGGATAAAGGTGCTTAAGTTTCCGGGTTATCTCTATGCCGGAGTTCCCTGGCATATTGATGTCGGCAAGCACAACATCCACCGGATGATGGCCTGCAAAAGAAAGCGCCTGCTCCATGTTGTTGGCGCCACCAACAAAAACAAAGTCTTCCTCACCCTGCAAAATAGATTTCAGCCCGTCGATGATCAGCTGATGATCATCCACGACCAGGACCTGAATTGGAATTTTTAACATATTTCGATTGATTGGCAGGTATCACAATAGTAACGATGGTACCCCTATTGACCCGGGAGTCAATAAAAAGTTCTCCTTTAAGGTTTTCCACTCTTGATCGCAGGTTGCTTAGGCCTCCCCCGGGAAGTTTAAGGGTATTGTCCGGGTCAAAACCTGTTCCGTTATCTTCTGCAACCAAATTAATTTCTTTATCATTTTTTACTATTTGAAGATAAAAATCTTTGGCTTTGGAATGTTTAACCGAATTGTTAAGAAGTTCCTGTACTGCCCGATAAAGGGTGTTTTCAACCAGGTTGTCCAAAGGGGCGGTAAGTCCGTAAACTTCAAGGTGCACCTGCATGTGGCTGCTGTTGTTAGCCTGTTCTGCTAGTTCCTTTAAAGCTGGCACAAATCCCTTTTCAACCAAAACCGAAGGGGCCAGGTTGCGACTGATGTCTCGTAATTCATAAAAAGCCTTATCCACACTTTTTAGGGCTGTTTCCAAAAGTTCTCCTTTTTTTTGGGCAGAGAGGGAAGCTTTTTGCTGCAGCATGCTGATATTCATCCTGGCAAAGGAAAGCATTTGACCTAAGCCATCATGCAACTCCTGCCCCATGCGCTTCCTTTCGCGTATCTCGGCCTCCACCGCTGCGCGCGATTTCTTTTCAGTCAGGTCAAGGATGGCTTTCTGGTGATCTGCCAGTTGGCGGTACTTTTGATTGCGAACCAGCAGATAGGCTCCTCCAATAGCGAGGAAAAAGGCCAGCACCACAAAAAAGATGGTAGAATTTTTCCGGCTTATAAGCAGTTGTTGCCTTTCAATTTCAAGCTGCTGGATTTCGCTGGCCTGGCTGAGCTCCTGGATCTCCAGGTTGTAAATCTGATGAAGCTTCCCTTGATCCTGCAGGCTTTCTTTTAGTTCCATCGAAAGCCGGTAATGGTTGAGTCCTTTCTTATAGTTTCCCTTTCGCTCATAAATATTCGCAAAAACTTCGTGGGTTTCCTGTCTCAATATATCGTTTGACAAGCGATTGGCAACAACCAGGGCTTTCCCGGCATGCTCCAGGGCCTTATGGGTTTGTTGCTTCTCCAGCCTGGTCAGGGATAAACCCAGCGAAGCCTTACAATGCTTGTATAAATAGCCTATCTCCCGGGCAATGGAATCGCTTTTCAGATAATAATGCAGGGCCTTGTCATAGTCAGCAACACTAAAAAACAAGGAGGCGATTTCGCTGCAGGTGGTGCTCAACCCAAACCGGTTGCTGGTGGCTTTTTGGATTTTTATGGCCTGGTCAAAATAAATCAGGGCTGAATCGGCCTGCAGCATTTCTTTATGCAAAGCCCCGAAGTTACTCAGGGCCGCTGCAATGCCCATGCTGTCCTCCACTGCCTCGAAACCCTGTAATGCCTCCTGGAAATACTCACGGGATTTTTCATAATTTTTAATTTCCGAATAGAGCATGCCGATGTTGTTCAGAGTACTGGATTTGTTACGCCTGTCGCCGGTCTGCTGATAATAAGCCAATGCATTATTAAAGTTTTCAAGGGCATCCATATATCGTCCGCTCCGCATATTTACAATGCCAATATTGTTTAAGAGATCAGGGGCATGCTTCTGATCATCGATTTCCAGGGCAAGGGTCAGCCCTTTCAAAAATTTTTCAAGGGATTTGCTGTGTTCTGCCTGTATGTAATAAGTAATGCCCAGCAGATTGAGCGAACGGATCTGCTTTGAAACATCATCCGGGGATTTAAATACAAGGGCTTGATTTACGGCTTGCCTGGCACTGTCAGGATATATATATAACAAAGACTGGCTCACAGCAATAAGGCTGTCAAACTGATTTTTATTCCCGTAAAATTCGAAAGCACTGGCGTTCTCCCCCGGCTCAACGGCCAAAGGCTCTCCGGAGCCATAAGCTAAAACCCCTGAAAAAATGACCCAGGAACTCAAAAGTAAATTGAAAATAAATTTATGGAGCTTCATTGCTCAAAATAAATCAGGTTCTCAGGTAAAAACGGTTGACCAAAGAGAAAAAAAGCATCCCTTTTCCAGTCAATCTTTACATTTTATTTCTTGTTAATGTGACCATTCTTCAAAACCTGCAAAGCTTTCACACAAAATTAACCAATGAAACCCGAAAAACGGAGGCCAGACCCCTGAATATCTCAAAAATACGCGCCAATACTGAGTTTTTTCTTTTTAATTTATACCGTCCAACACTGGTTTTTTTAAAAAAAAACCCTTTGAGCCTAAACCCAATTGCATGGAATGCAATGGTCCGCTATATTTTTCCCTGCAAAATGGGATCCTGTCATACTTTTATCAATACAAATGAGCAGACCCTTTACAATCGCTTCCAACTGCGGCCAACACTGATTTGCTTTTAGGAAAAATACCAGCTACTACGGATTGACTTGTATGCTTTGGATAAGCTACTTTTGCCTTTACATTCTTCATAAATTGTTTTGACCAAATTAAGATGGGCGCCTGGTAAAACCGGACGCCCTCTTTTTTGGGTTAATGCGATTTTCTTTCCCTTGGTTTTGATATAATCGATTGGTGACTGGAATGGATGTAACCCCCTTATTTAAACCCATTTCAAATTAAGGGTAAAAGCCATTTTTTTTATTATGGTTTAAATTAAGCCTTTATCTTTGTACCGGAATTAACTGATTTAGAAACCCAAAAATAAAAATGCGATGGCTTACGTAATTAATGAAGATTGCACTGCATGTGGCAGCTGCATAGACGAATGCCCGGTTGATGCTATTTCTGAAGGTGATATCTATAAG
>SKVW01000205.1 GCA_007129255.1 Bacteroidales bacterium
GACGGGAATCGGCAGAAAGGGTTTGACCGTATTGTTTCTGCATCAGGTACCTGTTAATAAGCCCCCTTGAGGAGGAGGCTACCAGAACAGAATCCATAATACAAAACCAGGGATAGTTTTTTTCAAGAATGCCGCGGGTCAGGGCGGGTACCAATCCACTGTATTCCGTTTTGTAAACGATAAAATCAAAAACCGTATCCATGGCTTCCACCAAAGGGTAATCTCCTTCTGAAGCTTTCGGCAAAAGTTTTCGTAAAGTGTCGGGTTGCTGCAGTCGTTGCAAAAAAAGCCGTGAGCTGTCGGCGGTTGCACCCGGCATATATGAAATGGCGGTTGCAGCTTGCAGTTCATCCTCAGGCCCTGAGGCCTTTTGCACCACTTCCCGGTAGGGATTCAGGATGGCTTCCATCTCAGGAGAACCCGAAGCTGGCCTGCTTCCAAAACGATTGGCAAGCAAGTCATGCTCTTCTGCCGATAAAAAGGAAAAGGCAACAACAGATGAAGGAAAATAGCTGATCAGGATATTTTCACGAGAGGGAGTGGTTTGAAAGCCTTCAAAAAAAGAATCCCTGCCAGGCATCATAAATCCGTTAAGTCTTAATTCGCCCTCCGGGAAAGACACATCCCATGACAACCATCCTCCAAATTGCCGGCAGGGAAGCAATGGGATGCGGGAAGTTTTTAAAACCTTTTCCAAAAGCTGGCAGAGTCGGTCTCCCCTGAAAAAAAAGTTGTCGGTTCCTTTGGTTGATGCGTTGCGCAAGCGGCTGAAAGCTTCATCATCCTGTATGCCGCGCTCCGAATAATACTGCGCAATGGCATGTTCCAGCAACCTTTGGCTGCGACCCAAAAGTAAGGAACCTTTAAAAAAAGAAAAATAAAAGGTGCCACCTCCTGTCCCTGCTGAATAAATGTTTGCATCCAGGAAAGGGTTGGCCTGTGGGGGGGCCTCTTCAAACCAATGCTTTTCCAAAAAGTCAAACAATTCCTTTTCGCGCGTACCGGGTGGCAGGCGAAGATTTACCAGCAACGGGGAAACACCCCGCGGATCAGGATGCAGGGAAAGCAGCAGGCGACTGTTTTGAAAGGCCTTAAGGATTTTCCGGTCCTTTTCCAAAACCGAATCCAGCTTATTTAAAGCGGGGTAAACCCGTTCTAGGAACCCGGGTGCCTTGCCAGTATCCCTTTCTGCAAAGACCCCGGAAACCCGTTCTGATGTTTGGGAGGGATCTTTAAAATCAAGTAAAAGATAAGCATCCGCCGGAACAAAGGAGTATATATCGATGGTGGCCAGGCGGGTTTTTTCCTGCAGGTGATTAAGCAACAACCACAATGCCGTTAACAAAATGATTACAGAAACAATGATCGCCCAGGTTACACCGGAAATTCTTAACATAAAACCCTCACATTATAAACAAAACAAGAATGCCGTTCAACAGGCTGATGGCTCCCAGGCCCCATAACACCATCATGCGCATTTTAGGTCCCGCAATGAAAGAAGCATAAGCCGTTTTGATGATGTTGTTGCTGATAATGGCCTGCATGGTGGCCATGCCAATAGCGGCAGAGGAAACGCTAAACTTTCCCTGGAAGAGGTTAAGCAGAAAAGGATCGATATCGGTAACCCCCACTACCCAGGAAAGGATATTTAATCCACGGAGGCCAAAAGATTCAATAACAAAATGGGTGATAAAGGAAAACGCCACAAAAAGCAGGGTAAAGATCATGGCCACTTTAAATTCCAGGGGGTTTTTATCAAAAGTTTCAACATCCTCAGGCCGGTCTTCTCCTGCCACGTATCGGTAATGGTAGAAAATGGCCACCCCAAATGAAAAAAATACCAGCAGGAGAAAATAAGGAAGCAGCATCATGGCCAGGCTCAGGTTAAAAATAAACATCAATACCAGGATGCGAAGATACATCATGGCAATGGACAGCATAATGGCAGTAGCGTACCGGGGAACATCACTTTTTATTTTGCGGCTTTTGCGGGCCATGATAATGGTTGTTGCGGTACTGCTGTAAATCCCTCCCAAAATCCCGGAGATCAGAATGCCCGCATCGCGGAAAACAAATTTGCGCAACAGGTAACTCATGTAAGAAATGGCAGAGATCACCACCACGGCCAGCCAGATGTTGAATGGGGTGATATCCAGGAAAGGGACAAACGGTTCGTTGGGAACGATGGGCAGCACCACACCTGCAATGGCAAGAAACTTTGCAAGGGTAGTAAATTCATCCTTGTCAAATTTCCTGGAAACTTCCACGAAACTTTTTTTCATCTCGGTGAATATCAGCACCGTAACCACAACCAGGATATAAAGCCAGGCCGGCTGGGTAATCACCAGGGGCGGAATGCAATAGGTAATAAGGGCCACCACAATGGTGGTAATCCCAAATTCCTCAAGATTATTGATTTTGTTCCAGTAGTATATGGCAAGAAACCCCGAAATGACCAGGCCACCTCCAAGATAGGGGATCATGGTTTCGGGATCGAAAATGTAAAGCAGGTAGCCAAGGATCCCGATAAAGGTAAAAGTACGGTCGGTACCAAAAATGCGCATCTCCTCCTTCTCTGAATGCAGCCTTCTTAATGCAAGACCAATGATCAGCGAGAAAATGGTCACCAGAATAAATTGCAGCAACTTTTCGGGTAAAAAATCAACAAACTCCATGGTTCTTCAAAAAAACTATTAACGCTTCAGTACCATTTCGGTATAGGTATTCTGACCATCGGAAACCTTCAGCAAATATGCACCGGTTGGTAAATCACCCGCAGGAATCAGGATGGTTTGTTTTTCTGGGTCCTGAAAATCCCGGTCCAGGGATTTTACCAGATTACCCCGCATGTCAAATAATTGTATAAAATGGTTGCCCAGGTTTTCCGGGTAAATATGTAGCTGAAGGTGGTCCCCGAAAGGATTGGGAAATACCTTCATCGGTTTACCCGCCGGATTTTCGGGTGTAACCACAGCCGTTGGGTCATCCACCCCATGGTACCAGTTATAGACTGCCAAAGCACTGCTCTCAAGGTCCGACAAATGATCTCCTGCCAGCAAAGCAAAAGCCACGGTTAAGGTATCATTGGGGGCCAGATTGAAAGGGCCGGTGCTCAGCAGGGTGGAAATGTCGTTGTCTTTATCAAACACTCCGGCATTGATGCGGTTGCTTTTCAGGGCAGTGTATTTTTCAAAACCCGTAAACCCGTTGCTGATATTGATACTGCCGCCAAAACCCTTGTTGTCGAAAGCATAATGCCTCATCCCACCTTCCGTTAGTAACTGTACCGCAGTATAGCTTCCCCCGGCTGCCGAATAGGCATATCCCATCCTGTTCACGGCATCAAAAGTTGCCCGGTGCTGTTTGTTATCGCGGATGATCCAGTCGGCAAAAAACCCTGTATAGAAGCTTTGAAATGCTTCCTGACTGGTATTTACGATATGGTACTCCAGAACAAAGAATTTATCATTGGGAGACTCTTCCATAAAATACACATGGTATTCCACTTCCAGGTCCAGGGCAAACACCCCGGCATTGGCATCGTTAAACCTTCCTGAAACATGCACATCTGCTTGGGTTGAACCTTCCAAAATGTGGGCATTTTCCAGGGAATGCAAAAACTGGTTAAACGAGCCTTCCACGGCACCGTAAATATTGTCTACCACCTGGCTGGTGCTGGCTCCCATGATAATGCCCGCGCATTTGATCAGGGATAACCCCTCATCATAAATCAACCCCACTCCCTGGTTGTAGTTGGGATAATTATGGCCTACGGTGCCCTTGGAGGTAATGGTGGTGCTCAGGCGGTTGGCATAAACATTAAGGAAATCCACATTGAGGGTCAGGCTAAAAATCTGGCGTCCGGCATATTCCCCCTGTTCATCCTGAAATTCGATCATAAACACCACCTCCTTGCTGGCTGGCAGGCCCTCCAGCAGTTCTACCTGAAAAGGATGATGGGTGTTATCTATTGTTTCGTAGGTATCCATAGGCCCTAAAGTCACCACCGAATCAAGAATATTAAGGTAAGGGGATTCAGAAGTAAGGTGGGCAGTAATATTTCCTGCGGGTGCCAGCAGGTTCTGGAAGTAGGCTGCCATGGGAAGCACCCCTCCCGGCTGAAACTGCCCGTATTCTTCGTCAGAAAACACATGGTCAACCAGCTGTATATAGGGCATGTGGGTTTCGGTAAGGGCCCGGTAAATATTGATCCTTCCTGTACCAAGCAGGCCGGCATAAGGAAGATTGGCCTCCAGGGTGTCAATATTGTCAGCCGTTACTTTTAGCTGGGCACCGATCTGCAGGGCAGAATATTCCGGGAACTGGTCCCTGACCAGGGCGGCAGCACCCGAAACCACAGGAGCAGACATGGAAGTGCCGCTGGAGCTGATATACTGGCTGTTGGGCCATGTAGAAATAATATTCGCCCCGGGAGCCGATACATCCACATGGATGCCAAAACTGGAATTCTCCCATTTTTCATCGTCAATATTGGTAGCGGCAACACTCAGCACGTTTTGGTAAGAAGCCGGATAAAAGGGTACCTGGTTGTTGGAGTTCCCTGCTGATGCAACCACCAATGCATCCCGGTTTAAAACCGCATAGTTGACAATATCCTGCCCAAACTGCCCGGCTCCAATACTGCCTCCCCACGAGCAGTTGATAATCTGTGCACCCTGGTCGGCAGCATATACAATGCCTTCATAAGCCATTACCAGGCGGCCAAATTCATCATCAATCTTTACAGGAAGGTATTTGGTATCGAACCCCACCCCGGCAATCCCGGTATTGTTGTCGGCGGTAGCAGCAGCAATCCCGGAAACGTGCACTCCATGAGCATTGGCATTATACTGGGGTATGTTGTTGCCTTCCCCTAGATCCCAGCCGTGGAAGTTATCAACAAACCCGTCATTATCGGAATCTTCCCCATTAATGGGATCATCATAATTGTATTTTACGGCCCCTACCAGGTCGGGATGGTTCAGCTCGGTGCCGGTATCCACAATGGCCACAACCATATTGGTATCTCCCTTTGTAATTCCCCATGCATCAAACGCCTGGATGTTTTCAAGGTAATATTGTGCCCCCACAAACGGGTCGTCAGGAACATACAGCAAAGAAGGAAGGTAACGGGGCTGGGCGTATTCAACATGCCCGGTGGCATACAAAGCATTGATGGCTTCCTCCAGGTTTTCTTCAGCAGCAATGGTTACCTCGTAAATAAGGGATAAGTCTACCAATGGCTGCCCGCTTGGATGAAAAAACTTTTCGGGCGGTTGATGATGCGGGAAAGTTTTGCGAGGGGTTTCCCCCCGGTATTGATCCAGAACCTGACTGATGCTTTCCAGGTCAATTCCATGAGTTCTTCCGTAAGGTGCGGCTTCGGGTTTTAATTTGAAGATGATCTTGCCGGGGAGGTATTCTTCGGCGGAAATGCCGGAAGGCATTCTGAAAAAGCTGCCTGTGTCTGCATTTACCTTTATTTGCAAAACAAAAAGGATCAGCAAAAAAACAACCTGGAAGGATAAACCTTTTCTCATGCGGTGCCGGATTTTTAAGAGAATAAAATTAGCAAATTCAATTAATTAAAGCAAAAAACCAATTGCCCCGACTTTTCCTGAAAAATTACTGTCAGAGCTGTTCATAAAGGGGGATCTCTTCGAGGAAAACCCATTTTTGCCCGGTTTCATCCCTTTTACAGCAATAATGAATCAACCCATTGGTAACGGTAAGAAAGCCAACCCCAAAGGGGAAGTTATACCTGCCTATCTGATCAAACACATCCTGCGTTATTTTAATATGGGGAGCTTTGCATTCTACAATCATTAAAGGTTTGCCCGTGTTGGAATAAACAATGGCATCGGCCCTTTTGGAAAGACGATGGTATTTCAGAGGTGCCTCCACGCTGATCAACCCCCTGGGGTATCCCTTCTGGCTGACAAGCCAGCTAAGGAAATGCTGGCGCACCCACTCCTCCGGGGTCAGCACCACATACCTGCCACGAAAGGCATCAAAAATGTGTTTTTTGCCCTCTTTCTCAACCAAACGAAAAGGGTAACATGGCAAATTCAGTTGTTGCATAAATCCTTCAAATTCGAAACGATCGCACACCAGACTTTTGCAAATATAAGCTTTTGAATTGCAGAAACAAGACCCCGGGCCCGATAGATAAAGCCGGTAAATCAACCCAAACCATGCTTGTTATTTTAAAATAAAAAACCTGAAAACCCAAAGCGTTTAGGTTGCTTTCATTATTTTTGCCTTCGGCGGAGTAAAGTTTTTACCCAAATCACCTTTTTTATGAAAACACGTGAAGAAATCGTTGAGGACTGGCTACCCCGATATACCGGCACAAAATCAGAAGAAATGGGCAAGTACATTTTGCTTACCAATTTTAACCAATATGTAAACCTGTTTGCTGGGTGGTATGATGTTCCCGTAAAAGGTTCGGACCTCATCATGCCCAGTGCCACAAAAGGAAAGATCACCATCATCAATTTTGGTATGGGAAGCGCCAATGCAGCAACCATTATGGATCTTCTATCCTGTGTAAAACCCAAGGCGGTTTTGTTTTTAGGTAAATGCGGTGGGCTCAAAGAGATCAACAACCTGGGTGACCTGATCCTGCCCATTGCAGCCATCCGGGGAGAAGGGACATCCAACGACTATTTCCCGGCCGAAGTGCCGGCGCTGCCTGCCTTTAACCTGCAGAAAGCGGTTTCTACCAACATCCGCAACCACGACAAAGATTACTGGACAGGCACCGTATATACAACCAACCGCAGGGTATGGGAACATGACGACCAGTTTAAAAATTACCTGAGGCGCATTCGATGTATGGCCATCGATATGGAAACCGCTACCATTTTTTCTGTGGGGTTTTACAACCGCATCCCGGCCGGTGCATTGCTGCTGGTATCCGACCAGCCAATGATCTCTACAGGGGTTAAAACAGCCCAGAGCGATAAGGAAGTTTCGGAAAAATTTGTCAACGCCCACCTGAAAATCGGAGTGGATGCCTTGATGGAACTGATTAACAACGGACTTACCGTAAAACACCTGAAGTTCGATTATGACGATTAATAACCTTTAATTGTTTCTCGCCCCATGCCCGAATTAAAATTTGAAGAAATTATCAAAGACATCCGCAACAGGACCTTTCACCCGGTTTACTTCCTGATGGGCGAAGAAACCTTTTATATTGACGTGATCTGCGATATGCTGGAAGGCAAGGTGCTCACCGACACCGAAAAAGAATTCAACTTCAGCCAGCTTTATGGAAAAGATACCGATATCCCCACCCTGCTAAGCGTTGCCAAACGTTTCCCCATGATGGCCAACCACCATTTGGTGATTTACAAAGAAGCACAGAACATCAGGGAAATAGAAAAAAAGGAAGATTTACTGGCCTACATCAAAAATCCGCTGAAATCTACCATCCTGGTAATTTGTTACAAATACAAAAACCTGGACAAACGCAAAGCTTTATATAAAGCCATCCAAAAAAACGGAGTAACTTTTGAAGCGAAAAAATTATATGATAACCAGGTTCCGGGTTGGATTGAGGATTATGTGAAAAGAAAGGGTTACCGTATTGGCCCAAAAGCCTTGCAGCTGCTGGCCGATCACCTGGGCACGGACCTTGGCAAAATCGTGAATGAGGTCAGCAAGCTGTTTATCAGCATGAAAAAAGGGGAAGAGATCACCACAAAGATCATTGAGGAAAACATTGGCATCAGTAAGGATTTCAATATATTCGAATTCCAGAATGCCCTGGGAAAAAATGACCAGATGAAAGCCTATCGCATTGCCAAATACTTTGCCGATAACCCCAAATCCAACCCCCTGGTTTTAACCCTTGGCGTTTTGTACCAATATTTTGCAAAAATTCTGACCTACCACAGCCTGCGCGACAAAAGCCAGCGAAATGTGGCAGCAGAGTTATCCATTCATCCTTTTTTTGTCAGGGATTATGCCGAAGGTGCCAGAAGCTTTCCTCTTAAAAAGGCAGTGCATGCAATTTCCCTGCTCAGGGAATATGATTTGAAATCAAAAGGCGTTAACAATATAAATACCGGTCAGGGTGAGCTTTTAAAAGAGCTGACTTACCGGTTGCTGAATCAGTAAAAACCCTTCCGGAGCCGATCCGGAAAAAAAAATAGAAAATGAACTATTGGTTGGTAAAAAGTGAGCCCGATGCTTATTCCTGGCAACGGTTTATTAAAGAAGGGAAAACCATGTGGGAAGGAGTCAGAAACTACCAGGCAAGGAATAACCTCAAAGAGATGAAAAAAGGCGACCTGGTGCTGTTTTATCACAGCGTTTCCGAAAAAAGGGTAATGGGCATTGCCCGGGTAACAAAGGAGCATTATCCCGATCCCACCACCGGGGATGACCGCTGGGTAGTGGTGGACCTGGTACCTGAATCTGCCTTGGATCGGCCCGTAACATTAAAAGAAATTAAGGCAGACCCCCGCCTGGAAAATATTGCCCTGGTTAAACAGGCCCGGCTCTCTGTGATGCCCCTGCAAAGGGAAGCCTTTGATGCCATTGTGGAACTGGGAAGCAACCAATAAACCGACCATGAACCTGCTCGATATTATCCTGATTATTCCCCTGATTCTTGGAGGGATCGGCGGTTTTCGCCGGGGCTTCTTTCTTGAGCTGGCCACACTGGCTGGCCTCATCCTTGGTGTTTTCCTGGCAGCCATCCTTGCCGATGTGGCCGGGCAGGTGATAATTGCCATTGTTGACTGGAACCCTGTTCCAGTCAAGATCCTTGTTTTTGTGATCGTTTTTATTTTGGTGCTGATGCTGGCCAGGGCACTGGGTGCCGCATTGACCAAATTCTTTAAAGTGGTAATGCTTAATTTTTTCAACCGACTGGCAGGGATGGTCTTTGGCTTTATTAAATATGCATTCATACTCAGCATCCTGCTAATTTTTTTAAATTTTCTGGACCAGCATATTGATATCCTTTCCGACCAGGCCAGAGAAGGCTCCTACCTCTACGGTTTGATTGAAGGTTTTGCCCCATGGGTACTGCCTACCAAAGAGCAAATTACCATCCCCACTTACCAGTTGTAATTTTTTTTTGTATTTTATGGGTAATTCATCAATTGTTATTACACACAAAAAAATGTTATGAAAGAAATATCCTGGGAGAAAATAAGAAAAGATTTTGCAGTAACCGAAAAGATGGCCTATTTCCAAAGTGCGGGTATGTCGCCAATACCCCGGCAGGTATATAAAGCCATTCGCAATGCTTATAAAACTATTTACGAATCGGGAGATATTTACTGGCATACTGATCTGGAAAAAGCCGAAATGCTCAAACGCAGGATCGGCCGGCTGATCAACACCCCTGCCCACAACCTGGCCTTTTTGCCCAACTCCTCTCTGGCCTTCTCCATGATTGCCCTGCCCATGAAAAATAAATGGGGCCAGGATCTCAACATCATTTCAATGGAGGAAGAATTTCCCGCCACGGATGTTCCTTTCAAATATCAGGATATCATAATACAATATGTATCACCGGAAAGCGGCCGCTACCCGGTGGAAAAGATCATGGAAAAAGTGGACCAGGGCACCCGGGCAGTGGTATGCTCCCATGTGCAATATGCCAGCGGCTACCGGCAAAACCTGGAAGAACTTGGTAAAGCGGTAAAAGAAAAGGGCCTGAAATTCATTGTCAATGCCACCCAGGGATTTCCGTTTTTCCCCATTGATGTTAAGAAAATGAATATTGATGCCATGGCCATATCCCTTCACAAATGGGGACTTGCCGGACACACCGGATCTTTGTTTTTTACGACCGATGAATTTCGCCGCGAATATCCTGCCCCTTTGGCTGGCTGGCTTTCAGTGGTGCCGGAAGAAGGGGAATACATCCTCACCGGAAAGGAAGCACCCCTGAGCATACAACCCAATGCCATGCAGTATAATTTCGGTACCATGAACCTGCAAAACATTGCAGGATTGGAGCGGGCCATGCGTTACATGGAAAAAATAGGTTTTGAAAACATACGGAAGAGGATTCTGGAGCTTACCAACCAAACCGTTGCCGGCCTGAACCAGATCCAGGAGATGGAAATCCACAGCCCCAGACAAACGCCCGAAGAGCAGTCAGCCATTCTCAGTATAAACCTTGCCGGAAAAAACAACCAGGAATGTGTTACTTTCCTTGAAAACCATGGAGTGATCACCACCATAAGGGATCAAAAGATCCGCATCTCCTTGAATATCTTCAACAACCAGGAAGACATTGACCGCCTGGTGGAAGGCATAAAGGAATTTTGTGAACAGCCTGGAACAGAAACGCTTTAAGCGGGAGTCCGGCTTCAATCTCCTGCATGTTGAGAGATCAGTTCCCAGGCCTTATTGATTTGCCCAATACCGGTGTTGCGTTGCCCTACCGACAAGCGGATGGCGTACCTGCCCTTCAGCGAAGTATGTGTAAGGAATACTTCTCCTGAAGCATTGACCTTTTCCAGCAATTTACGGTTGACCTCCGAAAGGGTTTCTTCGGCCATCCCACCGGGATTGTAGCGAAAACAAACCAGGGTAAGCTGAACAGGGGCCAGGATTTCTAATCGGGTGTCGCTTTCGAGCAATTCCCGGAATTGGCGGGTCAGGTTCACATGGTTCTTTACCATCTGTTGCAACCCTTCCAGACCATAACTCCGAATCACAAACCAAAGCTTCAGGGCCCGGAACCGGCGCCCAAGCTGGATACCCCAGTCCCGGTAATTCTTTACCTTATGGTCGGTTGTTGTTTTCAGGTATTCGGGATGGATTTCAAAAGTGCGGATCAGTGCAGCAGCGTCTTTTACAAAATAGGCTGAGCAGTCAAAGTTGGTAAGCATCCATTTATGGGGGTTGAAAACAAAAGAGTCGGCCATTTCCGCCCCTTTCATAAAGCCCCGAAACTCAGTCACCAGGGCTGCCGTTCCGGCATAAGCGGCATCCACATGCAACCAGATATTGTATTTTTGGCAGATGGACCCAATCTCTTCCAGGGGATCCATGCCCATTGAGGAAGTGGTGCCCAGGGTACCCACCACACAAGCGGGTATTTTGCCGTTTTTGATGTCAATATCAATGGCTTCCTCCAAAAGGGAGGGAATCATGGCAAAATTTTCATCCGTATCAATATACACCAGGTTTTCTTTCCCATAACCGGCAATTTTCACCCCCTTTTCAATGCTTGAATGGGTTTCAGCCGATGCATAAACCCGGAGGTCTCCACTGTTGCCTTCCTCATTGGTTCGAAAATCAGTTTTTACTTCCCTTGCCGTAAGCAATGCGCACAAAGTTGCCGTGGAGGCCGTATCCTGGATCACCCCGGCCATGCCGGAAGGCAGGCCGATCATATCGCGCAGCCATTCCATCATCCTTTCTTCCAATTCTGCTGCAGCGGGTGAGGTTTGCCAAATCATGCACTGCGCACCCAAACCTGCTGTGAGCATTTCGGCCAAAACCGATGGCGGGCTGTTATTGGCAGGGAAATAGGCAAACCAGCCGGGATGCTGCCAATGGGTAATGCCCGGCATGATCACTTCCTTAAAATCTTTGAATATGTGATCCATGTCTTCCCCGGTTTTGGGCGGGGAAAGGGGAATTTTTGACAGGATATCTCCAGGAGTAAGCCCGGGCTTAACCGGATACTTCTCCACATTCTCAAAATAATCTGCCAGCCAATCCACAAACTCATGGCCGTATCTTCGGAAGGTTTCATTATCCATAGCAAGGGTGAATTTTCTGCTAATTTAAAAAACAAAAACCACAGAAAATAATTCTTCGCTAACCAATGTTGGGTTCGTGGATTTATTCCAGCACCAGACTTTGTTGCGAAACGCCTGCGGTAAGGAAGAAACCCAGGGCCCCATTGCTGAAATTGCTTGGAATATTGGCCGGTGGGCCGGTAAAAGGACCGCCGGTTGCCCCCTGGTACCGGCGCATGGCGATCATAAAATCAAAATAACCTTCCGTAATGCTGTACATTTCTGTGCGGATGGTATCACCAGGCTGGGGAATGCCGTCTTCCGGCTGAAAGATATAGATAGGAGCACTTATGTATCTTCCGTTCAAGGCCTCATCATCTGAAAAAGGCATTTTATTGGGGATATTGGTGAGCAACTTTTCATTATGGTAAATTTTCCATTTATAGAAGTTTCGGGTTTCGCCGGGTTCCTGAAAATGAATGATCATTTCATAATGATCGCTGAGCCAGGGATGCGGACGGAAACCAAGGCTATCTATCGGCACGGCAGCAGGGGTTTTGGAGAAGGCCTCATAAAGGATTCCGTTATGGTCAATCTCAAGATGATAGGTCTTTCCGGACTTTATGCGGAAGCCATCCGGGGTTATATACTCCCCTGGGCCCAATTGTTCCAGCAACCATGCGTTTTCTTCATCGCGAAGGGTAACCAGGGCGTTTTCAACCCCGGAGGAAGGCTGCTCGGTAAAATACGGGGCCGTTTTGGTAAGCCTGACAACCTGTTGGTTTGCCTGATCGGTAAGGGTCGCCTCAACCACCAAGCGAGCATAAGAATCATTGAGCTCCAGGTCCATTCTTTCACTGCAACCCCAAAAAATAAGCTGAAAGAAAAACAGGAAAAATATTTTATTCCGCATCATGACTCTTGTTGGTTTAAATTTGTTGTTTTCATCTCTCAAGACTTAAAAATAAAAATTGTAGGTAACCGAGGGCAAAATGGGAAAAAGATAAACATTGTAAGCATCAACCTGTCCTTTCTGATCTTCATTGGAGCGGAAGTCGATCATCCAGGTATTCTTGCGGTAATAAGCATTATACAATGAAATGTTCCATTCGCTCCGGAAATTGCGATCGGGTTTTTCCCGGCTGCGGATGGACATGCCCAGGTCCAGACGATGATAGTCGGGGAGCCGATAATCATTGCGCTCGGTGTAAACCGGGTTGATCTGTCCACCGTATTCGAACCGTCCTGAGGGTAAAGTTACCGGTGCACCGGTAGTATAAACCCAGGTTGCTGACAGGGTGATGCGGGGACTCAATTCATAATTGGTTACCAGGCTCAGGTTATGGGTCCTGTCATAGGACGCCGGATAGGGATTGCCATTATTGATCTCTTCAATCTGCCTTTCGGCCCTGGACCAGGTGTAACTGATCCATCCGTGGAAGCGTCCTTCGTTTTTCCTTAGTAAAAATTCTGCTCCATAAGCCCATGCCTGCCCAAAACGAAATTCCCCTTCAATTTTGGGGTTGAGCATCAGCCAGGCATTGTCTTTGAAATCAATCTGGTTATCCATGGATTTGTAAAACACCTCCACAGAAGATTCCACAATGCTTTGGTTCAGCTCCAGATTGCGGAAATATCCCACAGAATATTGGTTGCCGATCTGGGGTTTTACCATTTTGGAAGAAGGCACCCAGATATCCAGGGGGTTTCCGCCATCGCTGTAGCTAGCCAGGTGCAGGTACTGTAAGGTGCGATTGTAGCTGGCTTTCACCGAAGATTGTGCATTCAGGGTATAGCGTAGTCCTGCCCGGGGCTCAAAACCCCACCAGGTATTGTAAATCTCTCCACGGCCAAACTCCGTGCTGTCGATATAATTGTATTGTTCATCAAAATTATATACCGTGGAGGGGCCCATGCTCTGAAATGCAGAAAAACGCAAGCCGTATTCCAATGCCCAGCGATCATTCACTTTTTGTTCATTGGAGGCAAACAAGGCATGCGACAGGGCGTTGGAACCGGTTGACCCAAACGCATCATACATGCTGTCGTCATCAATACCCCGGAAAATTCCGGGATTAAATTCATGAAACAAACTGGAGAAACCAAATTTAATGGTATTGTTTTCATTCGGGAACCACCCAAAATCTGTTTTTAACCCAATGTCTTTATTTCCTGCATCCCAGATAAAGTTGGTGCCCGCTCCTTCCTGTTTCAGGGAATAGTCATAGCCAGTATAAAGCAGGGTGACATTGAGCAGCCAGTCATCCCTCATGATCCGGTTCCAGCGCAGACTATGGGTGGAGTTTCCCCATGATATGGTAAAAGGATCCTGCTGCCCAAAACGAAAAACATCCTGCCCCATATAAGAGGAAAGCTGAAAGCGGTTTTTATCATCCAATCGGGCATTGATCTTGGTGTTGAGGTCGTAAAAAAACAATTTATGCCCCTGTATATTGGGATCGCTGGCCAGAGGCAGGAAGAGGTCGGCATAAGACCTTCTACCGGCTGCAATAAAAGAAACCCGGTCTTGCACAATGGGGCCTTCAAGCATCAGCCGGCTGGAGATAGTGCCAATGCCGCCGGAAGCACGGTAGGTTTGCATATCTCCTTCCCTGATCCTTACATCAAGCAGTGAGGAAAGCCTTCCTCCATGCTCGGCTGGAATATTTCCTTTGTAAAGGTTGATGTCTTTAACCACATCGTTGTTAAATACACTAAAAAAACCCATGAGGTGAGATGCATTATAAACGGTGGCCTGGTCCATTAAAATGAGGTTCTGGTCCATCCCGCCACCCCTTACATTGAAACCGGTAGAGCCTTCCCCAACCGATTGCACTCCCGGCAAAAGCTGTATAGACCGGATCAGGTCCACCTCTCCCATCATGGCCGGAATCTGGCGAATGGTCTGACTTGGAAGGCGCACCACTCCCATCTCAGTGCGCTCTACATGCGCCCCGCTGCGGTGGTCTTCTACAACCACTTCCGAAAGTTCAAGATTTCCCCGGGATAGGGTTACGGTAATAAACGCCTGGTTTTTTAGGTCTACGTGGAGAACCTGTGTCTGGTAACCAACATAAGATACTTCTACCTGATGGTTTCCTTCAGGCAGGTATAACTGAAACCTGCCTTCCACATCAGTAGTGGTTCCCCTGCCCGCTTCCCTTACAAAAATGGAAGCACCGGGCAGGGACTCTGTGCTGGAGGCATCGGTAACCAAACCCCTCAAAAGAGCCCTTCCCTTTTCTTCAGCAACCAATCCCGGGCAGGAAAAAACCATTAATAAAATGATAATTATTACTCTTGTTTTCACAGTATTTAGTATTAATAACCTTGCTTTTATAAAGTTTTAAAGCCAGACATGTCATTTATTGTGCCATAGATTGTAACAAGCTTTTAATTACACCCTTAATCAGGAACCTTTTCCACAGTCCACACTATTGAGCGTTGATGGTGCGTTCAAATCCGGATAGCTATGTCCGGTTCTGAACATTTTGCTGTTTAAAACAGATCCTGATTTTTAGGGTTGAAAAAAAACCGTTTCAAAAGTATTACAACCCCCGGAAACGGAAAATTGTTTTTCGGCCAACGGCGTTTCTTGGCAGGTAAGCATCGGGCAATTTATGTGCCCTTTTTTAGAAAACCCTGTTAAGTGATCATGAAATTTGCATCAGGGGCAAAGGAATTGCGGAAAACCCGCAATACTGCAAATTTTTGGGAAGCTTTTCTCAATAAAAACCAATTAGGAAGTTTCTACTGCAAAAAATAAGAATTTCCGAACCTAAAAAGGAAGATCATCATTTTCGTCGGCCGGAGGAAGAGGCTCATCAAAAGGCGGCAGTTCATCCCCTGAAGGCGGGGGTGCCCCGGAGTCGCCTTCTTTTTCTATTTTCCAGGCTTTTACATTGGTAAACCATCTGCCGTTATATTCCTTACTTTCAACATTTACGTAAGCTTTTACTACTTCCCCCTCCTTCAGGGAAAACTCATCAATTTTATCACCCCACAGCTGAATACATACTTTTCGGGGATATTGACCAGGGGTTTCCACAATAAATTCCTGTTTTCTCCAGGGGCCAATTTTACCTTCTCCCCTTTGTTCGGGAAGCACCTGGAATATGGTACCGCTAATTTCCATGAGTTAAGCTGATTTTATTGGGTTTGTATCTTATTGTTAAGTTTAAAAAACTATAGGATTTAGCAGGATTTAAAAAAACACGCTTATACTTTGGCTTTTTGGGATTCAAGGTATTTTTTCACCTTTTCGTTAAAGACTTCCTGCAGTTGCCGGGTAAGGGGATGATCCGCTTCAAATGGCAGTTCATCAATCCGGTTAACGGGTAAAACTTTTCGGGAAGTACCGCTGATAAACACCCCTTCCATATCGGGAAGGTCTTTAACCTTCACCTTTTCCTCTTTGATGGGTATATTTAATTGCCGGCAAAGCTGAATGATATATTTACGGGTAATACCCGGCAATACGTCTTCCAGGGGAGGAGTGATCAATTCCATGTTGCAGATAAAAAACACATTGGTCCGGCTACCCTCGGTAATGCAGCCATTGTGATCAACCAGTAAAGCTTCGTAAACTCCTTTACCGGATTTATGCTCCCTGGTTTGCCTGCGCAGCTCCACATCCATCACCTTGGCATTGGGGTTCTGCCGCACTCCCCTGAACAACATCACCCCCACTCCCTTACGATACTGATTTTCTGTGGGGTATTGATGTTCCGTGATGTATACCAGCAATTGGTCCATATCAGGTGCATGCCCCGGTCGAAAAACGATCTTGATGTTACCCGTCTTCATGTTGTTGGCCAGCACCAGGTCTTTTGCCTGGGTGCCGATTTCTGATAAACTCCACCGAAAACGGGCTCCCGTGAGGGTTATGGTTTTCTGCAAACGGTCAAGATGGTCTTCTATAAAAAGAGGAATACCGCCAACAACTCTGAAAACTTCATAAATATAATGAGGGTCGGCCAGGAAAGTACTGTCAAAGTGCTGCACCTCCATTAAACGGCCGTTGCGTATAAAAAATCTTCCGATACACTCGGGCATAACAATTGGGGTTTTGCCGGCAAAGGTATAAGTTTTTAATAAAGCCGGCAGCCAAAACCATTTTATTGCTCGGATAGTATAAAGGCAATGTATAACTGCCCGTAGCCATTTTTGCTGTCACCTAGAAGTAAGTTGGCTAAATCACTATCGGCAAGTTTTTGCAACCCGATATTATATCGCAAACCGGCACGCAGATTCCCCAAATTAAAGCCAATACCGGCAGTTATTCCATAATCAAAAGTATTGAAATTATCCCGGTCAATCTCACTCTCGCCTTCAATGGTTCCGGTAAACTCAACATTGCTGCTAAGCAAAAACCCAAGGTAAGGTCCGACATAAAAGTCAATGAGCTCAACCGGACGAAAAATGGCCAGCAAAGGCAAATCAATATAGTTTAAATTGAATTTGACTTTTTGATCAATGAACCCTCCATAAACACCCTCTGTCCCTTTGGAAGTATACAATAGCTCGGGTTGGATCCCGAAAGTGTCAAAATACATGATCTGGCTGAAAAATCCAACGTTAATGCCAAAACGGGCATTTTCATCATCGATATCATCCTCATCAATGTAAAGGTTGCTCATGGTAAGTCCTCCTTTTATGCCCCCGCTAATGGTTTGGGAATTAACTAATCCGGGAGAAAAAATAAGGATGGCTGCTAAAAAAAATATAATCTTAATATGTCTCATTTTTATTTTTTTTTAAAAGTGAACCATGATTAACTCAAATATACAAAAATTTCCTGATAATAATAAATGATAAGGGCCAAAACCAAATCATTCAGTAAGCTATTGGCGATGGAAAAAAGAATTTTTCCCATGTTGAGTCCGCTAAAAAAGACCTTTAATGCAAAAAAAAGCTAATTAATAGACTATTTACTATTTTAGGACTTAGCAGGCAGATTTGCATACCAGATTACCCCAATTCTTTATATTTTTAGGCCCTGAAATAGAAACATATATCCTAATACCTCAACCTAACCAAAGATGAAGTTTTATAAGGTTTTCTTTTTGTTATGGCTCATTTTCATTACCTCCGGATTATTCTCACAAACAACAAGGGTCATTGGCCTTCGCGACAACACCCCATCGGTATTTGCTTTTACCAATGCAACCATTGTCGCCAAACCCGGAGAAGTAATCCCTGGTGCCACCATGGTGGTGCGCAGAGGGGTGATTGAAGCTATTGGCAAAGGGGTCAGCATTCCTGCCGATGCCATGGTCATTAACCTGGATGGTAAAATGATCTACCCGGGATTCATAGATGCCTATGCAGCTTATGGCATCCCAGCCGTTAAAAAAGAAGAAGCGGAAAAAAACATCCACTGGAATCCACAGATCCGCAGCCATTTTTGCGGAGCCGGGAATTTTATGCCGGACAGTGCGGAGGCGAAAAAACTTCGTTCGGCCGGATTTGTGGCGGGCCATACAGTGCCTATTCAGGGCCTGATGCGTGGCAGTGGCGCCATCGTCAGCCTGGGAGAAGATGAGATTAACCGCCTGATTATTCAGTCCGGGGTGTCGCAGATCCTTTCCTTTGAGCGCAGCAGAGATTTTGGAAGGGGATATCCCACTTCAGTGATGGGCTCCATCGCCCTGATGCGGCAGTCCTTTTATGATGCCGAATGGTATCAACAGGCAACATCGTTGTATCAAAGTGACCCTGCCGGGCTGAAACGACCGGAAGAAAACGCTGCACTCCAAGCATTGGCCGATGCAAGAGATAAAAACCTGCCTTTCGTATTTGAAGCAACCGATGAACAGTTTTTTATGCGTGCTGGGGCCATTGCCAAAGAATTTTCACTGAATGCCTGGGTAAAAGGCAGTGGCCATGAATACCGCCGCCTCAAAGAAATAGTTGCCACGGGGCTGCCGGTGATCCTCCCCCTGACTTTCCCCGAAACCCCCAAAGTGGGATCTCCCGAAGAATCCATGTCGGTGTCCCTCGAAGAACTCCGGCATTGGTATCTTGCACCCGAAAATGCCAAAAAACTTTCCGATGCAGGAGCCACTCTTGCTTTTACATCCCATGGGCTGAAAGACAAGAACGATTTCCTGAAAAACCTCAGGAAAATGGTTGAACGGGGCCTGGACAAGGAAAAAGCCCTGGAAGCACTTACCACCGCTCCGGCCAGTCTGCTCGGCATAGAAAACCGCTACGGCTCACTGGAATCAGGAAAATCCGCAAGCTTTATTATTTGCAACAAAGACATTTTTGAAAAAGATGCATCCATTGAACAGGTTTGGATCGACGGTAAAAAATATGAAGTTAAACCCGAAAGGAAAGATCCCAAAGGAGAGTGGACGGTGAAAAGCCACAACAATCTGGATGATGCGATTTTGACGATTGAGGGCAACGAACGTAGCCTCAAAGGCAAAATTTCATTGGAGGGAAAAACCGTTCGTTTGAAACAGGCGGCTTTCGACAAACAGCGCCTGACCCTGGGTTTTGTTGCCGATTCCCTGGAAAACATGGAAGGCATTTACCGTCTGTCTGCCAACCTTGAAGATGATCGCCTTACCGGTTTTGGAGAAACTGCCGATGGCAGTTTCTTTACCTGGGAGGCCGGCCGGACAAAAAAAACGGAAAAAGAACCGGATAACGATAAAAATAAACAGCCGGAGGATGAGACCCTGGAGCTTCTATCACTTTTCCCATCCATGGAATACGGCATCACGGAAATCCCGGAGCAACCCAGAAATGTTCTGATCCGGAATGCCACCATCTGGACCCAGGGTCCGGAGGGTAAACTGGAGAATGCCGATCTGCTCATCACCAAAGGAAAAATTGAAGCCGTGGGACCAAATATAATGGAGCCCCGCAGGGCCCAGGTGATTGACGGCACCGGAATGCACATTACCCCGGGACTGATCGACCCTCACCTGCACACCAGCATCACAGGGGGCGTGAACGAGGTGGGCGATGCCATTACTTCCGAAACCCGCATTACCGATGTAATGCATGGAGACAATGTGTGGATCTACCGGCTGCTGGCAGGAGGACTCACCTCTGCCAGCCTGTTTCACGGATCAGCCAATCCCATTGGCGGGCAAAATGCCATCATTAAAATGCGCTGGGGTAAAATGCCGGATGACTTGCTTATTCAGGATGCCAGCCCCGGCCTGAAGTTTGCCCTCGGTGAAAACGTTAAACGCATGGAAGGGCGTTACCCCAATTCCCGCATGGGCACAGAACAAATTATCAGGGATGCTTTCAAGGCGGCCAAAGAATACCAGGAAAACCGGAAAAGATGGGAAGCTAAACAGGAAGGGCTTCCCCCCCGCCGGGATCTGCAGCTGGAAGCCATTGCCGAAGTACTGGACGGAGAGCGTCTGGCCCATGTGCATGCCTACCGTGCCGATGAAATGCTCATGATGATGCGCCTGGCAGAAGAATTTGGTTTCAGGGTGGCCTCCTTTGAACACACCCTGGAGGGCTATAAGATCGCCGATGAACTTCGCGAGCACGGAGCCGCTGCCGTGGTATGGACCGACTGGTCGTCATTTAAAATGGAAGCCTATGACGGCATCCTTTACAATGCCCGCCTGCTGAATGATGCAGGAGCTTTTACCGTGCTTCATTCCGACAACACCCAGCTAGCTACCCGCATGAACTGGGAAGCCGCCAAAACCATGAAAACCGGGGTAGATGAAGAAGATGCCCTGGCTTTTGTAACCAGCAATCCGGCCAGGCTGCTCGGCATTGATCACAGAACCGGCTCCCTGGAACCCGGCAAAGACGCAGATTTTGTTATCTGGAACGGTCACCCCATGTCTACCTTCACCTCTGCCGAACAAACCTGGGTGGAAGGCCGAAAATATTTTGACCGGGATCAGGACCGGCTTTTAAGGCAAGAAGTCCGTCAGGAAAGGGCAAAGATCATCCAGTATATTCTCCGGCAGGAGAAAGGCACAAACAGCAAACCATAAACACACAATTCAAAATATTCCGACCCATGAAATCATTTTCATTCATCAGGATCATAAAACCAATTTTAACCATATACCTTTTAATTGTATTGCTGCTGACAGCCATACAGCTAAGAGGGCATACCCCCGCACCATCCCAGCAGCAGCCTATCGCCCTGGTTGGGGGCACCATACACCCGGTAAGCAGTGAACCCATACCCAATGGCACAGTGCTTTTTGAAAACGGCATCATCACAGGGGTTGGAACAGCACCCGAGATCCCTGAAAATGCCCGTATCATAAATATCAGCGGCAAGCATGTCTATCCCGGGATGATACATGGAAGAAGCACCATGGGCCTGAGCGAGATCGGCCGGATTGCAGAAACCACCGACATGCGCGAAATAGGAAACATCAATCCGAATGTCAGGGCCAGGGTAGCTTTCCATCCTGCCAGTGAACACATCCCTGTAGCAGCCGTCAACGGCATCACCACAGTGGTAAGCACCCCCATGGGCGGAATCATTTCCGGGCAGGCCGATGCCATGATGACCGACGGTTGGACCTGGGCACAAATGACCCTGGAGCCCTCCATCGGCATGATGATTGAATGGCCGGCAATGCGGGAAAAGGAAGCCCGCGACAAAGCCCTGAAAGAACTTCATGAGGCTTTTGAAAAAGCCCGGCGGTACAAAAAGGCCCGGGAAGCCATGGATAACGACCATGCCCCCCACCATCCCGTGGATGTGCGATGGAGTGCGATGATTCCTGTTTTGAACCAGGAAATGCCCGTATTCGTGGTTGCCAATGAGCTCAGGCAAATCCAGGCCGCCCTGGACTGGGCCGAAAGCGAAAACCTGCGCATGGTTCTGGTTGGAGCCCGCGATGGGGCCTATTTAGCAGATCAGATCGCAAGCCGCAACATTCCTGTTATGGTAGCCCCTGTGATTGGAGGACCCTCCCGCCAATGGGAAGGCTATGACCAGGCCTATACCCTGCCTGCCGCTCTGCATGATGCCGGAGTCAGGTTTTGCATCGGAGGAGATGCCGGAGCGGCATCCGCTTACCGCCTGCCCCACCACGCCGCATCAGCCGTGGCCTTCGGACTGCCGGAGGAAGAAGCCCTGAAAGCCATTACCCTCCATGCCGCAGAAATCCTTGGCCTGGATCATCGCGTGGGAAGCATTGAGCCGGGAAAGGATGCCACATTCATTATCACCGATGGCACTCCACTGGAGTTGTGGACCGACATATCAAAGGTTTACATCCAGGGAAGGGAGATTGACATGACCGATAAACATCGCCGCCTGTTTGAACGCTACAGGGAAAAACACCGGCAGGCTCAAATGGAATAAGCACGACAAGGAAGTAAGAACCCCTGGCCGCATAGGATAATTACCTTTGCGGCTTTTTTATTTCTTCACCTTTCCGATCTTCTCCTCTACCGACTTCACTTTCCCTTCCAGGCGGTTTTCGGCTCCTTTGCGAATATCCAGTTTTATGGTGGAATAGATTCGGCTGCAATCATCATCCAGCACTTTATGGGCTTTTTCAATAATGCCCAGAATCTCCTGTATGCTGCCGGCTTCCACCACCGTACCCATTGGGGTCAGCTTGTATTCAAGTCCCGATTCGTCAATCATTTTAATAATGCGGCTCACGTAAGGGCTTACGCTCTCTCCTTTATCAGTAGGGAACATGGCAAATTCCATCAATACAGACATGGCTTTTTCTTTTTGGTTTGCAACAAAATTAATAAACGAAAAGGGTTCCTGCCAAAAGAAAAATAAATTGAAAATGCGGGCAATCCCTTTAAAACCCTTTTCCAATAAAAAATGCTCCAAACCCGAATTTGCCTGACCGGATAAAAAAAACCTGGTTAATTCCAAATGAAAAAAACAGGAACGGGAAAGTGGGTTAAAAAAAACGGCAGGAGGGGGGTGGTGAAAAAAACGGGCACTGTTTGCGCCCGCCTGGTGATTCCGCCAGGACTCGAACCTGGAACCTACAGCTTAGAAGGCTGTTGCTCTATCCAGTTGAGCTACGGAACCAATAATCCGTGTCGGGGTGGCAAGATTCGAACTTGCGACCTCCTGCTCCCAAAGCAGGCGCGCTAACCGGGCTACGCTACACCCCGAAAAATATTTATAAAAAAGAACGCTGCTAACTTCCCGATCTTAAATCGGAACACCCTAACCGGGCGGAGTTTATCCCGCCTGTGCGGGGCTACACCTAGAAAACTAGCGGAGAGAGGGGGATTCGAACCCCCGGTACCCTTAACGGGTACGGCAGTTTAGCAAACTGCTGGTTTCAGCCACTCACCCACCTCTCCGTGGATTATTTATAAGAACTTTTGCAAAAAACAAGAGAAAAAGGATTCGGCAGTTTAGTCCCGTACATACGGGACTGGTTTCAGCCA
>SKVW01000134.1 GCA_007129255.1 Bacteroidales bacterium
CGCAATAAAAACTTCAAAGTAATGTATTGCCATGTTTGGCTGCGGGCTTTTACCGGGTAAGTTTCCAGTAAGTTGCGGGTGTCCTGCATCAGGTCCGATACGGTAAGATAGCGGTCTGCCGGGTCTTCCCTGAGGGCTTTATCCATTATGGCATGAAAATCATTGCGTACCCATACGGGATAACCTTTCAAATGAGGACACTCCTGGTTCATGCCCTTGCAAATCCTTCTTGAGTGAGGCACTTTTTGGTTTTCGGAAGGCCTGAAGGTTATTTCTTTTTTTAGGTCTTTGCCTGTAATTATCTTGTGCAGCACCAGGCCAAGCTGGTAAATATCGGATGCTACCGAAGCAGGCTGGCTTTTCATCTGTTCGGGGGAGGCATAGCGCAGGGTGCCGGCAAAAGAGCGGTCTTTTTCATGTTTTTTGTCCGGAATCAAAACCCTTGAAATGCCAAAGTCAAGGAGCTTTACCTGCCCGGACTTGTCCACCAGGATATTTCCGGGCTTGATATCGTGATGTATGATAAGGTTGTTGTGGGCATGCTGCAAGGCTGCACCCACCTGCAAAAATAACTTCAGCCTGGTTTCCAGTCCGGGTTTTTGCCGGGCACAGTATTCATCGAGGGGAAGCCCGTCCACATACTCCATCACGATATAGGGAAAACCTTCGGGGGTAATGCCGCCATCGTAAAGGCGGGCAATATTGGGGTGGTTAATACCGGCAAGGATCTGTTGTTCCTGCCTGAACTTTTCTTTTAATCCGGGTCCCTGGTTTTTTGAATTCAATACCTTGATGGCTACCTGCTGGTCAAATTGTCCATCGTCTCGTTCTGCAAGATATACACTGGCCATTCCGCCCTGTCCAATGGTCTTTTTAATGCGGAATTTGTCAATGGTATCTCCCTCCTGGTAGCGATGCAATTGATGGGTTTTTTCAAGGTCGTTTTCCAAACGCATCTGAAGGGAGTCAAAAAAACGGTTGGCTTTTTTGCTGCTGTTGAGAAGCTTTAACACTTCCCGGGCAACCTTGTCTTCATATGGCGCAATGTTTTCCTGTATCCAGGTTTTACGCTCTTCTTCGGGCAACTGCAGACAGGTTTGAAAAACCCCGGATACCCGCTCCCAATAGGTCATTTCTTCTCCCATGCTAAAACTTATTGTTCATTTAACTCATTGTAAAGCCAGGCTTTGGCCATGGTCCAGGACCGTTTTACAGTAGCCGGGCTGATGTCCAGGCTTGCGGCAGTTTCCTCAATGCTCATTCCCCCAAAAAAACGGCATTCTACAATATGAGCCTGGCGTTTATCCTGCATCTCCAGTTTTTTTAAAGCATCGTCCAGCAAAAGCAGGTCTTCCGCGGTTTTATCGCTTAGCTCCAGGCGTTCCTCAACCTGTTCCACCGGAACCGGTTGCTGGTCGCCACCTCTTTTCAGGGTCCTCTTTTTTAAAGAAGCATTAACCAGTATTTGTCGCATGGCCCTGGATGCTACAAAGAAAAAATGTGCACGATTCTTAAAATCGCCTTTGCCGGCCTGCATCAGTTTCAAATATGCCTCATGCACCAAGGCGGTGGTGTTCATGGTATCCATGTTGTAAAACTGAAACCGCAAATGCCGGGCGTTTTTCCTGAGCTCTTTGTATATAATAGGAAATAGCTTATCCAGTGCATTTTTGTCACCATTGTCAAAGGCTTCAAGGTAGTAAGTCACCTCTGAAGGCGAGATGTCATGTTGACTTCCCATGATTAATTAAGATTATTTGGCCAGGTTTTTATTAAAATTAGTTTTTGTTAGATCAAAAATAAAAAAAAACCTTTCGTTTGCAAAAAAAATACTACTAAATATTTTTTTGCCAATTATTTGATATTGCGCTTTTTATGGGGAAATGCAACAGTTTTTTTGAAAAGAAATAAAAATTAATGAGCCTGTTTTGCAGATAAAGCTGTATAATAAGTTGACAGGGGGAAAAATACTGCCTTTCTGCCTGCGGTTTGGAATAGAAAATTAACATTAATAAAAAAAAGAAAAAACCAACATCACTATGAGAAAAACAATCCTGAATTTTTTTGCGCTATTTACGATTTTATGGGTTTGGCCTGTCATGGGCCAGGAAGTCGTCTCCACTTCGGGTGATTACCATGAAAACGCCAACGGCTCGGTAAGCTGGACGCTGGGTGAAACGGTAATAGAAACCTTTGCTGCAGGCGATTTTCAGCTCACCCAGGGATTCCAGCAGGGCGATATTTCCGTTTCAACCCTGGTAAATGACCCTTCACTGAATTTTGCCATTGACGCTTATCCCAACCCTACCAGCGGTTATGTGAATCTTGAGCTTGACCTGGAGGAAACCAAAGGGATCAGCTACATGCTGCTAAACATGGGCGGACGCCTGCTGGAAAAACGAACCGTTGAAGGACCTAATTCCCGCATTGCCTTGCATCACCTGGAAACAGGGGTATATTTTGTTCAGGTAATAAAGGATGGAAGCCTTTTGAAAACCTTTAAAATAGTTAAGCAATAAACCATTGATTTTAAAAACTAAATAAAAACCATAACGATTATGAAAAAGAGATTTACAATTTTTAGAACCATTTTTCTCTTTAGCTTTTTAAGCACCTTTTTGGTCTTGTCATTAAAAGCACAATTTCCGGCAAATTTCAATTACCAGGCAGTAATTCGGGATGATGCCGGGGAAGTCAGAACCCACGAAAATATTAACATTGGCGTTGAATTGCTTCAGGGTAGTGCCAACGGAGGGGTCGTTTTCAGTGAAACCCATCAAAGCCAGACCAATGAGTTTGGAATGATCACCCTGCATATCGGAAGTGGAAATCCAGGAGCTTTTTCGGAGATCGATTGGGCCGAAGGTCCTTATTATATCCGTATTAGTGTGGATGGCCTGGAGATGGGTACCAGCCCCTTGCTGAGCGTCCCTTATGCTTTGTATGCAGAGTCGGGTGGGGAACCGGGTCCACAGGGACCTCCCGGACCGGAAGGCCCCCAGGGTGAACCTGGTCCCGAAGGACCCCAAGGAGAGCCTGGACCGGAAGGCCCCACGGGTCCCCAAGGTGAACAAGGCCCTGCAGGTCCGCAAGGAGAGCCTGGTCCTGAAGGCCCTGCAGGTCCGCAAGGAGAGCCTGGTCCTGAAGGCCCGCAAGGAGAACAAGGCCCCGAAGGTGCCTCCCCTTTTGAGTTGGTGGGCGACAATGCCCTTTTTGACCAGGGTAGCCTCCTGCTCAATACAAATCAGAACTGGGCCCGCCTGCACGTGAGTGATCTTGAAAATACAGCCATAAGGGCAAGGTCACGGGACAGTCAGCCTCTTTATCTTGAAAGGACTATTGAAGGGGGTGACCACACCCGGGTATTACTGGAAACCAGTGCCAGGGCATCCGATGATGATCCCCATCCCGGAATGGGCAACCGATTGATGTTTCGCCTGCAGGCAAGCAATGCCGGCAGCTCAGCAGCCGGAGCCATCGATGCGGTATGGGTTAACCCTGAAATAGGTTCTACAAAAGCCGATATGCTTTTCTGGACCAATGGCGATGATGGCCTTAACGAAAGGCTGCGCATCAGGCACAATGGATTTGTTGGCATCGGCACCGATTCTCCCTCTGAAAAACTGCATGTAAACGGAGCGGCCAACATTGATGGACACCTGAACCTTGATACCGGTGAAGAAGAAAGTTTCAGTACCATCCGCTTCAGGGGACTCGGTTCGGGTGCTCCAAGGGTTTATCATGTTTTAGCCACAAATAGTTTGGTGGTTCGCGAGTCAGAGGTAGTAAGGATTGGTTTGGGCTTTGGGGAAGAGATTGATCTGACGGTATCAGGCGATCTTAGCGTAAGTGGAAACATTTCATCCAAAATGATACATCCCGACAATGAGAGAATGCAAATCCGGCATTTCTCAGAGCAGGCCCCGGAACCAAGAAATACTTACCGCGGTACGATTGAGCTTGATCATGAAGGTGAAGCCATTGTGCAGCTTCCCGATTACTTTGAGCGCATCAGCCGGGATTTTGACTACCAGCTTACTGCCATTGGCAGCCCGGCTCCCGGCCTTTACATTGCAAAAGAGGTGCAGGGCAACCAATTCAAAATTTCAGGTGGTACACCCAACCAAAAAGTTTCCTGGATGATCAGCGGTATCCTGGATGAAAAACCCGACGGGCGAACCACTGAATATCAAAATCTGGTGCCTGTCGAGGACCAAAGCATACTTGAAGACAGATAATCAATATTAATCCGGGAGTAATAATCTCTCCGAAAAGAGTTTCATTCAAGGTATAATAACCCTCACATCAAAATGGTCCTGCAGCCAAAAGCTTTGCAAGACCATTTTTTATTTATGCAGGGTGAATGGGTTAGCAAGGGAAAATCATTGTTCCTTTTCAGCAAACTGCTGCAGCCTTTCAGGAATTTTATCAAAATATGGGGTGTATGAAGGCACTACCCCTGGTTGGCCCAATTCTTCCAGGATTCTAATGCCTTTTTCCTGGCTCAGCACAAATTCAAGAAAGGTTTCGGCCAGCTCCTGATTTTCGGAGCGGTGGGGGATGGTCAGCCCGTATACCATGGGTTGGCCAATCTCGGTTATTTCATGCCCGGGAGAAGTGCCCATGGTGGTGGTTTCCACCTGCCGGTACCAATCTGCCAGGTCCGGATCGCCTAAAGAGAGTTTTGGCGGAAGCTCAAGGTAAGGCAGGTTGTGTTGTTCTGCTACACTACGGTAAAGGAATATGTAGTCCAGGTGCCCGCTTTCAAGCAAAGCGATCAGATCGGTTTCCTTTGGCCGGATGTTTTGGGTATCCTTGCTTAGCAGCTTCTCTGGAAGTTCCTCATCTTCATAGTAAATACCCGCCAATTTGGCGGTGAATACACTTCTTACCCCGCAAGGGTCATGGTCAGGGTTGCTGCGGCCAATGCTTACATTGGGGCGAAGCATGATTTCATGCCAGTTTTGTTGGTTGATCTCTTGGGCATATCTCGAGTCTTCGGTATAAACAATGGCCATTTCGTTGGCGGCAAATTTTATATACCAGGAAGCATGATCGGGTATAAGCATGTGCTCTATGACCATGTAATCTGCTGAGAGGTAAACATCAGCAGGAGTTTCCAGGTCTATTACCCTGCGCGCACCGGCTTTGCTGCCCCAGGCTTCTGTGCGGATAATGATCCCGGGATGCTCTTCCAGGAAAGCTTCCTTGATTTTTTTTACAGGATAAGTAAGACTGCCTGCATGGATGATGTATAACTCCTTTCGGGGATCCCTTGAATCCCATAGCCCACAGGATGTGAGTAATACACCTGCCAGGAAAAAACAAAAAAAAACATTTTTCATCCGGACCTTTTTGTTTGGTAAACCTTTTGGGTGGATGCGAAGATAATCATTATCCTGATTCAAAGATAAAAGGGCCGTATTAGCAAGGCTTTGCTGGTGCTAAATCTGATGTATTATATAATCAGAATCCAAACTGAATTCCCTGGGCCAGGGGCAGGTCATCACCAAAATTGATGGTGTTGGTTTGGCGGCGCATGTAGTTTTTCCAGGAATCGGATCCCGATTCCCGTCCGCCACCGGTATCTTTTTCCCCTCCAAAAGCTCCCCCGATCTCTGCTCCTGAAGTGCCGATGTTTACATTGGCAATACCGCAGTCTGAGCCGGTTTCGGAAAGGAAAAGTTCCGATTCCTGAAGGTTCCTGGTAAAAATTGCCGATGACAAACCCTGGGGAACGTCATTGTTCAGCGCAATGGCTTCTTCAATGGTTTTGTATTTGATCAGGTAAAGGATGGGAGCGAAAGTTTCTTCCTGTACAATGGGATAATGGTTCTCTGCTTCCACCAAAGCCGGTATCACATAATGGCAGAAAGAACGGTTTTCGCAATCATAGGGAACACCTCCAAAGAGTACTTTTCCGCCTTCTTTTTTTACCTGGCTGATGGCCTTCAGAAAATTATTAACCGCATCCTCACTTATCAGGGGGCCAATCAGGGTATCCTGCTCAAGGGGATTGCCGACTTTACCGGAAATACTTTTATAGGCAATGATCAGCTTTTCCGCAACCTTGTCGTAAATGCTTTCATGCACTATGAGCCTGCGGGTAGTGGTGCAACGCTGACCTGCCGTGCCTACTGCCCCGAAAACAACAGACTTAACGGCCATTTCCAGGTTGGCACTGGGGGCAATGATCACAGCATTGTTTCCTCCAAGCTCCAGTATAGAGCGTCCAAGTCGCTTACCGATGATGCCGGACAAGCGTTTGCCTACGGCTGTGGACCCTGTAATGGAAAACAAGGGAATACGGCGATCAGCCACAAAGTTGTCACCCAAAGTAGAGGATTTGGCTACCACAAGGTTAAAAACTCCTTCGGGTACCTTGTTTTCTTTCAGGACCCCGGAAATGATATTCTGAACGGCAATGGCCGTTAGCGGTGTTTTGGAACTGGGTTTCCAGATCACCACATCCCCGCACACGGCAGCAATCATTGCATTCCAGGCCCAAACCGCCACCGGGAAATTGAAAGAAGTGATCAGGCCAACAATTCCCAAAGGATGGTATTGGTCGTAAATGCGGTGTTTTTTCCGCTCTGAATGCATGGTAAAACCATTGAGCAGGCGGCTTTGCCCAACAGCAAAATCGCATATATCGATCATTTCCTGCACTTCACCCAGCCCTTCTTCGTTGATCTTTCCCATTTCCAGGGTCACAAGGTGGCCGAGATCAACCTTGTATTCCCTCAGGGCATTTCCGATTTGCCTTACCACTTCCCCCCGCTCCGGGGCAGGCTTTTCCCTCCAGATTTTAAAAGCCTCCTGTGCTTTTTTTACAACTTCTTCATAATCATCAAGACTGGCATTTTTTACCCTGGCAATTTCCTTATTGTTTATGGGAGATATGGATGGGGTTTCTTCTTTTCCGGATGAAAACCATTTGGCACCGGTAGATACCCCCGAATTAACATTCTCAATTTTTAAACGCTTTAAGATGGGATCCATTTTTTAGCTTTTTGATAATGATTCCTTATTGGTTAAAATTAACCAATAATTGCATATAAAGGTTTAAAAAATACAAACAAAATTACCGGTTTATACCCTTAAAAAGATTGGGGCAATATATCCCCTGCCTGCAGTTAAACACAGTTAAACCCTGCAGGCAGGGATAAACAGTAGGTTGTTTGTTTGCTACTCTCCCATATAAGGAACTCCCTCAATGATCCAATCGGCTGGCTCTTTGCCTTTCAGATGGTAGTCAAAATATTCTTTCATCCGGATGGTGTAATCCAATTTGTTGGGATATTTGCGGGGATGATGGGGCTCGTCGCGGTATTGCAGAAAAATGACGTCTTTTCCGGCCCGGCGCATGGCAAGGTACATTTCTATGGATTGCTCCCATGGCACCGCTTCATCTACATCACCATGCATAAGCAGCAGGGGGGTGTTAATTTCATCGGCGTAAAATACCGGCGAGTTTTCAATATATAAATGACGTTGTTCAAAAAGGGATGCGCCGATGCGGCTCTGCCC
>SKVW01000152.1 GCA_007129255.1 Bacteroidales bacterium
CCTTTTGCTTTTAAAGCAGAGGTTAAAACACCCGAAGACCTTCTGGTGATCGGCCAAAACAGTGCTTACCGTGAAAACGCCATTTTGCTGCTGGCTTTTTATACCCTTCGTGCTTTAAAAAGGCTGACACCGAAAAAAAAGGAAAGTCACACCTTTCTCAAGGAATTAATGCTTCAATGGCCGTTGGAAGAATTGCTGAAGAAAACCGGGAGGGGAGATCAGGACATCAGCCTTGATATCATTCTGCTGGAGGTTTTGTTAAAATTTGATCAATCCATATTCGATTTTAGTGGCCTTCCAAAAAACGCCCCCGGCCAAAGTCGGCAAAATTCCGGGCTGCCCCCGGCCCTGCTTAAGAAAAAAGCAGCATTGCTTCTGAAAATACTGGAAGATCAGCAGGTGCGCGATTTCCTGGGTGTAAACCTTTACCAGGGAATCCTTTATTACAGCAAGGAACGCTTTGAAGAGTTGAACCTATGGTTGTTCTCCATTTCCTTTTTTGATTACTTTAATCCCGGGCATAAAATACCGGATAAACGGAGGCTGCCAACCATTATAAAAAGTACCATGGATTTTTTCCGGTTTCTGGAAGAAAGATCAGCGCAATCGGAATATAAGCTGGAAAAAATTAAATCAGGCATCCAAAAATTCTCTACTCTCAAAAAAGCCAAATAAGTTGAACCCGCTGGGGGTTTTTCTCAAATCGTGAAAAATGGCTAAAAAAATCAGGATGATATTTGGTACCATATTGTTGCTAATAATCCTTATCTGCATGTTTTTATATTTCATGCAGGACAAAATGATCTTCTTCCCCCAGCCCCTGGACCAACACACCCTTTCCCTGATCAGGGAGAGCTATCCTGAAGCTGAAGAGAAAAGCCTGCAAATGGAGGACGGCACCAACCTTCATGGATGGTTTGTAAACAAGCGAACCCCGGAAGAAAAACCCGGATTGATCCTTTTCTTTGGCGGCAATGCAGAAGAAGTCTCCCACATGATTGAGCGGGTGAGGCATTACGAAGGCTGGTCAACGGTGCTGTTTAATTACCGCGGCTATGGCATGAGCGAAGGAAGACCGGGCGAGAAAAAGCTGAAAAGTGATGCCCTTGAGATCTATGATCATTTTTTATCAAGAGAAGACATTGACCCTGAAAAGATCGTGATCATGGGCAGGAGCCTTGGCACCGGGGTGGCTACCCATCTTGCCTGCCACCGCAACGCCCGGGGAGTCATTCTGATCTCTCCTTTTTCCAGCATCCTGAGGCTGGCCCGGAAAATGTTTCCGGTACTACCGGTCAGGTTACTTTTGCGTCATCCTTTTAATTCCCTTAAAAAAGCACCGCATATTGAAGTGCCTCTTTTTGTATTGCTGGCATCTGATGACCGGATCGTGCCTCCGCAGGAATCCAAAAAACTGGCCGATCAATGGGCCGGCCCGGCCAAAGTCAGGGTAATTGAAGGCGAGGACCACAACACCCTTTCGGCCAATCCGCGCTTTGAAAAATATATTAACGAATTTTTAAAGGCTTTTGCTGAATAAATTCATTGTTGAATAAGCCAAAAGCCATTTAAAAAAATCTGCTTATATTCGTGCTATTAAATCAATGTTAACTTTTTGAGGTGACTTTTTGAGAGAGAAGAAACCGCATGTAAACGTTTGCCGTATACCCTTACATGCTTTTTCATGATGAAGAAAGAAAGCCTTTATACAATCCCCAACCTCCTCTCCTTTTACAGGCTCGCAGCCTTTCCTGTAATACTTTATCTTGCTTTGAGTGGCTATGAAACGGCTTTTGCCGTATTGCTGATCATCAACCTGGTAACCGATGTATTGGATGGCTGGATCGCCCGGAAGTTCAACCAGGAAACCAAATTTGGATCAAAGATTGACTCCATTGCCGATCTGGGAACCTACATTTTGGCATTTCTGGGGATATGGCTGTTTAAGCGTGCGGAATTTGCTCCACACATTGCAAGTTTTTCCATATTTCTTGGCCTTTTTGTACTGGCCAATATTTTATCGGTTATCAAGTTCGGAAAGTTCCCCAGCCTGCATCTTTATTCATGGAAAATCGGGGGATACATCCAGGGGTTTTTCTTTGCGGTATTATTTGGGTACGATTTTATTACTCCTTTTTATTACATCATGGTAACCTGGGGTATTCTGGCTTTTCTGGAACATATCATCATTCAGCTGATCATTCCGGAGATGCGCACCAATGCAAAAGGGCTTTATTGGGTGCTGAACGACAAAAACAGAACATCCTGATCTATGGAGTTGATACTTTACTATATGCTGATGGGGTATTTTTCTATTGGAGCCATAGCCATATGGCGCATCAATAAAAACAAACCTTCCCATGATCAAAAAGCCAGGTGGCTGAAATTCGGCACCTACTTTGTGATCATCAACGCCTTATTTTTCAGCATATATTTCGGCCCACAGTTTTTCCATTACCTGGTAATTCTCATCATTTTTGCAGGGATCATTGAGTTGGTAAAGGTAAAGTGGCAAAGTAACCAAAAGGGGAAAACCATGGTTTTCTTCTTTTCGGTTTTGGCTTATTTGATCGTTTCTGCGGGTTTATATTATTTCAGCCTGATGGAAAAGCCGGTTTTGTTTTTCGGCTTTTTTGTCATTATGGTATTCGATGCCTTCAGTCAGCTGAGCGGGCAGTTATTCGGCCGTAAAAAGCTGATCCCTTCAGTAAGTCCAAACAAAACGGTTGCCGGTCTCATCGGAGGGTTTATCTTTGCAACGCTAACGGCTACTTTTATGGGCCCATTAATTGGCAGCACCCTGGCTATTGCATTGATTTCCGGACTGATAGTGGCCACATTTGCACTTGCCGGGGATTTGCTGGCCTCCATTTACAAGCGTCAATTCAATGTTAAAGACTTCAGCAGGATACTGCCAGGACATGGCGGCTTTCTCGATCGGTTCGACAGCCTGATCATGGGAGGTGCAGGGATGTATTTACTAAATTCATTAAGCTTATGAACCAGGAAATACTATATTCTATCATTTACGCTTTTGCTTTCGGATTGATCATTTCTACCAGTGAAATACTTTACCGAACAGGAAGGGTGAAAGCGGAGATTACGAGAAAACTTGCCCATAGTGCGGCCTGTTTGTTGTCCTTGTCTTTCCCCTTGGTTTACAACTCCTATGAGCCGGTGCTGATCATGGGGATGGGCTTTTACCTTTTGCTGATTGTAGCCAGGTACAAACAACTTCTCCAATCCATTCACAACGTAACCCGCAAAACATATGGAAGCTTCCTTTTGCCCCTGGCCATCAGCGGCGCTTTTTACGTATCGGTATTTCTTGACAGTTCCCTCTATTTTATTTTACCCATTGTTATTTTAGGGGTGAGTGATTCCCTGGCGGGAATTACCGGTGAGGTTTTTGGGAAAGGGTTGCAAAAAATCGCCATTCACCGGATCTCTTTTGAAAAAACCTACCTTGGTACCACCATATTCTTCACCACGGCCTTTTTGCTCACCCTTATTATCATACCGTTTCACGATGGCGGCTTTACAATAAAGACACTATCCACGGCCATTGCCATTGGTCTGGGGGCATCGGCCATTGAGGTGCTCAGCCCCAAAGGGCTGGACAACATCACCATACCCCTGACCACTATTCTGATCCTGCTTTTGGTTTAATGAAACGAGCCATATCAATGGGTTTGACAAACATGAAAATAATTTTGTCATGGCGGATTCGCCCGCAAAAGCGGTACAGGTATATAACCGTATTAAATAAATAATAAATACCTGAAAAACCCATGGCCATGAAAACTTTTTCCTGCCAACTTCATCCGGATCAATGATGAAAACCCTATACCTTTGCCGGCAAACTCAAACTCCTAATTCAAGCTTTATGACCAACCCCTTCTTTACTGAAAGGTCTTACGCCCTTCAACTAGACCAAAACGATCCACTGGCCGGGTTCCGCCAAAGATTTTATATCCCGGAAAATACCATTTACATGGATGGCAACTCCCTTGGGCTGCTATCCACCGATGCCGAAAAATCCCTGGAAAGGGTGCTGAATGAGTGGAAAACATTGGGTATTAAAGGCTGGCTGGAAGCAAAACGGCCCTGGTTTTATTTTGCGGAAGAGATCGGGGAAATGGCTGCAGAAATTGTCGGAGCCAGACCGGGAGAACTGATTTTTACCGGAACCACCACGGTAAACATACATGCATTGATCAGCACCTTCTACCAGCCATCGGGTAAAAGGACCAAAATACTGGCCGACGAACTGAATTTTCCCTCCGACATTTATGCCCTCAAAGGACAAATAAAGATGAAAGGCCTGGACCCTTCGGAAGAATTATTGCTTGCCCCCGCCCCTGACGGCAGAACACTCAACGAGCAAATCATTGTAGATATGATGAATAAGGAAGTGGCCCTGGTTTACCTCCCTTCGGTACTTTATGCCGGCGGACAAATGCTCGACATGGAGTTTCTCACCCGGGAAGCCCATAAAAGGGGGATCCCCATCGGTTTTGACTGCAGCCATTCGGCAGGGGCCGTGCCCCACCACTTCAGCAATTGGGGGGTTGACTTTGCCACCTTTTGCAGCTACAAATACCTGAACGGCGGGCCGGGTTGTGCAGCCTTTCTTTATATCAACAAAAAGCATTTTCAAAAAGAGCCCTTGATGGCCGGGTGGTTTGGTTACGTTAAGGAAAAACAGTTTGATATGTCCCTGGACTTTGAGCATGCCCATGGGGCCGGTGGCTGGCAGATCTCTTCCCCGGGTATTCTTGGCTCTTCCACCATGGAAGGGGCCATGAAGGTGATGCTGGAAGCCGGCATTGAACCCATCCGGGAGAAGTCATTGAAAATGACCGATTACCTGATCCGCCTGACAAAAGAAATTCTAGACAAGCCTCCCTATGATTTCAGCATTGCCACCCCCCTTGAACCCTCCCGGCGAGGAGGACATATCTCTTTGCTACATCCCACAGAATCCCTCCGCATCAATGAAGCACTGAAAGCACGCGGCATCATTCCGGATTTCCGGTCACCGGATATGATTCGCATTGCACCGGTGGCATTGTACAATACTTTTGAAGAAGTCTGGAAAGTGGTGCAGGCATTCAAAGAGATTGTAGACCAAAAAGAATATGAGCAGTTCTCCAAACAGCGCAAAGCCATTTCATAAGCATCTGCCCCGATTTTTAAAAATTCCCGGGTGCTTCTGAGCCCGAAATGCAGAGAAATCCATTTCGGACTCAGAAAAAAAACTTACCTTGCAAGATTACTTTTTTAAATTTTTTATATAACAAACAAAACCTATGACAGATCAGGAACTGCAGATGCAAAAGTATTTGTTTCTGCTGAAAAAAAACGTTAAAAAAATCCTCCTTGGACTGGTGGTACTGATCATTATTTTCACATCAGTAAAAACCGTAAGCCCCGAACAGGAAGGGGTCGTGCTCATGTTTGGTAAGTACAACCGCACGCTGCAACCCGGCCTGAATTTTATTTTACCTCTGGGCCTGGAGAAGATGTATAAAATCCCTGTGCAAAGGCAGCTAAAGCAGGAGTTTGGCTTTCGTACCGTGGCGGCCGGAACCCGCACCCAATATGCCAAAGAAGGCTACCGTGATGAATCTTTAATGCTTACCGGCGATTTGAACCTTGCCGATGTGGAGTGGGTTGTGCAATACCGTATTGTGAATTCCTACAATTATCTTTTCAAAGTAAGGGATGCAGAAGATGCCCTGCACGACATGTCTGAGGCAGCCATGCGAAAAATTGTAGGTGACCGGACGGTCAATGAAGTATTGACCGTGGGCCGGCAGGAAGTGGCCTCCAGTGTGGAAGTCCTGTTGCAGCGCATGTGCGATGATTACGAAAACGGAATACGCATTGACCAGGTGGTCTTGCAGGATGTGAATCCGCCTGACCCGGTAAAGCCTTCATTTAACGCGGTAAATGAAGCCCAGCAGCAGCGGGAAACCCTCATTAACCAGGCTGAATCCGAATACAACCGGGTGATTCCCCGGGCACGTGGTGAAGCGCAGGAAACCATACAGCTGGCAGAAGCGTACTCCCTGAACCGCATAAACAGAGCCACTGGGGAAGCCGAGCGCTTTAATGCCTTCTATACCGAATACGTGAAAGCACCCGAGGTGACCAAAAAACGAATATATTTTGAAACCATGGAAAGACTGCTTCCCAAAATCGGGAATAAGGTCATTGTGGATGAAAAAGGCACCAACGTGCTGCCTTTATTAAATATTGATCAAATACCAAAAACCAGGATTACCCATGAAGAATAAACATATCGCAGCAGTTGTTGCAATTATCATTTTGCTGATCCTTGGCTTCAGCAGCATTTTTATACTGGACGAAACCCAGCAAGCCATTGTAACCCAGTTTGGGAAACCGGTGGGCGGCCCCCGCACCGAACCCGGCCTGAATTTTAAAGTCCCCATCATTCAGAAGGCCCAGTTTTTTGACAAACGCTTTCTGAAATGGGACGGAGACCCCAACCAGATCCCTACCCAGGATAAAGTGTTCATTCATGTAGACACCTATGCCCGCTGGCAGATAACCGACCCCCTTCAGTTTTTTATCCGCCTTAGGGATGAGCAGTCGGGCCAATCCCGCCTGGATGACATCCTGGATGGGGAAACCCGCAACGCCATTGCCAGCCACGTATTGCTGGATTTGGTGAGATCCACCAACCGTACCCCCGAGGTTTATGAAGAATACCTGGAAGAACTGGAAGTGCTTGAAGATATCACCGTGGGCAGGGAAGAGATCGAAGCCATGATCCTTCAAAAGGCCAATGAAAGAACAGCCGACCTGGGTGTAGTGATCCTGGATTTTCGGTTCAAACGCATGATTTATGATACAGAAGTTCGTGAGCGCGTTTATGACCGGATGATCAGTGAGCGCAACCGCATTGCCGATCAATTTCGTTCGGAAGGGGAAGGCGAAGCCCGCAAAATTGAAGGAGACAAAGAACGCGACCTGGCCTTGATACAATCTGAAGCCATCCGCGAGTCGGAGATCATTCGCGGACGGGCGGATGCCCGGGCCACCGAGATCTATGCGGCAGCCTACAACCGCAACCGTACGTCCAGAGACCTCTATGCATTTCTTCGCGCTATGGAGTCCCTGGAGAAATCGTTGGATGAAAAAACCAGCATCATCCTTACTACCGAAAACGAACTGTTTCAATACCTTAAAGAAGCAAAGTAACCCGGTATTTTTTGGTTTTTTAAATAATTCAAGCGGGGCTTTTGAAAACGACATTTTCTAAGGTCCCGCTATTTGTTAAGGATATTTTCTTAAAAAACGAATTTAAAAAGAAAAATTCCATTACTTTTACACGGTAGTATTTTTTTAAAAACAAACAGATAACCATTAACAATGAACATTTTTGTAGGAAGTCTCCCTTTTCGCGTTGAGGAAGCCGAATTAAGGGAATTATTTGAGGAATATGGTGAAGTATCATCTGCAAAGATCATCACGGATAAATTTTCAGGCCGCAGCAGAGGTTTCGGCTTTGTGGAAATGCCCGACGATGAGGAAGCAAAAAAAGCCATTGAAGCCCTCAATGAAAAAGAAATGGATGGACGCACCATTGTTGTAAACCAAGCCGAAGACAGAAAAGATACCGGAAGAAAAAGAAGGTATTAACTTACTTAATCAGCCATTTGCTAAACAATTTATAGTAAAAAAACCAGGCGTGCGTAAATTTTTCTAACCTGCCCCGTGGCTCCAAAAGCTACGGGGCTTTTTTATTCTATAAAGCCTTTTCCAAAAAAGCCCTGTTGAAGTTTTTCATTTTTTAGAACTTTCCCTTCCTTAGAAATAAATTCCGACACTTTTTCCTCCCATAAATAAATGGCAGGGATTTATTCCTCTTTTCCCCTTAAAAAACTTATCCGTTTTTAAAAACACAAAAAACAAATTATGAATATATATACAACCCTGACTTTCTGTGTTTTATTTTTAAACACTTGTTCAATTTACTTAGAATAAAAAGCTGGTTATAAGTAAATTTCCTAAAAGAAAATTAGCGTGAATTTACGAATTGTACATGCTGATTTTAATAGTTACCTTTAAATTATTGGTCTACATTTTTTGTTTTTCTGTTTTAATTTTTTACCGTTTAAGAAACAAATAATTAATCATAAAATCACAACGCGCATGCAGTAAAAAAGTGACCCAAACCAAAAAAACCCAAATCCGGGCTTTCATAAGTCAATGAAAAACCGGAATATCCCTCCCCTGATTTTTTTCTTCCACATTGGATCTGTAAAGACCATAGAACCCTTTCCGGAAAACCAAAAAGGTTTTCAAACTGCAAAATCATCGTATTAAAAATTTAAACCAAACGAAAATGAAACAAAAATTCCATTACATCGTGCTGTTTGCTATATTTATATTTGTTGCAAACAGCAGTTTTCCACAGGTACCTTCCAGGTATCACCAGGACTTTACACCCGACCTGATCAAATCAGAGGAGGAAATAAAGTTAATCATTGAAAACACCAGGCCTCATATAGGGCGCAGTAATCTGAGCATGCCGGAGGGATTTGGAAAGATCCAGGCATTGGATTCTGAGATCAGCAGTAAAGGCACTGACTTTTGGCTGTTATTTATGAGAAACCATTCAGGGATACCCCAGCTTTTTCTGGACATCACCAGTGACGAAAACACCAGCGGTACAGTTACCGTTGATGGCATTGGTTTTTCGCAGGATTTTACGGTTGATGCCAATACCATCACCCGCGTAAATATCCCAAGCAACGCCATGATCGCAACATCCAATACTGTTGAGTCCCTTGGGGTGAGGGTGGTATCAGAGAAAGATGTTACCGTTTATGGCACCAATCAGATCCCTTTCACAACGGATTCTTTTCTTGGGTTGCCCGTGAGCATTCTTGGAACCCAATACCTGGCGGCCAGCTATTACAGCCCTTCCGGGGTTAGCACGGGCTCACAGCTGGCAATAGTAAGTCCTTACAATAATAATGTGGTAACCATTATCCCTTCCCATGCCACAGCCAATGGCAATCCGGCAGGAGTTCCTTTTAATGTGACGCTCGATCAGGGTGAGACCTTCCTTGTGAGGGCCTCCAATGTTGCCCAGAACGACCTTACGGGTTCGGTAATTCAATCCACCCTTCCGGTATCCGTATTCAGTGGCTCTGCCTGCACCAACATTCCTTGGGGGGTGCCATACTGCGACCATATAGTTCAGCAGATCCCGCCCATTTCATCCTGGGGAAACACCTTTGTTACCCGCCCCCTGGAAAACAGGCAAAACGGTGACACATGGCGTTTCCTCGCTTCACAGGACAACACTCAATTATTCATTAACAATGAAAACGTTGCCACGCTGAACTTTGGAGATTTTTATGAAACGGTACTAACCACCTCCTCCTATGTAGAAGCCAGCAATCCCATTCTTACCCTTCAATACGCCAACGGCAACACCTGGGATCCGGGCTTCCCGGGAGATCCTTTCATGATGGTGATCCCTCCGTTTCAACAATTTTTGCCGGGTTATACTTTTTCCACACCCGGAGGGGGGTTCATTAATAATTACTTTACAGTGACTGTTGACAATGATGGCGTTTCAGGTATGATTCTGGATGGTGCACTCCTGGACAGTGAAGCCTTTGAACCAATTCCAGGAACCGATTTTTCTGCTGCAGCCTTCCCGATAGAAATCAACTCTTCCTACAACATTACCAATACCGGTGGTTATCCCTTCGGTCTTTATGTTTATGGATTTAACCAGGATGACTCCTATGGTTATCCGGGAGGGCTTTCACTTATTTCTATCAACCCCGGAAGCGGACCAGCAATTGCCCTTACAGAAAGCACCATGGATCTTTTCTGCGTTTCTTTGCCTGATGATGCGGATCTGACCATTTCGGCCCTTATCACGGATGTTGAGGAACCTTTTGTTCAAAGTGCAACCCTCTATTACAGAACAGTTGGGGAAGGCAGCTATTCTTCCATGGATATGACAGAAGGGGATAATGATGTGTGGAGTGCTGTTATCCCGGCAGGTGAACTTTCATTCCCGGGACTGGAATTTTACATCCTGGCCACTGACGGACAGCTGATCACCACCAGTCCGGCAATTGACCCGGCAAGTAACCCTTATTCACTTGGTATCAATAATGAACCTCCACAAATTATTCATACACCGGTTACCCTTTCCCCTGTCGGACAGGATATCCTGATTGAAGCAGAGGTAACCGATGATACCGACTTTTTGGAATCGGTAGTGCTTTACTACAGGGTTGCCGGGGGAACCCCGATTTACACCATGCTTACAATGGTAAATGTAGGCGGTGACACCTATACCGCAACCATTCCCGGAGCTGCCATGACCGGACAGGGCCTGGAGTATTACATAAAAGCAACCGACAACCACGGAGTCAGCTGCACCGCAGGTTCTGCCGATATGCCTTTCAACATCCAGGTGGGAACGGTTACTCCGGATACATTTACTTTAACCCTTTTGGTGAACCCTGAAGATGCAGGGGTGGTAACCGGTGCCGGAGATTACGAAGCCGGAGAGGAAGTCAGTGTCACTGCAGCCGCAAATCCGGGCTGGGAGTTTGTTAACTGGACCGACCTGGATGATAATGTGGTTTCTACGGAACCGGACAACCTGATTATGATGCCGGCTGAAGACCTGACCCTTATTGCCAACTTCCAGGAAGTGGAAGGGCCCGACACCTATACCTTAACTTTGCTGGTAAATCCGGAAGAAGCCGGTGAGGTAACCGGTGCAGGAGAGTATGAGGAAGCAGAAGAGGTATTGGTAAATGCCACTGCCAACCCCGGGTGGGAATTTGTCAACTGGACCGACCCCGATGACAACGTGATTTCGGATGTACCGGAGAACCTGATCACCATGCCGGCCGAAGACCTCACCCTGATTGCCAACTTCCAGGAAGCAGAAATGCCCGATATGATCGTGAATATAACGGTAGAAGGGGTTACCTGTTTCGGAGGAGACGACGGTTCCATTTTCGTGGAAATGATCGGCGACAAGCCTTTCAACATCTGCCTGCATTATGGATGCGAACCCCCGGATGATCCGGAACTTCTTCATGTGAAATCACAAACCGCTTACTATGGGGGACTCATAGCCGGCTACTGGCTTATTTTAGTAACCGATGCCAACGGAAACACTTATGAAGAATGTGTGTTGGTACCCGAACCGGATCCTCTGATGGTAGAGGTAATGGTTATGGATGTTTCCTGTTTTGGCGGAAATGACGGGTCGGCTCTGATCTCTGTTTCAGGCGGCACACCGCCTTACACCCTTGATGGAGTGGAGTTTGAAGGAAACCAGGTGCTGGTTGAGAACCTTGCAGCAGGTGAATATTTCCACATGATAGATGATGCAAACAACTGTGGGCCGGTAGAATTTTCATTTGAAGTGGAAGAACCCATGGAGCTTATGGCCTCTGTAGACTACGAAGAGATCCTTTGTTTTGGTGAAACCACCGATATAACCGTAACCGCAGAAGGAGGAACCGGAGTGTACAGCCTCTATGATGTCAGCGGAGATGAGCCGGTGTTTGTGGATAACTTCGACATGGCCATCACCCTGGAAGGCCTGGGTGAAGGAATGTATTTCTGGCTGGTGAAAGATGATAACGGATGCGAATTCCCCCTTACATTTGAAGTGATGCAACCCGATGAGTTGATGGCTTCAGTTGACTATGAGGAAATCCTTTGTTACGGAGAAACCACCAATGTGACCGTAACTGCCGAAGGAGGTACCGGAATGTATAGCCTTTACGATGTCAGCGGAGATAATCCTGTATTTGTGGATAACTTTACCGTATCCATAACCCTGGAAGGGCTTGGAGCAGGAATGTATTACTGGCTGGTGACAGACGAAAACAACTGTGAATTCCCGCTTACATTCGAACTGATGCAACCCGATGAGCTGATTGTAACAGTAGATTATGAAGAATACATCTGCTTTGGAACAACAACTGATGTTACTGTTACTGCAGAAGGTGGAACCGGAATGTACGGCCTGTATGATGTGGGTGGAGATGACCCTGTATTTGTGGATAACTTCGCAACTTCCATTGTGGTGCCGGTTGGAGTGGGAACCTACAGCTGGCTGGTGGTGGATGAAAATGGATGCGATTTCCCGATCAGCTTCACTGTGCTTGATTCTGAAACCATAGAAATAACCGCGGTTGAAGTCACCAATGTGCTCTGCTTTGGCGACAATACCGGCAGCATTTTGGTAAACGCAAGCGGAGGAACCGGGGAACTGATGTATTCCCTTGATGGAGAGAATTTCCAGCCCGGCAATTTGTTTGAAGGACTTTATGCCGGAACTTATACTGTTTATGTAATGGACGAAGTGGGCTGCATGGTCTCCACAGAAGTTGAGGTTTCCGAGCCATCTGAACTGAATCTCATACTTAACTGGACCCATGTTACCTGCTGCGACCTGAACGATGGAACCATCACAGGCATTATTACCGGGGGTGTTGGACCTTATAGCACCTGTCTGCTTACCGGATGTGACGTAGATCCCCTTGATGGAGATTTCGATCCATTAAAGTCCCAGGGATTCCACCATTTTATGCTTGCAGCCGGAGACTACACCGTTACTGTAACAGATCAAAATGGTTGCATGATCAGCGTTTGCGTTACCATAGAGCAGCCCGAACCACTGGAAGCTGAAATTGTGGTAGAATTCAATAAAGACGTTGATGCTATGGAAGCCACCGTCCACGCAACAGGAGGAACAGGGAATTATTCTTATCTGTGGAGTAACGGAAATACCACGCAAACAGTTGCAGGCCTTGCTTCCGGTAGCTATTCCGTATCGGTTACCGACGAAAACCATTGTGAAGTATTGGCTTTTGTTGATATTCCCGATACCGATGATACCATACTGACCGATGGCGACAAGCTGAGTTCAGGAGAAAACCTGGTTATCAACGCCTATCCGAACCCGTTTAGCGATTTTGCCATCATTGAGTTCGAACTAAGAGAAAGTGCAAGGGTAACGCTTGAAATTTACAACATCGTTGGAGAAAGGGTTGCCGTATTGTTTGATGGAAATGTGGAGGCTTTTACACCAAAGAGTGTAAAATTTGAAGCCACATCATTTAACAACGGCATTTACTTTTACCGGCTTAATGCAGGCAATTACACCTCCTTCAACAAACTGATCCTGGCAAGATAATCTTTCGGGAAGTTTGATCAAAAAAAAAGCTGCCTCACCATGGGGCAGCTTTTTTAGTATTTGAAAAACCTAAACCTTTAATCTTCTTCCGGCATCAGGAATTTGTCGCCCGTGGTTTCCACTATCAGGCGAAGCCACCATTCGGGGTATTCAGGATGTTCCACAATCGGATATTTCCCATATTCATTGGTCAGGAATTCTCCGTCTTTTTCTTTTTTGATGTTGCCGTCAATGTATTTCACCATCAAAAACCTAAAAAGCTCCTCCCATCTTTCTGTGGTATAGTTGCCCATTTTAACGGAAAAGTCCGTAATAAAATCCCTGGCCAGTTCAGGGTCATTTTCATACAGTTCTTTGGCGGCAATATCCACTGCCGGCACAAACGCCATAAACTTGCTTTCAAGCTCATTTTGTACTTTTCGCACATCAGGCAGTTTGATACTGTAGCGCAGGTAAACAAAGTGGGCCACTTTGTTGAATATCCAGAATGCAGCATCGTCGGAGTACTCAAGGATGCTCCCGTTTCCTTCGGCATAGGCGTCGGGAGCCCGGCGAATACCGGCATACATGGGAACATAAACCGTAAGGTTGGCATCATCTACCCCAAACCAGGTAATGCCGCCAATGGGGTCGGGATAGTCTTTTCTGAGCTGTGCAATATAGGAAAAGCCGGTTTGCTGCGTTGCGGTAGTCCTTTCGTGAATATAGGTTTTTCCATCCAGCTCCCAGGTAAGGGGTCGCCAGCGATAAGGTTTGCCCCATGGGCCCGCGCCAATATCCCGGGTCATGTCGTATTCGGTTCCTTGCAGGTAATCCCTTTTAAAGTCAATGAGATCCTGAACCGAAAGCTTGCGTTCGGGCTTAATATACAAAGGCATTCTTTCTCCTTCCAGGTCATGGCCCATGGCGTAATCCATATAGCGCTCCATGGATTGATCCACATCTCTGAACATACTCCAGACCCGGGCTTCACAAAACCTTGCAGCCGCAAAGTTCAAAGGGGCGTAAACATCGGAAAAGCTGAATTCATGTTCAGCGCCCTCAAAATATCCCTGATCCCGGGCGAAGCTGATCACATCATGTGCAAAAACAACGCTGATCTCCGGATCGTGAATGCGGTCCAGGTTTTTGCTGCTAATGGAGGAGGGATCATCTTCCAGGGGAAAACCAGTAATGCGGGCATGATTGGCATGGGCAGAAATATACCCGTCGGGGATGCGTTTGGCAACCCAAACGGCACCTTTCCGGGTGTTGTAATATTCACCCTTTTCGGGATCGAAAACGGCGTCGGTGCCTTTGCCAATGATCTCCATGATCCAGACTTCATTGGGGTCGGCAATGGAAAAGGACTCCCCCGGACTGTAATAACCATATTCGTCCACCAGTTCGGAAATGATGCGGATGGCATCCCGGGCCGTTGCGGCCCTTTGCATGGAAACCATCATCAGGCTGCTGTAGTCGATACCGCCTAAAGTGTCGAACAATTCAGAGCGTCCGCCAAAGGTGGTTTCACCAATGGCCACCTGTTTCTCGTTCATAAAACCCACAACAGTGTAAGTATATTCGGGCTGGGGAATTTTGGCCAGGGGCTTGTGCGAACCACGGTAATAAGCCTGGAAATAGGCTCCTTCCGGCTGTGGCCCTCCCGGACGGTAATACAGTTCGCCAAAACGAATATGGGAGTCAGCTGCATAGCTGATCATGGAGGACCCGTCAACCGAAGCCCCGGGAGTTACCAGGTAACTGGTGCAGGAAAATGCCTGACCGGCAAAAAGCAATGCCATAACCAGCCCAAAAGAAAAGAATAACTTTTTCATCTTCAAAAAATTTAGTGCTTAAATAATGGGAACAAATATAAGCACCCTTGCCTCTTCCCAACCGGTTTGCTCCATATTTTTTTAAAAAAAGTTAAAACAAGCAATCAGCAAACTATTCGGCACCAGGATTGTTACCTTTGCAGCGGAAGAAAACATGCCCATTACCCAAAACATACGAAAAATACTGGTTATACTCACTGTACCGGCGGTGATGTGGCTGTTTTTCAACCAGCTAGCCAATTGGCATTACCATATTTTACCCAATGGAGTGATTGTAGAGCATGCCCACCCCTTTACCAACAACCAGGCTCCGGGAACTCCTTACCAAAATCACAACCATACCGACTTTGAGTACACCATACTGGGATTGATCTCCTCCATAACAGGCCTGATCATCCTTGCATTTATACTCTCAGGCTTTTTATTCAGGGCAGGCGCCCGCAGGCTAATCCTTGCAAACCTGGTTCTTTTCCCGAAACAGGTTTGCAAAGCCCATCTGCAGCGGGGCCCTCCCGTTTTTTCTGTTTAACTCCCGTTTTTTATATCCCGTTTATACTGATTCCTTGCATAAAAAAGGAAAACATGTGTTTTTCCCTCAAGGGGGTTTTTTATGAATTCAACCAAAACTCAAACAGAAAAAACATTTTCACATTCACACATATGAAAATTTTATTAATTTTTTTACTGGTAAATCTATTTTCTTTTACTGCTTTTTCCCATGCAACGGAAGAGCAGCGGCCCCGCACTGATGCCAACGTATTCGGGCATGTTATTGACAGTGCAACCGGAGAGCATATTCCTTTTATCAATGTGTTGGTGGAAGACACGCGTATAGGCACCATAACCGACGGATCGGGGCATTACATGCTGACCAACCTGCCGGAAGGCCGTCATACCCTGTTGGTCCAGGGCATGGGTTACGAAACGGCCCATAAGGAGTTTACCGCAGTGGAGGGCCGCACCATCGAGGTGGATATGGAGGTGGTTCCCACCCATATTGACCTGAGCGAGATCGTGATCACAGCTTCCCCCACGGCCAGCGGATTCAGCTACCAGCCCAACCAGGCCTACATCGGGGAAGAACTACAACGCCGCAGCGAGGCTACATTTGGAGAGATGCTCCGCTCCGAGCCTGGAGTCAACATGCGTTCTTTTGGATCCATGCCTTCGCGGCCCGTGATCAGGGGGCTGGATGGTGACCGCATCCTGGTATTGGAAAACGGGGAACGCATGGGGGACATTTCGGAAACCTCTGCCGATCATTCCATTTCCCTGGACCCCTTGGCTGCCTCCAGGGTAGAAGTCGTCAGGGGACCCGCCACTTTGCTTTATGGCTCCAGTGCTTTGGGAGGAGTAATAAACCTGATGACCACCGACATTCCCGATGATGTTGAAACCGGCTCCAGCGGGGTGTTTTCCTTGCAGGGCGCCAGCGTCAACAACATGGGCGGAGGATTTGGACGGTATACATATGGTTTCGATTCATGGGCCACCACCGCCCGTTTTTCTTATCGGAAAGCAGGTGACATTCAAACCCCGGAAGGTAAATTACCCAATACTTCCCTGGAGAATATTGACGGTGCTTTAGGTTTTGGATTCGACCGTCCCAACGCAGCAGGGGGCATCAGCCTTTCCATGGCAAACCAAACTTTTGAGATTCCGGAAAGCATTGACGACCCCGATGAAACTGTTGAAATAAGGATGCAGCGTCAATCCCTGCAGGGCCGGCTCAATCATCAACGGAATGCTTTTTTTGACAAGACCCAGGTACGCTTTAATGCCTCCAGGATGTTCCAGCAGGAAGTAGAAATAGAACTGGAAGATGGAATTTGGGAGGAAGATGTGGAACTGGAGTATGAAAAATATACGTTTTCCAGTACCATCACAGCCCAGCACAAACCCCGTGGTATTTTTGACCGGGGAGCGGTAGGATTAAGTCTTTACGCTCACAGCCTGGATGTTGGCGGTGACGAAGCATACACTCCTGGAGAAGGCAGGGTTACCATGGGGGTTTTCACTTTCCAGGAAATCCCGCTGACAAACCAGTTGCGTTTTCAGGCAGGCCTGAGGCTGGATTTCCAGCATACCACTTCCCTGACCAATGAACTTTTTCCGGATATTGACGAACAAAGGAACGCCTTCAATTATTCAGGATCCTTCGGTTTAAACTACCGGCCCCTTGAGCAGCTGGAAATTGGGGGACAATTTGCCCGTTCTCACCGCAACCCGATCATCGAGGAACTTTATGCTTTTGGCCCTCACATCGGGGCCGGGGTATTCGAAATCGGAGATCCCGACCTGAAGGATGAGATCGGGCATGGAGGCGACCTGTTTTTCCGCTATAAAGCCGGGAACCTTGAATTGGAAATTGCAGGATTTGTCAATCACTTCCAGAACTTTATCATTTTCCAGCCCACGGGTGATGTTGATGAAGACTCAGGCTATCCCATCTTTCGATACGAAGGGGATGAAGCCAGGCTGATGGGTGGGGAGGTTACCCTCGGGCTAAAACCATTGGATGCCCTTAGCCTGAACCTTGGAATTGATTATGTTCATGGAAAAAGGATAGGCAATGGCGAAGAATACCTGCCTTTTATCCCTCCCTTCCGTTTTATGGCGGATGTGGAGTACGATTTTGGCGATGCATGGGTTGGCGGCAAATTGCATACGGCTGCCAAACAAGACCGGGTAGCCCCGGAAGAAGATATGACTGACGGGCATACGCTCGTGGGACTTCAGGCAGGTTACCGCCTGACCACTGCCGGCAGACATGTGATAATCCTGCGTGTGGACAACCTGCTGGACACCCGCTACCGCGATCACCTGTCAAGAATTGAAGACAGGAATTATCCCATGCCAGGAAGGAATTTTAATTTGGCATATCGCTGGTATTTTTAATTTTCTGGCATACGATTTGCGGTAATTGCAGTGAAGTTAGTTATCACTACCCCAATATATATTTCTCTTCATGTTGTTTTGGTTAACAAACAAAGCCCGGATTTCACCGGGCTTTGTTGTTTTTCCCCCTTTCTTTCATTAGTTGGTTATCTTTGCAAAAAAAAACACCTTTTATATGTCCCAACCCAAAAAACTTTTCCTGCTGGATGCCATGGCCCTGATTTACCGGGCTTATTATGCACTGAACCGCAACCCCCGTATCAACTCCAAAGGGCTGAATACTTCGGCTGTTCTTGGCTTTGCCAATACCCTGACCGAAGTACTGAAAAAGGAAAAACCCACCCATATAGCCGTGGCATTCGACTCCATTGCCCCTACCCTACGCCAAACTGATTTTACAGCCTACAAGGCGAATCGTGAAGAGATGCCCGAAGATATTGTCACTTCATTGCCCTATATCAAAGAGCTTCTGGAAGGGTTCAGGATCCCGGTACTGGCAAAAGACGGTTATGAGGCGGATGACATCATCGGCACCCTGGCAAAAAAAGCAGAACAGGAAGGGTTTACCGTTTACATGATGACTTCCGATAAGGACTTTGGGCAGCTGGTTTCCGACAAAATTTTCATGTACAAACCCGCCCGTATGGGCAACGAAGCCGAAGTATGGGGCGTAAAAGAAGTATGCGAAAAGTTTGGTATTGAAAAACCTGAGCAGCTTATTGACATTCTGGGCCTTTGGGGAGATTCATCCGACAACATTCCGGGAGTCCCCGGTATTGGTGAGAAAAAAGCCAAAAACCTGATCAGCCAGTTTGGATCCATTGAAAATCTGCTGGAAAACCTGGAAGAGGTAAAAGAAAAACGCAGCAAAGAGAGCCTGAAAGAGCACCGGGAGCAGGCAAGGCTTTCAAAAAGCCTGGCAACCATCATCCTGGATGTTCCTGTTAAATGGAATGAGGAGGACCTGTTATTGAAATCACCGGATCCGGAAAAACTCATCCCTTTGTTTGAGGAATTGGAGTTCAGAACATTTGCAAAAAGGGTTTTCGGAGATCCGGACATAATCCCTGTGGAAAAAGCCAAAAAAGTCGTAGAAAAAACCGGACAAATGGATCTTTTTTCAGGAGTGGAAGGCATAACCGATCCTGCTGAAACTGCGGAAAAAAAGCTACAATCCCTGATAAAGGAAAAAGATTACCAATCGCTGACCTCTCCAAAAGAAATTGAAAAACTGGTTGAGAAACTGAAAAAGGCCGGCAGTTTCTGTTTTGATACGGAAACCACAGGATTGCTGAGTATTGCGGCCGAACTGGTGGGTATTGCCTTCTCTATTAAGCCCGGGAAAGCTTTTTATGTCCCTTTTCCCGAAGACCAGGATAAAACAAGGGAGTTGCTTCAGAAACTCAAACCACTGTTTGAAGATGCCTCTGTTGAAAAAACCGGGCAGAATATCAAGTTTGACATCGGGGTATTAAAAAATTATGGGATTGAGGTAAAAGGCAAACTTTTCGATACCATGCTGGCCCATTATCTTTTGCAGCCCGATATGCGCCACAATATGGACCTGCTTGCCGAAACCTACCTTGACTACCGCCCGGTAAGTATTGAAGCCCTGATTGGCAAAAAGGGAAAAAACCAGAAAAGCATGCGCTCGGTATCGCCAGAAACCATTACAGCTTATGCATGTGAAGATGCAGATGTTACCCTGCAATTAAGAGAAGTTTTTGAACCCATGCTCAGGAAACACGATTTGCTGAAGCTTTTCAATGAGGTTGAAACTCCATTGGTTTATGTGCTGGCTGAGATGGAAAATCAAGGGGTGCAAATTAATATAGAAGCATTGAATGAATATTCGGAAGTTCTTAAAGGCAACATAGAAAAAATTGAAAAGGAAATTTATAAACTTGCGGAGGTATCTTTCAATATCGGATCTCCCAAACAACTGGGCGAAGTGTTGTTTGACAAACTGAGGATCATAGAAAAAGCCAAACGAACCAAAACCAAACAATACAGCACCAGCGAAGATGTGCTTCAAAAGCTAAAGGACAAGCATCCCATAGTGGAAAAAATACTGGACTACCGCTCCCTCACTAAACTGAAATCCACTTATGTGGATGCCCTCCCAAGACTGATCAATGAAAAAACGGGCAGAATCCATACATCATACAACCAAGCCATTGCAGCCACCGGAAGGCTCTCGTCTAACAACCCCAACCTGCAAAACATTCCCATACGTACTGAGGAAGGTCGGCTGATCCGTAAAGCCTTTGTTCCGCGTGGCAGGGACTTTACGCTGCTTGCAGCCGATTACAGCCAGATAGAGCTCCGAATCATTGCTGCACTGAGCAAGGATGAGGCCATGATGGAGGCCTTCAGCCAAGGACTGGACATTCACACGGCCACCGCTGCAAAACTTTATGAAACCGACCTGGAAAAGGTTACACGGGAAATGCGTCGAAACGCCAAAACCGTCAACTTTGGGCTGGTTTATGGCATATCCGCTTTTGGCCTTTCTGAGCGCTTAAGCATCCCCCGTCAGGAAGCTGCCGATATCATCGAACAATACTTTCAAAAATACCCGGGCGTAAAAAAATACATGGAAAAAACCGTTGCCTTTGCCCGTGAGCATGAATACGTTTCCACCATTCTGGGAAGGCGCCGCTACGTGAAAGACATCAATTCTTCCAACGGGGTGGTAAGAGGTTATGCAGAGCGAAATGCCATCAATGCCCCCGTTCAGGGTTCTGCGGCCGACATGATCAAACTGGCCATGATCAGTATTTTTGAGGCCATGCAAGAGAAAAAAATGAAAAGCAAAATGATTATGCAGGTGCATGACGAACTCGTATTTGATGCACATAAAGATGAACTGGACGTTTTGATGCCTCTGGTGGAAGAAAAAATGAAAACCGCCCTGGAGTTGTCAGTTCCTATCGTAGTGGAAATGAATACCGGAGAAAACTGGCTGGAAGCTCATTAGTAAAGGCCTTTAGGTTTAACGCAAAAAAAAGCTCCCGAAATGATCCCGGGAGCTTTTTTTGATGGTCAGTCTTTTTTATCCTTCCAAAGCATTGAGGTAGTGCTCATAACGCTCAAGTATCTCATAAACATAATGGTAAGGCTCGGAACCACGAGCATAACCATACCGCACAACCGGGTCAAGATAATATTTTGGTTTGGATTTGTTCAAAAGGTAATAATCCACATTGTTTTTCCAGATATTGGGATCTTTCCCGTATTTTTCGGCCAGGCGGCGTGCATCCAGTACGTGTCCCAGGCCAACATTGTATGAGGCAAGGACGAATTTTACCCTTTCCCGTTCATCTTCTATATAGTTTTCCAATACGCTTTCGATCCAGTTCAGGTAGCTTACCCCGGCAACAATATGCTCCGGAACGCTGGATTCGGGCCCTACATTATACATCTGGGCAGTACCCGGCATCAGCTGCATCACCCCAAAAGCTCCTGCCCAGGAAACGGCAGAAGGATTAAACCTGGATTCCTGGTAAGCCAGAGAGGCGATCAGGCGCCAATCCCATCCCACAATCTCCGAATATTGTTTAAAATAATGATCATAAGCCGATATATTGCCTCCCCTAAGAGAGTTATAGGGACTTTTGGCAATGTAAACACTGCGGGGATTGTTGTAATATTTATTGTAAATATTGGCAAATTGACGTGTTTTTTTAAATTCCCGCATCCACTCGTTAATAGCTTCTGACAGTTCATCGGCACCGGGGCGAACAGCCCATGCCAGGTTTTGATAAAAGCTCAATGGGGTGCGCACATCAATGGATGCAAAATAATTTTGGTTGACACGGGCAAGCTGCTCATCAGCCACCGTATAATTAATTTCGCCATTGGCTACCATTTCAATGAGTTGCTCAACTTCCTCTTCCCGTTCCACCAGATAAATGGTGTCGCCAATTTCTTCCATCAGGTGATTGAGCCTGCTAATAAAAGCAGCATTTTTCTGCACATGGATGGTTTTTCCTGCCAGGTCAAGCTGGCTGCGCACTAGGTGGTCTTCAATTTCGGAAGACCGCATGTTAAACCAATCGCCCGGTTTGCGTTGTACCAATACCTGCCGGGTTTGGCTGTGGGGTTCGGTAAAGTTCACAAACCGGCTCCTGGAACGGGTAACGGTAAGGTCAAGGGCAATCACGTCACATTCTTCCTCAAACAGCAGACAGCTGAGGTTGTCCTCCAGGTTGTTGGAAGCGGTCACTTCCAATTCAACACCCAAATGACTGGCAAAAAGTTTAAGCAATTCCAGATGAAAACCCATGGGCTCCCCACGGTAAACAAAATAATTGGTGGAATTATAATCGGTGGTAGCTCGCAGCACTCCCCTTTCAAGTATATGCGACAGATCCTTTACGGGTTGCTTCTTTTCTTCCGGAATCGTTTCAACCGGGTCAAGCCCTCTGATTGAAAAAATTCCTGTCAAAATGAGTAGGGGAATCACAACGAAGAGAAGAATCCGCTTTCGTTGTTTTTGCATGAAATGTTTAATTTTTTGCATAACAAAAAGCCGACAAAAGTACAATTATTTTTTTAACCGGCTGTTTTTTGTTCAAAATTTTAATTTCTACAAACAAAATTACATTTTATTTATACAAAAACAGGTTTTTTTGTGACTTTTTTATCAACAATCTGTTTTTTAATTTTGTTTATATCTTTCCAAACCACTAAAAAAGGTAATTGTTCAACAAATACAATGAGAAAAAAATATTCAGGAATCACTTAATTTTTCCCGCAAAAAAAACGCAAACTCCAATTAACAATAACCAGGCCAAAAAATTTATGTATTTTGCCGATTTAAAAAAAACATGCGGGTTTGATAATGGTTTTTTTTGAAGTGGGTGTAAATTTGCAAGGAGATTTTAATTAAAAAAAAGCGGAACGGTCACTACCCGGAAATTAACTGTAACGTATGCAATTTAAAGATGTTGTGGGTCATCAGGCCCTGAAAAA
>SKVW01000005.1 GCA_007129255.1 Bacteroidales bacterium
GGGGACCTCCCTCTTCGGTAAGCAGCCAGGTCATCTCATGCAATATGCCATGGTAGTGGTGAACGGCACCCATTACACTGTTAATGTCACCCAATGGATAACCAAGCTGGTTGACCACTTCTCCGTCGTCATAACGGAATTCATGGAGGATATCTTCCAGTTCCCATGAAAGCAGGGCCTGGCCGGGCTCCATCTCATCGGTGGTTACCAGGAGGTTAGTGGGGTCTGTTATTTCATCTTCCATGTGGAAAGTAAAACTCAGGTCCTCGTCAAGTGTAAATTCAATTTCCTGGTTAACATATCCCACCATGATGATCTCCGCCGCGTATTCCCCTTCTTCCAGTTCAATGGAAGCCGTTCCACTTGCATCGGTATAGATGCTTTCCCCTCCGGGAATATTGATAATTGCACCTTCAATGGGGTCTTCTTCAGCAGAATCTTCCAGCACATTAAAAGTGGCAGTATAATAATGGGGCACTTCACGCAGGAGGATGTCATCAATATACCAATGGTTTATGTCTTCGGTGGCCCCGTCAAATACAAATGCAATTCTCAGGTTTTCCGCTCCAAGCCCATGGTCTTCGGCATTGATCTGGGCCGAAAACTCTTCTGCAGCCATGTCATCCGGGTCAACCCACTCATGCACCAGGTATTCTTCATCGCCCACAATGGTTTTAACCTTCAGGGTGTAAGAACCGGGATCCTGGTAATTGTTTACCATATGGCTGAAAGACAGCAGCAATGCATCGAAATCGCTGGTGTTGATCCAGGGAGACTTCAGGTAAATGGCGTCTTCCAGGATGGGAACAAAATGGAAGCGCATTTCGGGGGCTTCTCCTCCGGCATTATCGGTGATGGTGGCGCCCCAGTTTTCCGTATCCCTGATCCATCCAAAAGGAATCTCTCCTTCGGCCACTTCAGAGAAATCTTCCGACCATGGGAAGTCGGTAATGGTTGCATCAAAAGCTTCCCCGGAAAGCGGCACTTCAAAATCGTCCACCATCAGGGTGGCTTCTTTGTTGCCGGGGTCTTCCGGGGTAAAGGTTACGCTGATTACAACAGACTCTCCTGCAAGTAATGCCACTTCATCTTCCAGGTTGGTCAATAGGAAATCTTCCGGATCCTGCCCGGTAATGGTAATATCCGAAGGGGCAATAAAGAGGGTGTCACCACCTTGGTTCGACAGGATAAATTCCTGTGGAGCAGAAGTGGTTCCTACCTGCAGTGGTTCGAATTCGTATTGGTCAGGAGAAACCTCCAGTATGGCCTGCTCAGGAGCAAAGTCCAGCAGCACATCATCCAAAAGGATAAACCGGTGGGACTGGGCCTGCACTGCCCTGAAGGCAATGTGCTCATCATCTCCGTCATAATTCTCAAACTCGAAAAAGAAGGGTGCATAGGTATCGCTGATATCAAAAGAGGCCAGCATGGTAAAGGTATCGGAGGCCGGATCGTAGGTTCCTACCTCAATGTTATGATCGCCGTCAATATTTGCTTTTGAATAGAAACTTACCCTGAGCTCGCTGATATCAAACTCAATTTCAGGTGAGATCAGGATGAGCTCCGCATCAGGGTCTTCAAAGTTCCTGAACCTGACATGATGAGGAGGCGAGTTGGGTTCTGAAAGATGGGAAGTTTCAATGTCTGCTCTTGCGGCAGTGGACTCGATAAAGGTAGTCCACCCAAAAGGCAGGTCCGGGGGATCCACATCGTTGAAGTCTTCAAAATGAGGCAGTTCGGTGATGTTTGGATTATATGCATCCCCGCTAAGGGATACCTCAAAATCCATTACCTCCAGCATGGCTTCTTTAAAGCCCTCTTCTGCCGGTGAAAAAGTCACCCCGATTTCGGCGGTTTCATTGGTGCCCAATTCAATTACTTCAGTAAGGTTATTCAATTCAAAATCAGAGGCATCATCACCGGTAATGCTGATGTCGTCGGGGCCAATGGAAAGGATTCCTCCGCCGATGTTGGTAATGGTAAATTCTTTCTCACCGGAGCTTTCCCCGTATTGGGTGGGTTCAAATTCAAAGCTGTCGGGGGTCACCAGTACTTCGGCGTCTTCGGGGATCAGTGCAATGTTCAGGTTGTCGAGATAAACCGGCCTTACCGAGCCTTCGGGTACTGCCCTGATGGCAAAGCGGGTATCATCGCCCTGGTAATCATTTAAATCCATCTCGTATTGCACATGGGAAGTAGTGATGGTAACCGCTTTTATCGCGGTGAAGGGATCATCAGCGTCCGGGTCGAAAGTTCCGACCTCAACAGCATTGTTATCGCCGCTATAGGCTTTTGCGTAGAAACTGATTCTGAGTTGACTGATGTCTGCATCAATGGGAGGAGAAATGAACAGCAAAAGGGCATCGGGGTCGTTCATGTTCAGGAAGCGCAACTGCTGGGGTTCTGAAACCGGGTCCAGCAGGGTGGTGGTTTCCACCCTGGCGTTTTCATTGAATGATTCCACATGGGAAGACCAGCCAAAAGGCAATTCAGGGACTTCTGCATCATTGAAATCTTCCAGGTGCGGAAATTCGGTAATGGTGGCATCGAATGCATATCCGCTCAATGGCACTTCAAACCCGTCCACATCGAGTATGGCATTTTTTTCGCCCACACTCTGTGCCGAAAAAGAAACGCCCACTTCGGTTGATTCAAAAGGATTCAGGTCGAGGGTTTCCTCCAGGTTGTTCAAGATAAAGTCTCCGGCATTTTCACCGCTGAGGCTTATGTCATCCGGACCAATGGTAAGTGTTCCAACCCCTACGTTGGTAATGGTAAAGGTTTTTGGGGGCCAGGTTAAGCCATATTGGTTGGAGCCGAAATCCCATTCCACGGGATTTACCTCTGCCACCGGTCCTGTTGGAATTTCTTCCAACACAAAATTGTCAATATATATGTTTCTGAAATTGGCATCCGGGTTTGCCCTGAAAGCAATGTGACTGTCACTACCAGCATAATCGTCAAATTCCACGATGTATTCCTGGTGTTCGTTGGTCAGGGTAAATGTTTCAACTAAGGTAAGGCTTTCATTAACGGAGTCAAAGGTACCTACTTCCATAACGTTATTGTTTCCGGCATTTGCATAGGAGAAAAACCTGATTCTGAGCTGATGCAGGTCCTGATCAATTGCCGGGGTGATAAGATACAAAGTAGCATCGGGATCCGACGAGTTAAAAGCCCTTACGTGATAGGGTTCACTAACGGGATCTCCAGCAGTGCTGGTCTCCAGGAAAGCATTTTCATTATCGGATTTTATAATGCTTGTCCAGCCTTCCGGAAGGTCGGGAGCCTCTACATTGTTGAAATTTTCAAAATGGGGCAGGTTGTCTATCAGGTCTTTGTTGGTTGTTTCCTGTTCAGTAATGGCATTGGCAACCAGAGGCTGTATGCCTAACCAAAGGAAAATAATTAAAAGGTTCAGCAAGTTTAAAATGTTTTTGTTTTTCATGTTTTTATAATTTGATTAATACGATCAGATGCCTATTCCGATTATGCGGGAGAATTCGCCAGGACATAATCATTTTCCAGTGTGTCAACCCCATTGGCAAGGCTCGTTTCATAATTTGAAATGTTTTATGGTTTTGATACCTCTGGTTTTTCGGGGCGTTTTAAAAATCCACGGAACAAACATACAGGATATCAGGTTGCTGCACAATCCGCGCTGCTGAGTATTTTGGGTAAGAAATGCTCAGTGTTGGCACGTATATTTAATGAAATTCAGGAAAGGCAAAGCGATAAACCCTGCTGATTTTCGGTTTTTGCAATAAAAAGTATTTACCGCAGCAATAAGGAATCTTTGGAGTATACAATATAAATTTGTCTTTTTTTGCTTGTAAAGCGCACCGGAGCTGAAGCAGGGGCTTTTGGAAATAATGATTGCGGGTTTTGCCAAAAAACGCGAATTTCTTTTGAGTTACAAATATTTCACCTAATAGTTATTCAATCCGCCTTTCGTATAAACTTCCCTGAAGGTCACCCGGCTTTTTATATGGGTGGTCTGAATAAACCTTTTGTTTTCGCGGGTTTAACGGTTAATAAACGGTTAAAAAAAGTCTGGGATTTTTTGGAATAGTTAGCAATTAAACAATTAACTTCGCAGCATTAAAAAATTATTTGCTTTCTTTTAGGAAAATTATACCCTTTCAAAAACTACGCTACAAAATTCATTAAATATGACGGCAACAAAATCCAAACCTGTTGAACTGGAAGATGTGGTGGTAAAGTTTGTCGGTGATTCCGGGGATGGGATGCAGCTAACGGGGACTTTGTTCTCTGATGCAGCCGCCCTTGCCGGGAATGACCTTGCCACTTTTCCCGACTTCCCTGCTGAGATCCGGGCACCACACAATACCGTAGCCGGGGTGAGCGGCTTTCAGGTTCACTTAGGACAAAGAAAAATTTATACCTCAGGCGACATGTGCGACGTATTGGTGGCCATGAACCCTGCATCGCTCAAAGCCAACCTGAAATGGGTGAATCAGGGGGGTACCATCGTAGTGGATTCATCTGCTTTTGAACAGAAGGCGGTGGAAAAAGCCGGGTACCTGAGCAACCCGCTCGAAGACGGCACCCTGTCAGGTTATAACGTTATTAAAGTGCCCATTGCGGAGTTAACCCGGGAAAAGCTGGCCAAACTGGAAATCGACAAGCGCCTGGCCGAACGCACCAAAAACATGTTTGTGCTGGGATTGATGTTTTACATTTTCCAGCGCGACCCGCAGAAAACCCTTGACTTCATAGAAGAAAAATTTAAGGCCAAAACCATGGTGGCAGAAGCCAACCAGGAGGCCATAAAAGCGGGTTATGACTACGGAGAGTCCCTGAATGGGCAAATGCCTGTTTTTAAAATGGGACCGGCTCCCATGGAAAAAGGACTTTACCGAAACATCACCGGCAACATTGCTACTGCCTGGGGCTTGCTTGCTGCGGCTGAAAGAAGTGGCAGGCCTTTGTTTCTTGGGTCTTATCCCATTACTCCGGCCACCGAAATACTGATGGAACTCACCAGGCATAAATCGCTTGGGGCCAAAGTGTTTCAGGCAGAAGACGAGATCGCGGGTATTTGTTCGGCCATTGGTGCCAGCTTTGCGGGATCTATGGCGGTTACCACCACTTCCGGCCCCGGGCTGTCCCTAAAAAGTGAAGCCATGGGCCTTGCCGTGATCACAGAGCTTCCCCTGGTAATTGTAAACGTGCAGCGTGCGGGTCCTTCCACCGGGATGCCTACCAAGAGTGAACAGTCCGACCTGATGCAGGCCCTTTACGGCCGCAACGGGGAGTGCCCCATGATCGTGATGGCGGCCTCCAGTGCTGCCAATTGCTTTTATTTTGCCTATGAAGCTGCTAAGCTTTCCATGGAGCATATGACCCCGGTGATCCTGCTTACCGATGGTTATTTAGGGTTCGGTTCAGAACTCTTTAAAATTCCCGATGTAAATGAACTGCCACCCATCAAGCCGCCATTAGCCGACCCCAACGATAAGAATTTCAAACCCTATCGCCGGGACGAAAAAACCCTGGTACGCAAATGGGCTATCCCCGGAACCGAAGGCCTGCGGCATCGCATTGGCGGACTGGAAAAAACCAATATTGACGGAAATGTGTCTACCGACCCCCTCAACCACCAGCTTATGGTCAACATTCGTGAAGAAAAGGTGAACCGTGTGGCTGACTACATCCCATTGCAGGAAATTCATGGCGAGCCGGAGGGCGACCTGTTGGTTGTTGGATGGGGCGGCACCGAAGGCGCGCTACTCTCCACGGTAAAAAGAATGCAGGATGAAGAGAAAAAGATCAGCCTGGCTCATTTTAATTACATCAAACCTTTACCCAAAAATACCCGTGAAATTTTTTCCAGGTTTAAAAAGATTATTGTGTGTGAACTGAATATGGGGCAATTTGTGAACTATCTGCGCATATCCCTGCCCGAATACAGGTATTATCAATACAACAAAGTTCAGGGGTTGCCATTCCACATTCAGGAGCTCATGGATATTTTTAACAAACATTTGGAGGAGAAATAGTTATGTTAGAAAATAAAAAAATAGAATTATCCCCGGTTGAGTTAAAAAAGGAAGACTTTGTAAGCGACCAGATGGTCAAATGGTGCCCCGGTTGTGGTGCACATGCCATATTGGCTGCGGTTTCCAATGTGTTTCCAAAGATTGGTTATCGTAAGGAAAACTTTACCATGGTTTCCGGTATCGGTTGCTCTTCCAGGTTCCCCTATTATGTGGATACTTTTGGTTTTCATGGTATCCATGGCCGGGCGTCAGCCATTGCCAGCGGGGTAAAAATTGCCAACCCCGGTTTGAGTGTATGGATTGCCACCGGCGACGGCGACTCCATGGCTATTGGAGGCAACCACTTTATTCATATTCTCAGAAGGAACATTGATGTGAACATCATGTTGTTCAACAACGAGATCTATGGCCTTACCAAAGGGCAGTTTTCTCCAACCACTCCCATTGGTGCGGTAACCAAATCCTCGCCCCATGGAACCATTGAGCATCCTTTTGTGGTGGCTGGTCTTGTAATGGGCGCCCAGGGAACTTTCTTTGCAAGGGTACCCGACAACAACGTGAAGCTCATGACCGAAGTGATGTATGAAGCTGCCAAACATGACGGCACCTCCGTTGTGGAGATCCTGCAAAACTGCATCATTTTTGCCGATAAAACACACGGAGATGTGGTGAGCCGCGAATACAGGGACGATCGCCAGCTGATCCTCCGTCATGGTGAACCAATGATTTTTGGCAAAAACAAAGACAAAGGCATCATCCTTACCGGAAACCACCTGGAGGTGGCAACCATCGGTGAAAACGGTATTCGCGAAAAGGACATCCTGGTGCATGATCAGTTTGATAAAGATCCCGGTATTCATCGCATGCTCGGTCGTATGACTCCTCCTGATTTTCCCGTTGCCATGGGCGTGATCCGCTCAGCACCTTATGCCACTTATGACGACCTGACCGAACAGCAGATCGAAATGGCCAGGAAAACTTCAAAGATCCAAACCGTAAACGATCTGCTCAGAAGCGGAAATACCTGGGAAATATAATTTTTCTTCTTATAAAAAGGGAACGATGGCCCGGCATGCCATGGTTTCCTTTTTTTTAAATCTTTTCCCGGTGGAAAGAAATTTCAAGGATTTTGATGTAAGTTCCAGCCCGGAACTGCTCCTGAATGTCCTGCTTAGGGCGAGGGATCGTTTTTCCACCGCTTGTTTTTTAAACTCCAATGGTTTTGCTCAGGACCCATACGGGGGCATTCCTTCGGCATTGGCCATTGGCGTGGCCGAAGAGGTTACTGCAAGTGTCGGCGGTCAAACCAATGCCTTCACTGCTTTAAAGGAATTTTCAGGGAAACATGAGGATTGGCTGTTTGGTTTTTTTTCCTATGATTTAAAAAACCAGGTGGAGCGGCTTACATCTGAAAACCCCGACCATATTCGATTTCCCCTGATGCATTTCTTTCGTCCTGTAA
>SKVW01000069.1 GCA_007129255.1 Bacteroidales bacterium
ACCAAAAAGAAACAATTCGTTCATCCCTTTTGATGTACGTAAAAAATTCGGGCTACAAGTCCATTCCGATAAAGACGCCATTTACGCCTATCATTTCTACAGGCTATTGCAGCGGGCAGAAAATATTTACCTGGTTTACAACACCCAGAGTCAGGATCTGGGCAGCAGCGAAAAAAGCCGTTTTATCACCCAGTTGCAATACGAACTGGAGAAATACAATCCACAGATCACCGTTGAAGAAACCGTTGTTTCCCTGCCACCACCTGCTGAGCGACCATCTGATGAGATCATCATTTATAAAACCCCTGACATCATGGAGCGATTGAAGGAAATGAGCCAAAGGGGCTTTTCTCCTTCTGCCCTGGGCAGGTATGTAAATTGCTCCCTGCAGTTCTATTTCGAAAAGATAGCCAAACTTGAGGAAGCGGAAAAAGTGGAAGAGACCATAGAGTCCCAGACTTTGGGAAGCGTGGTGCACGAGGTACTGGAAACGCTTTTGCGACCCTTTGTAAAAAAAGTATTGCGCCCGGCTGATATCGACGAGCTGTTTACCCGTGTGGAAACCATTACCCGTCAGCAATTCCGGAAAAACTACCCGGGGGGAAACATTGAAGAAGGGAAAAACCTTTTGTTGTATCATGTTGCCAAACAACACGTGACCAACTCCCTCAAAGCAGAAAAAGTGCAGCTTGAAAAACTGGAGAAACTCAATCAAAACCTGACCATTCTTTCCCTGGAGGAAAAAATGAGCCATTGCCTGGAAATTCCAGGAAGGCACGCAAAGCAGGTTAACATTTCGGGAAAAGCGGACCGGATTGACAAAGTGGATGGCCTTATCAGGGTGATTGATTATAAAACCGGTAAAACAGAGGGCCGGGAATTAACTTTTAAAGAATGGGAAGAGCCTTTTAGAGACGGGGAAAAAGGGAAAAGTTTTCAACTGTTGATGTATGCCTGGCTGTATCACCGTCAAAACCCCGGGGCAGAAAATGTGGAGCCGGGCATCATTTCCATGCGCAGCCTGGGTATGGGATCACAGACATTAAACTTCCCCGAAGGAAAAGGATCTTTGAACAAGGAACACATGAGCGGGTTTGAAAAAGGGTTAAAAACCTTCATGGGTGAGATCATGGATCCTGAGATTCCTTTTACCCGGACAGAGAATGAAAAGAACTGCCGCTGGTGCGCTTTTATAAAGTTGTGTCGCAGGTTCTGAAAGCAGCAACTACCGGAATTATTGAATGGCTTTTTTGCTTTCGCTCAGGGCTTTATCCAACCCATCGGGATTTTTCCCTCCGGCAGTGGCAAAGAATGGCTGTCCGCCTCCTCCTCCCTGTATGTGTTTGGAGAGCTCCCGAACCAGGTTGCCCGCATGAAGCCCTTTTTCCTTTACCAGGTTTTCTGCGATCATAACGGTGATCCCGGGTTTTCCTTCCTGAAAGTGACCGATGACCAGGAACAGGTCCTTTACCTTCTTTTTTAATTCAAAAGCAAGGTTCTTGGCCGCTTTGGCATCCATTTCCAGGCGCACACCGATATAATTCACCCCATTGATGTTTTCTGCATTTTCGGCAAGATCGTCTACCATCTGCTTTGCCTTATGTTTTTCAAGGCTTTCCACTTTCTTTTTCAGGGTTTCATTTTGTTCCAACAGTTGCTCAAGGGCACGGACACTGTCTTTTGGGTTTTTCAATCGGGTCTTAAGTTCCTCCAGTTCATGAAACTTTTCATTCACATATTCTTCGGCTTTTCTGCCGGTAATGGCTTCAACCCTCCTGATACCGGCAGCAATGGCTCCTTCGGAAATTATTCTGAATAAACCGATCTGCCCCGTTGCACTCACATGGGTGCCCCCGCAAAGCTCGGCAGAGTAGTCTTTATCAAAAGCCACCACCCTGACCTTTTCTCCGTATTTTTCTCCAAAAAGAGCTGCGGCACCCATTTCCTGCGCATCTTCCATGGACATATCGCGATGCTCTTCCATGGAAATATTTTCACGGATCTTTTCGTTGACCAGGAATTCTACGGCTTCAATTTCTTCATCCGTCATCTTGCTGAAATGAGAAAAGTCAAAGCGCAACCGTTCTTCATTTACCAGCGAACCCTTTTGCTGCACATGGCCTCCCAGCACCTCTTTGAGGGCCGAATGGAAAAGGTGGGTGGCCGTGTGGTTGTTTTCTGTAAGCAAACGTTTTTCTTTATCCACGCGGGCAATAACTTTTGAAGGCCATTCTTTAGGGATGGATTGGGTGATATGCACGGTAAGGTTGTTTTCCTTCCGGGTGTCAATTACCGGTATGTTTTCGTCTCCGGCAATGATCACTCCGCGGTCTCCGACCTGCCCCCCGGCTTCGGCATAAAACGGGGTTTGATCGAGCACAACCTGATAATAGGTTTTTCCTTTGCTGGTTACCTTACGGTATTTCACCACCGACACCTCTGCCTCCAGGCTTTCATAACCCAAAAAGCGGCTTTCTTCCCCACCCTGCTGCAGTTCAATCCAATCTCCGGTATCCATTGTGGCTGCAGCCCGGCTGCGGTTTTTTTGAACGGCCATCCCTTTTTCAAAACCCTCCATATCCACTTCCCATCCTTTTTCACGGGCCATAAGGTTGGTAAGGTCTACCGGGAAACCGTAAGTATCAAAAAGTTCGAAAGCGAAGTCACCGTCAATGACCTTTTTATCTGGATTGGCGGCAATATACTGCTCAAATTTCTGGATTCCCAATTCAAGGGTACGAAGAAAAGTTTGTTCTTCCTGGGAAATTACTTTTTCAATGAGGTCCTGCTGAGATGCAATTTCAGGGAATGCTTCACCCATATTACTGACCAGCACCGGCACCAGGCGGTTTACAAAAGGTTCTTTAAAACCCAGAAAGGTATATCCGTAGCGAACAGCCCGGCGAAGGATCCGGCGGATCACATAACCGGCTTTGCTGTTGGAGGGAAGCTCTCCATCGGCAATGGCAAAAGCAACGGCACGCAAATGGTCGGCGATCACCCGCATGGCCACATCAGTTTCCCGGGATTCTCCGTATTTTCTGCCAGTCATTTCAGACAGTTTCAAAATATAAGGCTGGAAAACATCGGTATCATAATTGGACTTCTTATCTTGCAGGGCCATGCAAAGACGTTCGAATCCCATGCCCGTATCCACATGTTTTGCGGGAAGGTTTTTCAGCTTGCCATCGCTCATGCGGCTGAATTCAATAAACACCAGGTTCCATATTTCTATCACCAGCGGATGATCCTGGTTTACCAGTTCACGCCCATCGATTTTTTGGCGCTCTTCAACATTGCGTAAATCTACATGGATCTCCGAACAAGGGCCACAGGGACCGGTTTCCCCCATTTCCCAGAAGTTATCTTTTTTCGAACCGTAAAGGATGCGGGATTCTTCCACAAAATTTTTCCAGATGTCATAGGCTTCCTGATCGGGTTTGAGGCCGTCTGATTTATCGCCTTCAAAAACCGAAACATACAACCGGTCTTTTTCCATTTTATAGACATCGGTAAGCAATTCCCAGGCCCAGGCAATGGCTTCTTTTTTGAAATAATCCCCGAAGCTCCAGTTGCCAAGCATTTCGAACATGGTATGGTGGTAAGTATCGTGACCGACCTCTTCCAGATCGTTATGCTTTCCCGAAACACGGAGGCATTTCTGTGAGTTAACCACCCTTAAGTGGGTCGCAGGAGAATTGCCCAGAAAAATATCTTTGAATTGATTCATTCCCGCATTGGTAAACATAAGGGTCGGGTCGTTTTTTACAACCATGGGGGCAGATTTTTCGATAAAGTGCCCTTTTGATTCAAAAAACTTGAGAAAGGTATGGCGAATGCTGGCAGAGTTCATTGAAAATGAGCGGTTTTTTACTGAATATTTAAATAATTTTTTTAATACTGAACCGCAAAATTAAATTATTTTTCCTTAGTTTTGCAACCAAAGCACCCGTTATGCCGTAAACACCTACAGGGTTATGCTGGTAACAGGGCATTTCTTCATTCTTTTTGCTCGAATAAAAAGTAGGAAAAGAACAGATCATTTAATATGGGGAAAATAAAATACCAATTCAACACCCACTCTCTTGCTGTTGAAAAAGTAAAAGAAACCTTTTGGGATAAAGCCAAAGGTTTTCTGCGAATTGTATTGGCAGGTATTGTTTTTTCAGTATTGGTTCTTCTGATCTTCTTTACTTTTTTTGAGTCGCCCAAAGAAAGGATGCTTAACCGTGAAATTGGTCAGTTTCAGACCAAATATCAGCAAATTAATGATCGCCTGGATATCCTTGTCAGCGTAATTGATGACATGAGGGAGCGGGATGACAACATTTACCGGGTGATCCTGGAAGCTGATCCCATCCCCCAGACATACAGAGAAGCCGCCTATGGTGGGGTTGACCGTTATTCCCAATTGGAAGGGTATCAAAACAGCGAATTGATTTCCTCTACCCTGAAGCGCATTGACAGGATATCGCGACAGCTGTACGTCCAATCAAAGTCTTACGATGAAGTTTTTGAAATGGCCAAAAACAAGGCGGACATGCTTGCTTCCATCCCGGCCATTGTACCTCTTGAAAAAGGTACCGAAAGGCTGGTTTCGGGATTTGGCTACCGCATTCATCCTATTTATAAGACCATGCGAATGCATACCGGGGTTGATTTCACAGCGCCAACCGGGACTCCGATTTATGCCACCGGCAATGGAGTGGTTAAAATCGCCGAGATGAACCGCCATGGATACGGCAGGATGGTGGTAATTGATCACGGGTATGGCTACGAAACGGTTTATGCCCATATGAACAAAATCAAAGTTAAGAGAGGACAGGAAATCAAACGCGGAGAAATTATCGGCCTGGTAGGCAACACCGGAGTATCTACAGCCCCTCACCTGCATTACGAAGTTGTCCGCAACGGTCGTAAGGTAAATCCTGTTAACTACTTTTACAACGACCTGACACCGGAAGAATTCGAATACATCATCGAGGTTGCTTCCAGGGTTAATCAATCGCTTTCATAACCGCTTAATTGTTAAAAATATTTTGCAAAGGGCATCCTGTCGGTGCCCTTTTTCATTTCCTTTCGATCAGGCCATCATTGCCAATGGTTAAAGGACTGTCGGGAAAATCGTCCTTAGTAACTCTTTGCAGGGAATGAACAGCCCTGTTGTTTGGGTCAATAAAAGGGCCACCGCGGCCCGTTTGCCGGATAGGGGTAATTTCCGCACGAATAAACTTCCCGGTATGATCCACAAAAACCTTTATGATTGGCGCAATCCCTCTCTCTCCGGTAAGCCTGAATCGTGCATAAGTACAAAAATTTCCCAGACTATAGGCAATAAACCGATCCTTGTATAAATCCACTGCCCGGGTAACATGAGGCCCGTGCCCGAATACAATATCTGCCCCGGCATCAATCACTGCTCTTGAAAACTCACACACATTACCCCGGTTCTCTCCATAATAGAATTCCGTTTCGCAGGTTACCCGATGCGCATCCTCTCCTTCTCCACCTCCGTGAAAGGATACGATGACAATGTCGGTATTTTGTTTCAATTGGCGCACAAGGCTTTGAGCCTGCAGGTAGTTATGTATGCTCAGGGTTCCCCTGTTTGGAGAAAAAGCCAGTAGTCCGAACCTGATCCCATCCCGCTCAATCACTGAATAGGGGTGAGTAAGGAGTCCTGCATGAGCAATGCCTAGTTCATCAAGTGTGCGCACAGTAGAAAGCCGGCCTTCTTCTCCAAAATCCCCCACATGGTTGTTGGCCAGGCTAAGCATGTCAAATCCGGCATTTTTCAGATGCCGGGCATAATGCTCCGGCATGCGAAAGGCAAAACAAAGATCCGGGTTGTTGCAATCTTTCACTTCCCCTCCTTCATCCAAAAGCACTCCCTCAAGATTACCAAAAGTAACCGTGGCATTTCTCAGCACATCCGCGACCGGGGCCAGCAGATGTTTTCCGTCATGGGCAGGAAGGTAGGAAGTGTTGGGATAATTGGTTCCTAGCATAATATCCCCAACCCCTATTACTGAAAAGCTTTTTTCTTCAAATGCAGACAAGCCTTGCAAATGCGTCTGGATGCTATTAAAGACCAAACTATCGGTAAAAACAGCGTTTTTTTTACTCTCAAGAAAATAGCGGGAAGCAATGCTTTCGGTCCGGGCAATGCTGGAAACCCATGCCATGCTGTCGGCAAAGGCAATACTATCGGCACGGGCAATGCTATCTCTTATGGCAACCCTTTGCTCATACCGCGGCATCAGCACATTAAGCCTGCAACCCGGAAAAAACAGGATCAGGAATAGTAATAAAATAAATAAGAAGTTTTTCATAAGATTAAACCTTAAAATCATGTATTTCAAAAAAAAATGGGCCGGTATTTCTGGAGCGGGCGGTGATCAGGATTCAATAAATCCTGAACTGCAAGCCGGATAATTTTGGTTTGTATTGAAATGTTAAGCACCCCAAAATTAAAAGTTTTCCGGCATTTTTTAAAAAAACAAAAGCCGCATGGAATGCATATCAAAAGGTTTTTTTATTTTTACCAACCCGGAAAAAACCAATGACCCATTTTTTTTGTAAGAAGCACAGCAGGAAAAGGGTTTACCATCAGGTTTTTCATGGTTAACTTAAAAAAAAGCAAAGGCTTATTTCCCAATGAAAAAAAACAAGCCCGGTACTGAAAAAATTTATTACACCATTGGTGAGGTAGCCGGGATGTTTAACGTAAACACCTCCCTGATCCGTTTCTGGGAAAAAGAATTTGATGTTATTCGCCCGCATAAGAATAAAAAAGGCAATCGTTTGTTTACCCCAAAAGATGTGGACAATTTTCACCTGATTTATCATTTGGTAAAACAGAGGGGTTATACCCTTTCGGGGGCAAGGGAAAAGATCAAAAAAAATCCGGATGATGTGGCCAGGGAATTTGAAATAAAAAAAACACTCGATAAAATGCGTGATTTCTTGTTGTCCATAAAAAAAGAACTGTAATCCGGGAAAAGTTAAAAAAATGATTGAATCCAAATAAGTTCTAAAAAACCCAATTAAATTTAAAACTATGGTAGAAAGCGTCAAGAAAAAACTTAATGAGTCAAAAGCTGCGAGATGGGGCGTTTTGATACTGGCCAGTTTTGCCATGGCCACCAATTATTATTTTTATGATGCATTGGCGCCCCTGGCTGACCTTATCAGGATGAACCTTGGTTTTTCCTCCACAGAGTACGGATTTTTCATTTCCGCTTATTCTATTCCCAATGTGTTCCTGGCCATGGCTGTTATAGGCGGCATTATTCTTGACAGGATCGGCATCAGGGTTACGGGCTTTTCCTTTATTTTCCTCATGGGCCTTGGGGGTACCATTACTGCCTACGGTGCGTCAGATACCTTTTTGAGCGGGGGATTTGGTTATAACTTCATGAATTCTTTTCTTACAGGCTATTCACCGGCCCTGAAAATGATGAGCCTTGGGTTTTTCGTTTTTGGATTGGGCGCTGAAACCAGCATTGTAGTGCTTTCCAAAGTTATTGTCAAGTGGTTTAAGGGAAAAGAGCTCGCCCTGGCACTGGGACTAAATCTTGCCATAGGCCGTTTGGGGGCAGCCCTTGCCTTTACCCTTTCTCCCCGACTGATATATCCTGAATGGACCACCGCCATTTGGTTTGGTGTGCTACTGCTTTGGGTCGGTTTGGTGGCGTTTATGTTTTACATGATACTGGATGTGAAGCTGGATCGTCAGGCAGACATTGACATCAAAGACCCGGAAGACGATTTTCGATGGAGCGACCTCAGGGATCTGGTTACCAACCGTTCGGTCATCTACATCACCTTGCTTTGTGTCACCTTTTATTCGGCGGTTTTTCCCTTCCTGAAATTTGCACCCGACCTGCTGATGAATAAGTTCGGCATGCCCCGGGCCCTGGCCGGAGATGTGACCTCCTACCTGATGTATGGAACCATTTTGCTGACACCGCTCTTCGGATGGGTGGCCGACAACAAAGGGAAAAGCGCTACCCTGATGTATCTGGGTTCGGCCCTTTTGATCGTTGCCCACCTGGTGTTTGCCAAAACCTACATTGAGCCGCGCATCCCCATTGTGCTGCTTGGAGTTGCCTTTTCCCTTGTCCCTGCAGCCATGTGGCCGGCTGTAACCAAAATCGTTAAGCAGAGCAAACTTGGGACAGCCTATGGCTTTATGTTCTCTGTGCAAAATATCGGGTTATGGATTTTCCCCATCCTTATCGGTTTGGTTCTTGACAGCTCAAACCCATTCTACCGCTCGGAAATTGGAATGGACCAGTTTAAAGACATCCAGCAGCAAGAGATGCAATACACGGGTACTTATATCGACCGGCATGAAGAACCCAATGCAAACATGGCCATAAACATCAACACCTCTATTTTCAAGGATTCCATTAGTGGGGCGGTAATCTGGAGGGAGATACATATGGTGGAAACCGACCAGAACGGGCAATTTACCATTGAGTTTGGCCGTGGAGATGTGATCTCCAATGTGGATTTCGGTCAGATCAACGACACCCTCGAATACCGGGCTGAAGTGATAAGGATCAGGAGAGATCAGGAAGCCATCGTATATGACGGTCCTTTTCATTTTGATGAAGACCTGTATTTTAAATCGGAAATTGGCCCGGAATTCAGGGCACTCTTCGACAATACCCACCGGGGAGCCATTACTTTATTCGATCAGGATGAACAAAAAGTGTGGGAAGAATCCCTTCGGTTTTACCTTGATGAAGAAGGCCGGTTTGAGATCCTGATGGGATACGGAAGACTGGCTTATGCCAATCCTGAATATTTCGGCATAGACCATAGACGGCACGAAGCCGAGATCATTAAACCCCTTGACTACACCAATGCCATGCTGGTTTTCTCCCTGCTTGGTTTTGTGGGGCTGATATTTGCCTTCCTGCTGAAGCGTGAAGACAAAACTTCAGGCTATGGACTGGAATTGCCAAACAAGGACGTTTAGTCTTTTTCCCTCCTTTACATACAGAGGCTGCTGTTTTTTCCGGCAGCCTCTGTTCGTTTTTATGCTGTTTTGTTCGTAATTTTGAAAAAATAAGAAACCGTTATGAGAATATTGATCGTGTCGGCCACCAGTCTTGAAATCAAGCCCCTTTTTAAATTTCTCAAAAATGAAAAAAGAATCGATGCGAGCCTGAGCAGTTATTCATACCGGAACCTTCATATTGATGTCCTGGTAACCGGGGTGGGTATGGTGCAAACAGCTTTCCTGATGGGAAGGGCCTTTTGTCGCTTCCAGTATGATGCAGCCCTGAATCTTGGTATTGCCGGTAGCTTTAACAGCCAGATCCCCTTAGGAAAAGTATTGCACGTGGTAACGGAACGGCTTCCTGAAATGGGTGAAGAGAATGGAGAATACATGCTTTCCATGATCGACCTCAAATTGATTGAAGAAGACAATATCCCTTTCAAAAAAGGAGTATTGGAAAATAACAACCCAATAAAAAGCAGGGTCATCCAGAAACTGGAGAAGGTTAAGGGGATTACGGCAAATACCATAAACGAAAGCAGCGAAATCATTGGTTCCATTAAAAGACAATACGAACCGGTTACAGAAAGTATGGAAGGAGCTGCATTTTTCTACGCCTGCATTTATGAAGGCCTTCCTTTTGCGCAGATACGGGCCATATGCAACCATGTGGAGTATCGCGAAAATCATCACTGGAACATACCATTGGCTATCGAAAACCTGAATAAAACCATTCTGTCTATTATCAACGAATAAAAACCTCCCCCAGGTGTCGGTTTTGTCAACCCTGTGCCTCTTCAACATAAATTAATGGCCTATTTAATTTTTCCTTAATTTTGAAAAAATAATAAATCCGGCAACCATCAAAGTAGTGCAGAAAGGATTCCTGGCCGGAATATCTATTTTTTTACTTTTCAGCAGAAGATACCTAAAATATTGAAAAAAACATGATCGTTGTTACGGGAGCTGCGGGGTTTATAGGAAGTTGCCTGGTTAATAAGCTGAACAATAAAGGGTTTAAAGACATTGTGATCGTTGACGATTTTTCCAACGCCGTCAAAAACCTAAACATTCAGAACAAAACCTATCGTCAGAGAATTGACAGGGGTGTGTTGTTTGAATGGCTCAGGGAAAACCATTACCGGGTAAGTTTCATTTTTCACATGGGCGCCCGCACCGACACTGCAGAAACCAACAGGGAGGTTCTGAACAAATTAAACCTGGACTATTCCAAAAGCCTTTGGAATATATGCACCGAGTTTGATATTCCTTTGGTTTATGCTTCATCGGCAGCAACTTATGGAGCCGGCGAGCACGGCTATAGCGACGATCATAACTTGGTTGAAAAGCTCAAACCCCTGAATCCCTATGGAGAAAGCAAAAACGATTTTGACCAATGGGTGCTGAGCCGGCCATCTGCTCCTTATTTCTGGGCCGGTTTGAAATTCTTTAATGTTTACGGACCCAATGAATACCACAAAGTCCGGATGGCTTCGGTGGTATATCATACTTACAAAAGGATCAAAGAAAGCGGGAAAATGGAGTTGTTCCGGTCCCATCATCCGGATTACAAAGACGGTGAACAACTCAGGGATTTCATTTACGTGAAGGACGTGATCAATATCTGTTTTTTTCTGATGCTGCATAAAAAAGACCCAGGCCTTTACAATGTGGGCACGGGGAAGACACGCAGTTTCCTGGATCTGGCCAAAGCCACTTTTTCTGCATTAAGGCTAAAGCCAAAGATCACCTTTATTGATACCCCGGAAGACATCCGGGAAAATTATCAGTATTATACCAGGGCAGATATTTCTAAATTGCGTTCAATTGGCTACACGGTTCCGTTTTTTTCCCTGGAAGATGGCATTGAGGATTATGTGAATGGCTATCTGGTTGCCAGTCTGCATTACTGAAACCTGCTCCCATTTTGGTGATGTGCATGGGAGATTCCCTGTTTCTCAACAAACCCAACCAGTTCCGGAAAAAAGATCCTGAATTCATTGCCAAATTCTTCATAATACCGTTCCAGGTCACTTACAGCATTTTCCATCCCGGAATTAAAAGGAGTGCGTCTTGCCATGCCTTCGAAATATTTTTGCATGCTGTCCAGGCGGGCATAACTCACCAACCAATTGGAGGACACCATATAGGGAAGCAGGTTTCTGGCCCTCAAAGGCAAAAGAAAATAATTTTTCAGCAAAACATTGTATGCATCCCTCACGAAATGATGCAGGGAATGATTGGAATAGTCCTGCCAGTTTTTGGCCAGGAAATGGTCGTAAAACATATCCACCACCACCCCGGAATAAAGCCGGTACTTATTGCGTAGGCGCATTTTACTGTTCTCTACAATCGGGTGGGAATCGGTAAAAGAATCAATTTTCCGGTGAAGGTAAATGCCTTTAACGATTCCCGCATGAAAACCATCGATCTGCCGCCCCTTCACCATGTCGGCAATAAAGTTCCCAACCATCAGATCCTTATCTTCGCCGGACAAATAAAGATGTGCCAAAAAATTCATATGCCTGAGAAAAATGCAGTTTTTTTTTGTAACCCTCCATAATGAGGATTTTTAACTAAGAAAAACCTTTACAACAGGTTTAAAATTTTACCCTGAAAAGTAAAGATAGGTTATAAAATTTAAAACATAAAACACCTAAGGGTTAAAAATTGTTGGAATTTGCTTGCTTTTACAATCAATCTGTGGCTTGAAGATGCAGAAATTTTATAGTTTTGTAGGGATTGCAAAAAAACCAAAGTTCATCATATTAAATTATAATATAACATGCAAAAATCATTGTTATTGGGCGATGAAGCCATTGCCCAGGCAGGAATAGATGCAGGGATGTCGGGAATATATGCCTATCCTGGCACCCCTTCCACTGAAATTACCGAATATGTAAGAGTTTCGAAAGAAGCCAAAGAAAAAGGCGTTGTGGCCAGTTGGTGTGCCAACGAAAAGACCGCTGCGGAGGCTGCTTTAGGGATGTCTTATGCCGGCAAGCGCACCATGACCTGTATGAAGCACGTGGGCCTGAATGTTGCCGCCGATGTTTTTCTCAACGCTTCCATTACCGGGGCCAACGGAGGAATTTTATTTGTTGTGGCAGACGATCCTTCCATGCACTCCTCACAAAATGAGCAGGATTCCCGCTATTACGGAAAGTTTGCAATGATCCCGGTACTCGAACCTTCAAACCAGCAGGAAGCCTACGACATGGTACACCTGGGTTTTGAGCTATCCGAAAAGTACAAGATCCCGGTCATGTTGAGGATCACCACCCGCCTGGCACATTCACGTTCCGGGGTTGCCCGCAAACAAAGCAGGAAGCAAAACCAGTTTAAACTTCCGGAAAACCTCAGACAATTTGTCCTGCTACCGGCCATTGCCCGAAAACAATACCAGGGATTGCTAAACAATCAACCTTTGTTTCAAAAGGAGTCGGAAGAATCGGAATACAACACCTATACTCCCGGTGAAGATAAAACCCTGGGGATTGTTGCCTGCGGATTGGCATACAATTACCTGATGGAGAATTACCCCGACAGGAAAGTACCCCATCCGGTAGTAAAAATTTGCCAGTACCCGCTTCCCCATAAGCATATTGACAAATTATACGAAGAATGTGAAAAGATTTTGGTGCTGGAGGAAGGCTATCCCATAGTGGAAGAAATGATAAAAGGGTTCATGGATCACGGCAAACCTGTTACAGGACGTCTGGACGGGGCCATCCCAAGAGCCGGGGAATTAAATCCCAACATTGTTGGCAAGGCTTTGGGTTTCCCGCAGGAGAAACTGGCGGAGATTCCTTCCCTTGTAGCTTCCCGACCTCCATCCCTTTGTAAAGGATGCTCTCACATCGACAGTTTCCTTGGCCTTAATGAAGCCCTTGAATCTTATGGACAGGGAAGGGTTTTTTCCGATATCGGATGCTATACCCTCAGTGCCCTGCCACCCTATGAATCCATTAACACCTGTGTGGATATGGGTGCTTCCATTACCATGGCAAAAGGTGCAGCCGATGCCGGAATGAAACCTTCGGTAGCGGTAATCGGCGACAGTACGTTTACCCATTCCGGGATTACCGGCCTGCTGGATGCTGTGAATGAAAAAACAAACATCACGGTATTTATCCTTGACAATTCCACTACGGGTATGACCGGCGGTCAGCCTTCTTCTGCCTACGGGAAGATCGAAGACATCTGCCGTGGCATCGGGGTTGAAGAAGAACATATCAGGGTGCTGAAACCATTGCGGAAGCATCATGAGGAAAACACCCGCATCATGAAGGAAGAGCTTGAATATGACGGGGTATCGGTTATCATTCCCCGCCGGGAGTGCATACAAACCCTCAACAAAAGGATGCGGCAAAAATTCAAGGAGAAAGAAAAGGCCAAAGCGGCAAATAAGAACGCATAAATTTCTGGGAATAATTTAAATTTAAACCATAATGAAAAAAGATATAATTCTTGCAGGTGTAGGAGGACAAGGTATTTTATCCATTGCAGCCACCATTGGTTATGCGGCGGTTGAGCTGGGGCTTTATCTGAAGCAGGCCGAGGTACATGGCATGAGCCAGCGCGGAGGAGATGTGCAATCACACCTTCGGCTTTCTTCCAACGAAATTGCTTCTGACCTTATACCCCGGGGAAAGGCCGACATGATCATTTCGGTGGAGCCCATGGAATCGCTTCGCTACCTGCCCTATCTAGGTAAGGAAGGATGGCTGATCACCAATACCAAACCATTTATCAATATTCCAAACTATCCCGACCAGGAAAAAGTTATGCAGGAAATTGAATCGCAGCCCAGGTATGTAGCATTGGATGCCGAAGCCCTGGCAGACGAAGCAGGGAGTAAAAAGTCAGCCAACATGGTCATCCTTGGTGCGGCTTCTCCATTCCTGGATATGGATTTTGAAAAACTGGAAAATGCCATCCGATTTATTTTCGGGAAAAAAGGAGAAGAGCTGGTCGATATCAACCTGAAAGCCTTGCGGTCCGGCCGTAAATTTGCCCAGGAAAACAAATAATATAAAAAAACCTGCCCCTTTTACGGCAGGTTTTTTCATATTTGAAGAACGGATTGACTGTGGTAAAATATTTTTGGCTTTCAAACAAATACCCTGTTTCACGCATTTATGTAATAAGACTAACGGCTTTAATTTATTAATTTTGCCTGCCCTAAGCAGGGGTTAAAGGGATCTTTTTTATAAGATTTTTGCTTGAGCAGGAAAGTAAATCTAAAAACAACATCCATAAACATCCTGACAATATGATAACAAACAATTTCATTTTTCGACACAATGGTATTCGCAAAGAGGACGAAGGCAAAATGCTGGAAAAGATCGGTTTAAAATCAACCGATGAATTGATTGACCAGACCATTCCGGAAACCATCCGTCTAAAAAAAGAACTGGATTTACCAGAAGGACTCAATGAATACGAATATATCGATCATCTGAAGAAACTTGCTTTAAAAAATAAAGTATTCAAATCGTATATCGGCATGGGTTATTACAACACCATTTTGCCGGGAGTGATTCAGCGCAACATTCTGGAGAACCCGGGCTGGTATACTGCATATACCCCTTACCAGGCTGAAATTTCGCAGGGAAGGCTGGAAGCTTTGCTGAATTTCCAGACAGTGGTTTCCGACCTGACCGGGCTGGAGATCGCCAATGCATCCCTGCTTGACGAAGCTACCTCAGCTGCTGAAGCCATGATCATGCTGTTTAACGCACGCAAACGTGACGCAGTGAAAAAAGGGGTCGCAAAATTTTTCGTTTCCGGAAAATGCTTCCCCCAAACCATCGATGTGCTGAAAAACCGTGCTGCCCCTCTTGAGATTGAACTGGTATTTGGAGATCCGGAAACCGCCAAACTGGATGACGGCTTTTTTGGTGCATTGATCCAATACCCTGATGACAAGGGTGAGGTTAAGGATTTTTCCGGCTTTGTTTCCAAAGCCAAAGAATTGGATGTTAAAATTGCCGTAGCCACCGACCTGCTCAGCCTTACCCTGCTGACCCCTCCGGGAGAATGGGGAGCCGATGTGGTGGTGGGTTCTTCCCAGCGTTTTGGCGTACCCATGGGATATGGCGGACCGCATGCCGCATTTTTTGCCACCAAAGATGAGTTTAAGCGGCAGGTTCCCGGCCGCATCATCGGGGTATCGGTTGACAACCAGGGAAACCATGCTTTGCGCATGGCCCTGCAAACCCGTGAGCAACACATCAAAAGGGAAAGAGCTACTTCCAATATTTGTACTGCCCAGGCCCTGCTTGCCTCCATGGCAGCTATGTATGCCGTTTACCACGGCCCCAAAGGACTGAAAAAGATTGCACGCCACATCAACATACTTACCGGGGTGCTGGCACAGGAAGTTGAACAATACGGATACAAGCAACTAAATAAACATTATTTTGACACCCTGCACATCGCATTGCCGGATAATGTTTTTGCCAACAGCATCCACCAGTTGGCCCGTGAAAAGAAAATGAATTTCCGCCAGATTGGTGACAAGCATGTGGGGATCAGTATTGATGAAACCACTTCACTGGAAGATATCAATACCATATTGGAAATTTTTGCCACGGCAGCAGGTGCAACCTTTAAAAAGTTTGTATGCGATCCAAAGGAATGTGAGAAAATCACTACCTTCCCTGAAAATCTTCACCGCAAGAGCGAATACCTTACCCACTCCTGCTTTAATTCCTATCATTCGGAAACCGAAATGATGCGGTATTTAAAAAAGCTGGAAAACAGGGATCTTGCCTTGAACCGTACCATGATTCCCCTTGGATCCTGCACCATGAAGCTGAATGCGGCTTCGGAATTGTTTGCCCTTAGCTGGCCGGAATTTGGCAACATTCATCCTTTTGTCCCTGAAGACCAGGCAACCGGCTACCTTGAACTGATCCGGCAGCTGGAGCAGGATCTTTGTGAGATCACCGGTTTTGCAGGAATTTCCTTTATGCCCAATTCCGGGGCTTCCGGAGAATATACCGGTCTGATGACCATAAGGGCCTATCATGAAAGTCTTGGAGAAGGCCACCGCAACATAACCCTGATCCCCTCATCGGCCCACGGTACCAATCCTGCCAGTGCCGTTATGGCAGGCACAAAGGTAGTGGTGGTAAAATGTGATGAACACGGAAATATTGATGTGGAAGATCTTCGCAAAAAAGCCGAAGAACACAAGGACAACCTTGCCGCCATCATGGTAACCTATCCTTCTACCCATGGGGTATTTGAGGAAGACATCCTGGAAGTAAACAAAATCGTACATGACCACGGAGGGCAGGTTTATATGGATGGTGCTAACATGAATGCCCAGGTAGGATATACCAATCCGGCCATTTGCGGGGCGGATGTCTGCCATCTGAATTTACATAAAACTTTCGCCATCCCTCATGGTGGAGGCGGACCCGGGGTTGGGCCCATTGGCGTTGCAGAGCATCTGCTGCCCTTCCTTCCCTCCCACCCCCTCCACAAAACAGGTGGAGAAAAGGGGATACCTGCTGTTTCGGCAGCACCTTTCGGAAGTGCATTCATCCTGCCCATAACTTATGGGTATATTAAAATGCTTGGGGCCCACGGATTAAAGGAAGCAACCCGTATTGCCATATTGAGCACCAATTATATTAAAGCTTCGTTGGAAAAAGATTATAAGGTGCTTTATACCGGTAAGAAAGGTTGGGCCGCCCACGAGATGATCCTGGATTGCAACCCCTTTAAGCGCAACGTAGGGATAGACGCCATTGATATTGCCAAACGCCTGATGGATTATGGCTTTCATGCTCCAACCGTGGCTTTCCCGGTTCCCGGAACCCTGATGGTGGAGCCCACAGAAAGTGAACCTTTAGTAGAACTGGATCGCTTCATTGATGCCATGCTTGCGATCAGGAAAGAGATCCAGGAAATTGAAGACGGCCAGGCAGACAAAGATAACAATGTGATCAAAAATGCGCCCCATACGGCAAGCATGGTCATAAAAGGCAAGTGGGAAAAGCCCTACAGCCGGGAAAAAGCAGCATTTCCGCTTCCCTGGCTGGAGGAGGCCAAATACTTTACTCCAGTTTCCCGGATTGATGATGCCTATGGTGACCGTAACCTGGTATGTACCTGCGAGCCCATCGAAAGCTACGATCAGCAATAACCTTTATAAGGGATTCAACAAAAAAAGAGGCTGCTTTTTGGGCGGCCTCTTTTTTTTGTTTTTAAATTTCAGGATCAATTTTCTTCCATGGACTTGAAATAAAGGAAGCGCTTGATCTTTTTGGTAGGAGTTTTCTCGAAAGGAACAGTTTGTTCTTCTACAGTATTCAAACGGGAAAACCTGCTAAGATTGGCATTGGCTTTTTCCCTTATCTCATGCAATCTTTCTCTTGCTTTTTGCTGTAACTCCTCCTGGAAATTCCTGGCTGTGGCCTTCAGGTGCTGGTATTTTTTCTCAAGCTCTTCATAATTAAGATGCACCTTAGCGATTAACTTGCCCTTCATCTCATAGACCAGGGATTCCTGGACATATTGCTGGGAGTTTAATACCGCTTCAATATCTTCAGGATAGATATTCTCTCCACTTGGGCTTAAGATCATATTTTTTAAGCGTCCGCGGATATATAAGTAGCCATCGTTATCCATCACTCCCAGGTCGCCGGTTTTAAACCACCCATCAGGAGTAAAAACCTGCTGTGTCTGTTCTTCATCCTTGTAGTAACCCATCATCACGTTGGGTCCTTTGGCCAGGATCTCTCCTTCTCCGGTTTTAGGATCAGGGTTATTAATCTTAAGCTGCTGGTTGGGAAGGCAGAAGCCGGTGGAGCGGTAACGGGTAAGTTTTGGGTTACAACCTGCAAGCAAGGGAGAGGTTTCCGTTAAACCATATCCAATGGCATAGGGGAAGCCTGCATCCCGCAGGAACAATTCGGCCGGAGCGCCCAATTTGGCCCCTCCTATTCCAAAGAAATGCAAATGCCCACCAAAAGCTTTATAGATTTTTTTACCGGCCATTTTATGTAAAAACTTACGCAGGGTCTTCACCTTCATCATGGAGCGCATAAATGCACTTCCGGTAAGTTTGGGTAATACCTTGTTTTGATAAACCTTTTCGATGATCAGGGGTACGGTAAGCATCATGGTGGGCTTAACCTTTTCCATGGCTGGCAAGAGAACCGTTGGAGTAGGCAGTTTATCCAGATAATAAACCGTTGCTCCCCGCATAAAGGGTATGACAAACCCAATGGTACATTCGTAAGTGTGAGGCAAAGGCAAAACCGACAATAATCGATCCTTGGTATTTACGTCCTGAATACCCAGGGTATTTACCGCACTGGAAATAATATTGCCATGGCTAAGCATCACTCCTTTGGGGCTACCGGTGGTACCCGAGGTATAGAGGATGGCTGCCAGATCGTTTTCCTCCGGTTCATAAGATTTGGGTGGCAGGTTATTTATTTTTCCGTTGCATTTTACCGCCTTACCTCTTATTTCCAGATCGGAAACACTGATTTCACCCAGATCATCAATCAGAAAAGCAGATTTCAGGGTTTGGGGAAGAGGTTGATGTAGCTTATCCACCATTTTTTCAGATACCAAAATGACTTTGGCTTCACTATGGCCAAGAATCTTTTCTATTTCAGGATTGCTAAAGTCCACAAGAATAGGTACCACAACGGCACCCATCCTGGTAATGGCCAGGTAGGCAACACCCCAGTTAGGCATGTTCTGGCTGAGTATGGCAACCCGGTCTCCCTTTTTTATTCCTTTGGCTGCAAGCGAATCCGATAAATTTGTGGCCAGCTTGTTAACTTCACCATATGTAAGGGCTTTTTCATCAACATATGAAAGAGCAGGGAGGTCTTGGTAAAGTCGGTTACTGTTTTCAAGTAAACTGCGGAATGTAAATTTGTTTGGTAAGCTCATAATTTTTTTATAAGGCACAAAAGTACCTAAAAATTCTTTTATTTCTTAAAAATCCATAAACATTCGTTTAAAAATTTTTACGGGTTTTATTATCATAACAATGCAAAAAGGGTTCCAAAAAAAACGAAGTCAAAAATGCAAAGGTAGTTTTGACTTCGTTATGCTTAGAAATTATTTCATTTAGAGTATATGGTAAGAAACAGCGACCCCAACGGTAACCACTGAGGCCATTACCATCAGTTTGATCAGGATATTGAGGCTGGGCCCGGAGGTATCTTTAAACGGATCACCAACGGTATCGCCGATAACGGCGGCTTTATGACCTTCAGAGCCTTTTCCGCCACAATGTCCTTCTTCAATATATTTTTTTGCATTATCCCATGCTCCTCCGGCATTGGCCATAAAAATAGCCAGGGCAAAACCCGAAGAGATTGTTCCTAGCAACAAGCCGGCAATCCCCGCTACACCAAATACAATACCAACCAACACGGGTATGAATAAGGCAATCAGGGAAGGGAACATCATTTCTTTTTGAGCACCCTTGGTGGAGATGGCAACACAGCGGGCATAATCGGGTTCGGCTTTGCCTTCCATGATGCCGGGAATGGATTTAAACTGCCTGCGAACTTCCGAAACCATTTTTTGTGCAGCCCGCCCAACGGCGTTCATGGTCATGCCGCTGAAAAGGAAAACCGACATCACCCCCAGAAAAATCCCCACGATAACAATAGGGTTCATCAGGTGAATTTCATAATGATGAACAAAGTCAATAAACTGTGCTTCAATAGCCGGGACTCCGTTTATGAGTTCATTGGGTCTGTCGAGAAACTTAACAAACATGATCCTGACCTCTTCAAAATAGGAGGCCAGCAAAGCCAGTGCGGTAAGGGCTGCACTTCCAATGGCGAAGCCTTTTCCAGTTGCGGCAGTGGTATTTCCCAGGGCATCCAGGGCATCGGTTCGTTTTCGTACTTCAGGTCCCAACCCGCTCATTTCGGCATTTCCTCCGGCATTATCGGCTATTGGCCCGTATGCATCAGTGGCCAGGGTGATTCCAAGGGTGGAAAGCATCCCTACAGCAGCAACCCCCACCCCATAAAGGCCGTAATTAAGGCTTGCCACATCAAAGGAAAAGCCGGTGGCAAAGGAGTAAGCCAGGGTAATGGCCACCACAATGATGCCCAGTGGTACGGCGGCAGAAATCAACCCGGTGCCGATACCGCTGATGATCACTGTAGCAGGACCTGTTTCACTGGACATGGCAATTTTTTGAGTAGGACGATAAGCTGAGGCGGTGAAATACTCGGTGCTTTGACCAATACCAATCCCGGACAACAACCCAACAACAATAGCTCCCCATATCCCAAGATAGTTGGGAAGGCCAAGAAAATAAAGTATGCCAAAAGAGGCCAGCACAATCAATACGGCGCTAAAGTTCACCCCAAAACCGAGGGAATGAAGCAATTGTTTTTGAGTAGCCCCTTCCTTTGTACGCACCATAAAAACACCCGCAATGGAAAGGAGAGTACCCATAGCAGCAATGATCATTGGAGCCACCACTGCGCTGGTCTGCACCTCCAGCCCGTAATTCATAAAGGCGGCCGAACCAAGCAAAGCAGTGGCAAGGATAGAGGCCGCAAAAGATTCAAAAAGGTCGGCACCCATACCAGCCACATCGCCTACATTATCTCCAACATTGTCGGCAATGGTTGCCGGATTTCGGGGGTCATCTTCAGGAATGCCTGCTTCAATTTTTCCAACCAAATCGGCACCCACATCCGCAGCTTTGGTATAGATCCCTCCGCCAACACGGGCAAACAAAGCCTGGGTAGAAGCCCCCATCCCAAAGGTTAGCATAACGGCTGTAATGGTCATGAGTTTATAACCATCACCGGTTTCAGGGATAAAATAGTTGAGGATGATAAACCATCCCGAGATATCCAGCAAAACCAGGCCAACCACTACCAATCCCATAACAGCCCCACTACGGAAAGCCAGCCGCAGTCCTGCGTCAAGGGAGGTTCGACAGGCATTGGCAACCCTTCCCGAGGCAAAAGTGGCCGCTTTCATGCCAAAAAAACCGGCTAATCCAGAAAACAGACCGCCGGTTATAAAGGCAAAAGGCACCCAGGGGTTCTGGACTCCCAAACCATAAGCCAGTATTGAAAAAATTACCGTGATTGCCAAAAATACCAATATAACGATCTTGTATTGCTGTCGCAGGTATGCACTCGCTCCCCGGCGCACGTGCTCAGCAATTTTTTTCATCATATCGGTTCCTTCATCACAGGCCATCATTTGCTTAAAAAAATAATAAGCAAACCCGAGTGCCAATACTGAACTTACCGGCACCAACCAAAAAATAACAGGCATAATTCCCTCCTTGAATTGTTTTGATTAGACAAATAAAGATTTCCTTGCATAAGTAGTGCGACAAAAATAAAAATTAATTTCATTTATAATTCTTCCATTAGTTCTTAATTCTGAACAAAATGAAAAAAAGTTTCAATAAGGGAAAATTATAATTGGATTAAACACAACAAAAAATACACAACTACCTGAATTACAAACACCCGGGATAATTTATTCAAAACATGAAATCCCCATTTGGTATCTCTGAACAGAAAATAATTTTTGTCCTCAATTAAACAAACCGAACAAAACCTTTATGAAACCCTTTTTTAATAAATGCCATTTTCTTTCTGAGGAACCCCTTTTAAGGTTGGGGAGATCATTGAACCTAAGGCAAAGTCAAAACCCTTTATAAACGGGTAAAATCCCTTACAGAAATATGCATTTGTAATAAAAATCAGTATTTTTGTATTTAACCATACGGGTTAATTTTAAACATTTCGGACAATTTTTCATTTTTGAAGGTTAGGAGCCCATGGAGAAAATTAAACTTGAAATTTTAGGTATATCCTACAGTCAATCCCAGTCAGGTGCTTATGCCCTTATTTTAGGCGAATCCGGAGAAAAAAGAAGACTTCCCATCATTATCGGGAGCTTTGAAGCCCAGGCCATTGCCATTGAGCTGGAAAAAATGAAACCAAGCCGTCCACTCACTCATGATCTATTAAAAAATTTTGCCACTACCTTTAATATCTCCATTACCGAGGTAATCATTTACAAATTCAGTGAAGGTATTTTCTTTGCCAAGTTGATTTGCTTTGACGGGATTAAAGAAGTGGAGATTGACTCAAGAACCTCCGATGCCGTAGCCATCGCCGTGAGGTTTAAATGCCCCATTTACACCTATGAAAATATTCTGAGTGCTGCCGGTATTGTTCTTCAGGACGAAGACAAAGCCGTTGAACCTGAAGAAACCTTTGAAGAAAAAGAAGTTGAGGAAGGAGAATTTTCTAAGCTATCCGTTAAAGAACTTGAAAAGATGCTGATGGCTGCCATTGACCAGGAAGCCTATGAAAAAGCTTCCAGCATAAGGGATGAGATAAACAAAAGAAAATCCCGCAAAAAAAAGAAATAGGTAATCCGGCTTTTTCCAAAATTATTCCATTTATTTTTCCTGTCTTTGAAAAAATTTAATAGGTTTGCAACCTGCCTTGTGAGGGAGATTGGCTTACCTGATAAATCCCATTCCCCTCCTTAGGGACTGGTCTTTTTTGATTTTTTCAGGTTCTGTCAGTTCAGGAATTTTTTTTGAAACGCAACTGCAGAACATCATCCTAAGCTTAAAATCTTATGAACCTAGAAAAAAAATTTTCCGGATTGTTATGGCTGGTATTTTTGCCGGTTTTTTTGTTCAGTGCCAGCCATGAAGCAAAAGGGCAGCAGGCTTTTACCGAACTTTCAAGGATCTGGACTTTTGAAGAAGTGGTGGACAAAACGACAGGAGAAATGGT
>SKVW01000016.1 GCA_007129255.1 Bacteroidales bacterium
ATAGGTGGTTTGAACCCTGAAGCCGTCAAACAGGGTCCATCCAAGGTTCAGGCTGGCATTGGTAACCGTGTTGTGAATATTACGCAAAGAAACCTCATTTCCTTCAAAATCGGTACGATCAGTATTGTTGCGGGTTCCGGAATGCTGACCTCTCAGATCGACGTACGGCAAAAACCCGGCATTTCCAAGACTGAAGTTATTTTCTGAAATCACCTGGTTGTTACGGGCAATTTTTATTGCGTAGTTATTTTCCAGCCCAATGGCAAGGACTTCTTCCAGGCTGAGCTTTTGCTGGGCCGTCAGTCCCAAAAAGGAACAACTCATTAAAACACTAAGCAGCAGGCGTTTCATGATCATTTTTAATATTCTTTGAATCGGAGGAAATGTAAGAATAGACTGCCGGAACTACAAACAGGGTCAGGAAGGTGGAAAGCACCAGACCACCGATCACGGCCACACCCATTGAAATCCGGCTTTGTGCCCCTTCACCAAAACCAAGGGTGAGTGGCATAACCCCTAAAATGGTGGACAAGCTGGTCATGAGGATGGGGCGAAAGCGGGCAGCGGCTGCATATTTAATGGCTTCAAGCTTTTGCATGCCGGCCTGTTTGCGCTGATTGGCAAACTCAACCATCAAAATACCGTTTTTGGAAACCAGCCCGATGAGCATGATAATCCCGATCTGGCTGAATATGTTCATGGTAATGCCAAAATACCATAAAAACACCAGTGCTCCCGTAATGGCTAGGGGAACGGTCATCATCACGATAAACGGATCCTTAAAACTTTCGAACTGTGCCGATAACACCAGGAAAATCAGTACAATGGCCAGCACAAAGGCAAAAACCAGGCTGGAGGAGCTTTCCTGGTAATCTTTGGAATCACCGGCCAGTGCGGTGCGGAAAGTTTCATCCAAAACCTCATCTGCTATTTTATCCATTTCTTCTATTCCTTCACTAATAGCTGCTCCCGGGGCCAGGTTCGCCGAAATGGTTGCCGCCACAAAACGGTTATACCTGTAAAGTTGCGGGGGAGCTGTATGCTCACGCAAAGTTACCAGGTTATCCAGCTGTACCATATCGCCGTTGTTGCTTCGTACAAACAGGGATTTGAGGTCAAGGGGGGTGTTGCGGTCTTCCCGGCTCAGCTCGCCCAATACCTGGTATTGCTTTCCATGCATAAAAAAGTACCCGAAGCGTTGCCCGCTCAGTGCCAGCTGAAGGGTTTGCCCGATATTCTGAGTGGAAACACCCAGGGCATTGGCTTTGTCGCGGTCGATATGGATCTGCATTTCCGGAAGGGTAAACCTGAGGTTTACATCCGGCATCTGCAAAATGGGATTATCGTTGGCTTTCTCCATAAATAAAGGGATAACCTCCCTGAGCCGGTCAATGCTCTGTGCCTGTAAAACGTATTGCACAGGCCTTCCCGACCTCCGCCCACCAAATGTAGACTGCTGGTTGACAAAAGCTACCGCCCTGGTTTTATCGCGCAAAGCAACAGAAAGACGGTCGGCGATCTCCTGCTGTGAAGCCTCTCTTTCAGATGGGTTTTTGAGGGTTATCCGCACATTGGACCACCCACCGAAAACCATGGAAGAAATGGCTTCTTTTTCCGGCACCATCTCATCAGCCATTTCTGCAATGTCGTCAATGTAATCCCGCATAAATTCGTAGGTGGTCCCTTCCGGGGCCCGGGCATTGATGGTGAGCATCGAGCGGTCTTCCATGGGTGCCATTTCCCCGGGAATATTGTTATAAAGCAACACCACCAGACCGGTGGAAGCAAACAAGACCACAAAGGCAAGCCAGCGTCTGGCCAGAAAGCGATCCAGGGCATTTTTATAGGCTAAGTTAAGCCCCTGGAAAAACCCTTCGGTTTGCTCATAGAACCTGCCTTTTTTTGTGCGCTGCTTCAATATTTTGGTAGAGACCATCGGCGTAAAGCTAAGAGCTACAAAGGAGGATATGAGCACAGCCCCGGCGATTACAATGGAGAACTCCCTGAAAAGCCGGCCGGTCATTCCTTCCAGGAATACAATCGGGAAAAACACCGCCACCAGGGTAATGGTAGTGGCAATAATGGCAAAAAAGATCTCTTTTGATCCGGCCAGCCCGGCTTCAACCGGGGTCATGCCCTTTTCGATCTTTACATAAATGTTTTCCATCATTACAATGGCATCATCCACCACCAGGCCAATGGCAAGCACAATCGCAAGCAGGGTAAGCACATTGATGGTAAATCCGGCAATATACATAATGAAAAAGGAGCCGATCAATGACACCGGGATGACCAGCACGGGAATAATGGTAGTGCGCCAGTCGCGAAGGAACAAAAAGATGATGATTACCACCAGGGTAAAGGCAATAAAAATGGTATTGCGCACCTCCCTTATGGAAGACCGGATAAAATCCGTGTTGTCAAAACCGATATTGAGGGTTACATCATCCGGCAGGTCTCTTTTAATCATTTCCAGCCTGCGGTAAACCTCATCCGCAATGTCGATATGATTTGAGCCAGGCTGGGGAACAATGGCATTGCCAACCAGTGGGACCCCATCGCGCCTGACGATCCCGCGCAGGTCTTCAGGGCCTAGCTCGGCCCTTCCAATATCCCTGAAGCGCACCGTTCTGCCTCCCTGTTCACTGATGATCATGTTGTTAAACTCATCGGGGGTGGACATCAGGCCAAGGGTACGAATGGTCAGTTCCACGGTATTGCCTTCGATCCGCCCGGAGGGTAACTCCACGTTTTCGCGCTGAAGGGCATTTCTCACATCCAAAGGGGTAAGGCCGTAACCTGCAAGTTTGGCAGGATCAAGCCAAAGGCGCATGGCATATCGCTTTTGCCCCCATATATGGATACCACTCACCCCGTCAATGGTTTGCAGCTGTTCCCTGAGGGTGAGTTCGGCTATTTCAGACAATTCAAGCAGGGAGCGGGTCTCGCTTTCCACGGTAACAAACATGATGGGGCTGGCATCGGCATCGGCTTTGGAAACAATGGGAGGATCCACATCTCTTGGAAGCATGCGCTGGGCCTGGGCTACCTTGTCGCGCACATCATTGGCGGCGGTTTCCATATCCACGCTCAGTTCAAACTCTACGGTAATGTTGCTGCGGCCCTGCCGGCTGGAGCTGGTAAGGGTGCGGATACCCGGAACCGCATTGATTGCCTGTTCCAGGGGCTCGGTGATCTGTGTTTCCACAACATCCGAATTTGCCCCGGGATAGGAAGTCCTTACAGAGATGATAGGCGGATCCACACTCGGAAACTCCCGAACACCAAGGTATGTCATCCCGATAAATCCAAACAAAAGGATTACAATCGTAAAAACGGATGCCAGTACCGGGCGTTGTATACTTAAAGAGGAGAGACTCATTGTTTTTTTCTTAAAAATTATCCAGAATCACGGGCAATCCCTGCCGCAATTGAAGTACGCCGGTGGTTAGCAGGGTATCACCAAATGACAACCCATCCAGTATCTGCACGCGGTCTTCTGTGCGTATGCCGGTTTGAACATAGATCGGATGAGCCTGCCCCGACCGGTAAACAAACACCCTGTCTCCTTCCATTTCGGGGATCAGGGCTTCGGAGGGGATGGCAATGGCATCGGGAGTTTGGGAAAGCTCCAGCGCAATAGAGGCAAACCGACCAGGATTGAGCCGCTCACCCACATTATCATAAAGGGCGCGAACACGAATGGTGCGTGTACGGTCATCTACTACGGGATCAACGGCATAAACTTCGGCCTCCAGGGGGTTAAGAAATCCATCCACCCGGAAAGATACGGGGAATCCTGGATTGATCTCTCCGGCATATCGTTCGGGAACGGAAAACTCCAGTTTTAAGGGATCAATTTTGATCAGCCTGGCCAACCGGGAACTAGGAGAAGCATAACTTCCTTCGCTAAGGTAACGCAGCCCAACAATTCCATCAAAGGGGGCCCGCACTTCGGTTTCAGCAATACGGGCTTTAAGTAATTCAATATCTGCATCCAGGGTTTCCAGCTCAGTTACTGCCTGGTCATAAGCTTCCTGGCTGATGGCATCCCGTTCAAGCAAACTGCGTTGGCGAAATTCCCTTTCAACCAGCAGCCTGCGCTGGGCCTGCAGCTTTTGCAACTGGGCCTGCAAATGCCGGTCATTCATTTTTGCAAGAAGTTCTCCTTCTTTCACATGCTTTCCTTCTTCGAAGAAAATTCCCACCACCTTTCCACTGGTTTCAAAAGCAAGGTCTACTTCTTCATCAGGAAGCAGGCTACCGGTTGCTCTTACCTCCTCTTTTACGGGAACGGGAGAAATAATATAGCCGCTGACACTAAGGGGTTGCCTCTGCCTGGGCTGAAAACCGGGTTCATCTGATGAACTCCCCGAAAACAAAGGACGCACCTTTGGATAAGCAATGATTCCGATCAGTAAAACAAGAAGGGAAAAATTAACCAGGAAACGAACATTTTTATTCATCTAAATAATACTATATGTTTAAATAACCTTTATTGTGTTTGACTAATAATAACATGGGGAGTTTAATGGCTGAAATAAGTTTTCTGAATAAAAAACGGAAGTTATTACAATTTGTTTAAAAAAGGCCAAAATATCTTTAACACCATTAAATCTTAAGCAATGTGTTAATATACCTGAACAGACAAACAAAACAGCAAGGCAAAAATAGATTATTATATTCCAGAAAATAAAGAACCTATTGTGTTTTTAATTATTTTTAACACCGCATTTCAGAAAATCTGACCGGCAGTACTTTTTTATTCATCAAAACCTTGAAAACCAATGGCAAAAACCATGAAAAACAAGCTAGTTTTATTTATCGCTTTATTGTTTTCGTTTCAGGGAGCCGTATTCGCAGAAAAAGCCTATGAATACAGGAGCTATCCTGATGATCCGATCAATGCCCGCATTTACACCCTTGACAACGGGCTGAAAGTATACCTTTCGCCTTACGAAGAAGAGCCCCGCATTCAAACCTATATTGCCGTGCGGGTGGGAAGCATGCACGACCCGGCCGAAACCACCGGGCTGGCCCATTATTTTGAGCACATGATGTTTAAAGGTACCCAAAACTTCGGCACCCTGGACTGGGAGAAAGAAAAGCCGCTGATAGAAGAAATTGAAAGGCTTTTTGAAATTTACCGTAAAGAAACCGATGAACAGAAGCGCCTGGCCATTTACCGCGAAATTGACAGCATTTCATACATTGCCTCCACCCTGGCCATTCCCAATGAATACGACCGCCTGATGAGTGCCATTGGCTCAACCGGGACCAACGCCGGCACCTCCAACGATTATACCATCTACATTGAAAACATCCCCTCCAACCAGGCAGAGAACTGGGCCATGATACAGGGAGACCGTTTTGCAAACCCGGTACTTCGTTTGTTTCACACCGAACTGGAAACCGTTTATGAGGAAAAGAACATGTCGCTCACCAGCGATGCCCGTCGCGCTTCGGAGGTCCTTTACCGGGGATTATTCCCCAACCATCCTTATGGGTTGCAAACCACCCTTGGAGATGCCGAACACCTGAAAAACCCTTCCATGACCAATATCCGTGAATTTTTTGACCAATATTACGTGCCAAACAATATGGCGGTGGTCATGTCGGGAGATTTCGATCCGGATGAGATGATCCGGATCATTGACAGGCATTTTGGACATCTGGAACCTTCGGAATTGCCCCACCTTGATTTTCCTGCCCACGACCCCATTACCGAACCCATTGTGAAGGAAGTAACCGGACTGGAAGCAGAAAACGTACAGCTGGCCTGGCGCTTTGAAGGAGCTGCCTCCGATCAGGTACCTTACATCAATATGATCAGGATGATTTTATTTAACGGACAGGCGGGCCTGATAGACCAGAACCTGAATGCCCGCATGGAAACCCTTGGGTCCAGGGCTTATTCCAGAAGCATGGTGGATTATTCGCTGTTGAATCTTTCGGGCCGCAACAAAAGCGGGCAAACCCTTGACGAAGTGAAGGAACTGCTTTTGGAGCAGGTTGAAATCCTGAAAAAAGGAGATTTCCCCGACTGGCTGATGGAGGCATCCATTAACAACCTGAGGCTGCAGGAGATGCGCCGAAACGAAAACATTCGCGGAAGGGCCATGAACATGGCCATGAGCTTCATGAACCATGTGCCCTATGAGCAAAGCATCAAATACCTGGATCGCCTCTCAGAGATCACCAAAGGAGAAATTGTGGCTTTTGCCAATGAGCACCTGCGGGATAATTATGTGGTTGTGTACAAGCGGCAGGGCACCCCGGACGATATTCCACAAGTGGAAAAACCGCCCATTACCCCCATCCATATCAACCGTGATGAGCAGTCGGAAATGCTGCGAAAAGTAAACGCTTCAGAAGTTGAAGAGATTGAACCGGTATTCGTGGATTATGAAAATGACATTGTACGTACCCGCACCGAAGGAAACCTGGAGGTGTTGTATGTGGAAAATGACCTTAACCCCACCTTTTCCATGACCTATTTCTGGCGTATGGGCAGTTACCATGACAAGCAACTTCCCATTGCGGCCGGCCTGATCAATTTCCTGGGCACCGAAACCATGTCGTCCGAAGACATCAGCAACGCATTTTACCAACTGGCCTGTTCATTCAATGTAAGTGCCGGTAATGAAGAAACCCGCATTACCATCAGCGGGCTGAGTGAGAACTTCCCTGAGGCACTTCAGCTTTTTGAAGACCTGGTGTGGAATGGAAGGGTTGACCAAGATGCTTTTGCCCGCTTTATCGACAACACCAAAAAAGCAAGGGAAGACAGCAAAGCCAACCAACGCACCAACTTTTCGGCCTTGGTGAATTACGCCAGGTATGGTCCCGACAATCCAACCCGCTTTGTTTTGACCAACGAAGAACTGGATGCGCTGACCCCGGATGTGGTGATCCAGGCTTTACAGCAAATGTGGGCCCGGGAGCATAAAGTGGTATACCATGGGCCCAAAAGCCCTGAAGAGGTGGCCGGACTGCTTGACCTTTACCACCAAACCCCTGATCAATGGGATCCTGTTCCTTCAGGAATCCGTTTTGACCCAACGGAAACCACAGAAAACAGGGTCTTCTTCGCCCATTATGACGCCAACCAGAGCTACCTGCAAACCATCAGCAAAGGCAAGCTTTATGATAATGAAAGGGTACCCCTGGTGCAAATGTACAACAGCTATTTTGGCGGAGGAATGAATGCCATCGTTTTTCAGGAGATGCGCGAAAAGCGAGGCCTGGCCTATTCGGCATGGTCCAATTACTCCAGTCCTTCCTTCCCGGATGAGCATTACATCAACAACAGTTTTATCGCCACCCAAAATGACAAGGTAGTGGATGCTTTCACAGCATTCAATGAGTTGTATAACCAGATGCCTCTATCGGAAACCTCCTTTATCCTTGCCAAAGACCAGATCATTTCCAACATCCGCAC
>SKVW01000001.1 GCA_007129255.1 Bacteroidales bacterium
AGCGAAGGAGACTTTATGACTGCCCGCCACTGGGATGACATTGAAACCCTTACCTTTTATTCTGTTACTTTTGATGTGATTGATGAAGAAGGCAATGCCATTGAGGATGCAGTTATTACTTTCAGGGGGATTACTTATGACCCCGGTGAGTATTTTTTCGAAGAGGTGCCTGTTGGTACCCACGCTTATTCTGTTTCAAAGGAGGGGTTTCATGATGCTTCCGGCAATGTTTCGGTTTCGGATGGTGATGTGGTGCATGAGGTGATGATGGTGGAAATTGATCCGGATATGATCACCGATTTTCCCTGGATGGAAGACTTTTCTGAGTTTTTACCCGATGGTTGGAGCAGCTTTTCTTACGGTGATGTTGGAGAATGGGTAGAAGATGATGGTTCTGCACATCATGCATTTACTCCTGATGGAGAAGCCGACAGTTGGCTGGTATCTCCGCAGATTCAGCTGCCCGAACAGGCCGAAGGAGACCCTGCCATGCTGCTGACCTTTATGGAAAGAAACCAGTTTATGTCCGATTATGAATACAGCGGTGTTTGGATATCTACCGGAAGCGGAAATCCGGAAAATGGATATTTTCAAGAAATTTATGAATCAGATAATCCAATTGGAGACTTTACCGAAAGGATCATAAACCTCTCGGATTATGAAGGAAAAGTGATTTATATAGCCTTCGTTTACCAGGGTGAGAATGCTCATAACTGGTGGGTAGATGAAGTTACCATTGAGGAAGCCCCTCCCGCAATTGAGGTGCCAGATATTGCCAGTCTGCGACAGCAGGAAATGGGTGATCTGGTATATACCATTACCGGTGAGGTTTTCATTACACACCAGCAATTACCATACAGGAATCAGCGATACATACAGGACGATACCGGGGCCATTTTGATTGATGATGCTGATGGCATCATTACTACTTCCTTTGATCTATATGATGGCATTACCGGCCTTACAGGAAATCTTACTCAGTTTCAGGATATGGTGCAGCTTGTTCCTACTGAAGATCCCGGAGAAGCAACTTCTCATGATAATGTAGTAGAACCCATGGAAATTACCCTGGAGGATCTCGCAGAAGAATATCAGGGTTGGCTGGTGTTGGTTCGCAATGTCTCCTTCTATGAAGATAACCCGGAAACTTTTGTTCATAACGAATCTTACGAAATTTATGACAATACGGCCGACGGACTGATTCGCACACCCAATCATGAGGATGCGCTGGATTATTTTGGTGAACCGGTTCCCGATACCCCAAAAGATATAATTGGCGTATTGCATCAGCGTTATGAGGTGGTGAGGCTGTTGCCACGCATGAAAGACGATTTTATGGAGCCTACCAGTGTTCCTTTGGTTGAGTCTTACAATATCTCCTTGTATCCGAATCCCGCCAATGATTCCTTTACTATTGAGAGCGAGGAAATCATTGACCTGGTGCGGGTATATGATATCAGTGGAAGGCTGTTGATGGAGCAAAAGATTGATCAGCATACTACCACCGTTAATGTAGACATGCTCAAAACGGGAATCTATATAGTACGAATTGTATCAGGGAATTATCAAATGAATCAAAAACTGCAAATAAACCGTTAAGAATACTTAATACTCCTGACAACTGCGCGCGGGAAGCCTGATTTTTGGATTCCTGCGTGTAGTTTTTCAGGTTAATTTTCCAGGCTTTTTTGTGTTTAATCTTACAACCTTACCATGAAATTAAAACAATTGCAAATCACCTTAATATTGATGGCTGCCATTCTGGGATTAACCGGCATGCAAACTTTTGCAGTCACCCTTAAGGGTCGTATTATGGATCATGACGGTGAAGCTTTACCGGCGGCATTGGTCGAAGTCGTTAATGAAGAAACGGGTCGTACCCTTGGCACCACCACAAACCTTGACGGGACCTTCGAAATCAAGCTGGATCCCGGCCCATACACCATCAATGTCTCTTACATGGGATATGAAGACAAGTCTTTGTCCGTGGAGGTGCGGCAAGATAAAGACCTTGGCACCATCCGGCTGGAGGTTAGCACCATCGGACTTCAGGAGGTGATGGTGGTTTCATCCTATGCCCGTGACCGGCAAACCCCGGTAGCCATTTCCAATATCTCAGCAGAAATTATTACCGAGCGACTTGGCACCCAGGAATTTCCTGAAATACTTAAGTTGACACCGAGCGTATATGCTACAAAAGACGGTGGAGGATACGGAGACTCGAGGATCAATCTTCGCGGTTTCGACTCCAACAACATTGGCGTGCTCATTAATGGGGTGCCTGTTAATGACATGGAAAATGGACGCGTTTACTGGTCTAACTGGGCCGGCTTATCTGAAGTAACAAGCAATATGCAGGTGCAGCGTGGCCTGGGTGCATCACGCCTTGCCATTAGCTCGGTTGGAGGAACCATTAACATCATTACCCGCTCAACCGATGCACAACGCAGAGGTTCGGTAACCACGGCAGTAGGAAGTGACGGGTATCAGAAAAATTCGGTAACCCTTTCAACCGGGTTAATGGATAATGGCTGGGCTGCTACTTTTTCGGGCAGCCGAAACGTAGGTACACGCTATGTGGAAGGCCTTGATTATGAAGGATGGTCTTACTTCCTTAATGTTTCCAAACAGGTTTCTGATTATCATACCCTTTCATTTACCGCATTTGGCGCGCCTCAACACCATAATCAGCGATGGCCCAGGCAGTTAATTCAAACCTACCGGGATCACCGGGATGGAAGAAGGTATAATCCAAGCATGGGGTACATGAACGGACAACTTTATTCCGCTTCCTATAATTTTTACCACAAACCGCAGATTTCACTCAACCATTACTGGTCCATTAATCCCGAAACAACCCTTTCTACGGCAATCTATGTTTCCATTTCTGATGGGGGAGGACGCAGAACTTTTGGAGATAACTCCAACTGGTTAAGATATCAGACGGGAACCGGGCTGCCTTATGAAGAAACCAAACTTACCCCGGACGGTTACCTCGATTTTGATGCAGTAATTCAGGAGAATGGGTTATCGGAAACAGGGTCCAAAGCGATCATTGCCAATGCCGTCAACTCCCATGACTGGTACGGGATGTTGTCTACCCTGACAAGAGAAGTAGGCGTTTTTGAGCTGACCGGCGGGCTTGACCTTCGTTATTATAAAGGCTATCATATGCAAAGAATAGACAACCTTTTGGGTGGCGAATATTTTTTGGATGTAACAGCCGGAGGCAATTCCCGTAACATCAATCGCGATCCCAGCACCCTGCTTTATGAAGGGGATATTATAAATTACCATAACCTTGGAGAAGTTCGTTGGGGTGGAGTTTTTACGCAGGCAGAATATATCACTGATGAATATTCGGCATTCCTTTCCGCTACCCTATCTAATACCGCATACCGCCGGACTGATTATTTCGATTATCTCGACGGCAGTCCCGAACAGGTTACCGACTGGGTGGACTTCACCGCATGGAGCCTTAAGGGCGGTGCCAATTATAATATTACGGACAACCATAATGTATTTGTCAATGGAGGCTATTTTACAAGGGCACCATTTTTCCGGTGGGCCTTTATCGGTTTTTCCAACGATATCAATGTTGGCGTGAGGCACGAACGGGTACTTTCTGCAGAAGCGGGTTATGGCTATCGCAGCAGGTTCTTTTCAGCCAATGCTACCCTTTATCGGACCAACTGGCTGGACAGGGCTTTGGTCAGGTCCATCGGGCCGGTTACGGCAAACCTAACCGGCCTGAATGCCCTGCATCAGGGACTGGAGATAGATTTTATCAGCAATCCTTTGCCAAGATTGCAGGTAAAGGGAATGTTTTCCATTGGAGACTGGCAATGGACCGATAACGTGATTGCCGATATTTATGATGAAGAGCAGGAGCTTATCGGTACCCATGAGGTTTATGCAGGCGACCTGATGGTTGGAAACTCCGCACAGACCACAGCAGGCTTTAGCATCGATTATGATTTATTTCCCAACTTAAAGCTCGGATTGGATTTTACACATTTCGACAGGCTTTTTGCCGATTTTGACGTGCAGTTCCGTACCGTGGAGGAAGAGGCAGGAATACAGGCCTGGCAAATGCCCGCTTATCAGGTTTTTGACCTGAGTGCCCGCTATAACTTTAAAATCGCCGACCTTAATGCATCTTTGTTCGGAAAAGTTGACAACCTCTTTGATACTGAGTACATCGCTGATGCTACTGACGGAGACTCTTTCGACTTTGACACGGCAACTGTCTATTATGGTTTTGGAAGAACCTGGAGTTTGTCGTTCAGGTTGCGATTTTAAAAAACCGGATTAATCATTTTAAATTTCGAAATCATGAAAAAAATAATCTTTTTTACTTTTATTGCCGGTCTGATTTTTATGGGAGGGTGCGATCCAAACAAGGATCTTTACAATGACCTTGACGAACTACAGCAACCATACAACAAACAAATTGAATACACCCTGGTTGCTGCAGATTATAACAGCATTGGGGGCGAGGTTTCCGAGCATCAGGCATTTACTGAGGAAGAGCCCCCCATGGAGCATATACCAGAAGTATTGTCTTCCCGTTTTTTGGCGCTTAACCTAAGCAGCAGTGCCATGGTAAATTTTAACTTCTTATTGGATGAACCTTTATGGGAACAGGCAGGTTTTGGATATGTACTGACCAGTGAGGATTATGACGATATGGGCGTTCCCGGTGCTTTCTCCCCGAATCATCCTCCTGAAAACAACCTGCCGGGTTTCCTTTTAAAGGAATTTCCGAATGCTGAAGAAGGAGATCAGAAAGAAATTATTTATAACTTCATTGAGGGTGGAATAGAAATACAAAACCTGGATACCTATGAGTTCGACGGGAGCCAATGGATATGGATAGAAACCCTTGAAGATCTTCCTTTTATCGGTTACGAAATGACTGCAGAAGATTATGAAGCCATTGGCGGAGGTGTGGCCCAGTACCATAATTTTTCAGACAATTACCCCGCAGATGTTTACGTGCCGGTTTGGTTGAAAAACAAGTTCCCATTTGCTGTCGATGGTGATGAGCAGGTGGTGAAATACCGTGTTTTTTCAGGAGGCAGCACCTTTGACGAAATAGCGCATTATGTTTTTGACGGCTTGCAATGGCACCGGACTTCAAATATTGAAGTTCGTTCGGAACAATATGTCTTTGGATCGGAAGGATGGGCCTTTGACCCCACCACCCGCTTCATCATGAGCCAAAGCGATTACCTTTACCTGGCCGAAATTGATCCCATTCCACATGCCGTTTTTGATGACTTCGGCTACTATTATGGCGCTTCAGCGCATTTCAGCAATTTTGATATGCGCCTTGAAGCCCGCAGGGTTGAAAAGGATGATGATGGGAACTATATTGATCCGGAACTGGGTGAGATCTTTGAGAATGAAGGCCGGGAAGCCACTGTGGAAGAAATGTTCAGAAGGATCGTCGAAGAAGGCCTGATTAAACTACTTCAGCACAAATATCCGGATGCAGTTCCGGAACAGGGCGGAATAGATGTGCATTATATTGTTGGCTTCGAAACCTTTAACGACAACTATTCGCGTTCATACCTGGAAGCTGAATACCGCTGCACTGCTGCTGGAGATCCTCCGCAGTTTGAGCTTATCGAAGGTCCAAGAGACAGAGAATAAACAGGCTCATATACTGAATACCAAAAAACCACCCCGAATTCCGGGGTGGTTTTTTTTAATCGGCGACACAGGTTGTCATTACAGGGGTGTATTTTTACCAGAGAAACCAGCTTCCGAAAAACCCAAAACCATGTACACCGAAGAATACCTTGTGGAGTATAAGGATGGAAAATCAGAAATAATGGAAGGCCGGGGTTTTAAAGATATTTGTGATATTTTTGCCAAAAAGGCGAAGGAACAAAACCGCCCATTATTTTGTTATTTGCTTCAACAGGAAAATGAACCCAAAACCAGAAAAGCAGAAATTGAAACCCCCTTCTGAATCCCAAAACAGCGCCCGGCCTTTGCAAAAGATGTTTGTTGCGGTGCCTCCTTCCTATGACTTTTTAAACCGCCTGCTTACCTTGCGCATGGATGAACTGTGGAGAAAAAAAGCGGCCAGGTTGCTTTTAGGTAACCATCCTTCAAGGGTATTGGACCTTTGCACAGGTACAGGAGATCTGGCCATGCATTTGAAAAAAATGGCCGAAAAAAATACCAGAGTAACCGCATTGGATTACAGTCAACCCATGCTGGAGGTTGCCGAAAAAAAAGCCGGGAAAAGAAAACTTATCGGAATAGAATTCATTCATGGGGATGCTGCCGATTTGCCTTTTGAGGATTCCTGTTTTGACGGAGTAGGCATTGCCTTTGCATTTCGCAACCTCACCTATAAAAATCCCGATACTGAAAAATTTCTGGCCGAAATTCTCCGGGTGTTAAAACCCGGAGGGCAGTTTGTTGCCGTGGAAACCAGCCAGCCCCGCAACCGCTTTATGCGCAGCCTTTTTCATGCCTACCTTAAATATATTACCTCCCCTGTTGGGGGCTGGCTTTCTGGTCATAAGGGTGCCTATCATTACCTGGCCCATTCTGCCGTGAATTATTATCATCCCGGCGAATTGAAAGAAATCCTTATGAATGCCGGATTCAAAAAGGCCGATTACCGTTTGCTTTTTAACGGAGTGGCGGCCTTGTGGGATTGCCGGAAATAGCTTATGGCAGATATAAAAAAAAGTGAGTGACAAACTCCGGCAGGAGGGCCACTCACTTTTTTTCTTCATTAAATGCTTCTACCGGAAGTCAGCCAGGGCTGCTTCAACGGCATCAAACATGGGCTTGTTGCTGATCTGCTGACCGACAGCTTCCTGCATCCAATGTTTGGGAGTAAGCTGCCCGATGGAGAAAATGCGTAACACCTCATCGGCAAATTCATCTTCCTCAATATAATCCTCCAGCTGAAACATGATCAACCTGCCGTAAGGGTAATTGGAAAGGTATAGCGGCGACTGTATCATGTGGGAATAAATGGACAGCAGGGGATTGTCCTCTTCCCCGAATACATCGGCATAATAATCATTCCAAACGCTTTTGGCAATTTCAATGGTGGCATTTTTCAGGTCGGTTTCGCTGGCATTGGGGTTGTCGTAAAGCCATTTCCAAACCTTCATGTCTACCAGGCTAACCCCCATCATTTCGTAGTTATCCCAGAAAACATCCAGTATTTCAAAAACTTCCTGCATGGGATCGTCTTGTTCAATGCCTAGTAACTCCAGGTCGCGCTTTTGAAACATAAATGCCAGGGCTTCGGTGAATGCGGTATTGGGAATGCCATTGATGAAATAGTTATCCACCATGTGTACGCTGATGGTTTGTTCTACGTTATGGCCGAATTCGTGTATGGCAATGTTGTATCCTTTATAATCCATTCCATCAGCACCAATACGTGTGCGCAGGTGAGAAGGCATCTCCCGCATGGAGGCCCTCCAGGCATGTCCTGAACCACGGGCGGCATCCACATCGATTTTTTCGGCAATGAATTCTGCCATTTGATGGCTGAAACCAAGCTGCCGGAGCATACGGGGAAGGTCCCGGTTCAAGGCATCTGCATCCGGATACCTTCTTTTGGTGATACGGTCAAGCTCTTCCTCGGAAATTTCTCCCCGTCCTTTAAACCCGTCATACCAAAGGTCGTAAGGACGCAGTTCCCTGCCCAGGCGCTCGCTTATGATTTCTGCAACTTCCCTCAGCAAAGGAGAAGCAGCGTATTCCCTGAAAAGGGCTTCCACTTCTTCCTGGGGTATTTCCATGCTGTTGTCGAAACGACGTTGTATGTAATTGTCAAGGTGCGGATAATAGGGATCCATGCTGCTCAGGCTATTGAAAATGTTCAGCAAATGCCCGTAGCGCCTTCCTCCTTCAGGTTCTGCGTCTATCAATACGCCGTCCTGGTAAAGTTCATTGGTAAAGGGATTCCATTCAAACTCATCGCTGTTGATCACCTGCTTTGGGATGTCCTGGTTGATGATGCGCAACATGACATTGTAAAGCATCTCTTTTTTCTCCTGCCCGCCCGGCTGACCGTAATTTGAACGGATCTCGTCACGGATGTTCCAGTGCGCCAGCAACTTCATTCCTTCCGGGAAGGGTTTTTCCATGTCTTCATTGAGCAATTGTCCGGCAAAAATATTGTACTCCGAAATGTAAAGCCGGGCTTCACTGCTGGTTTGATTGGCTTGCTGAAGCAGGACAGGAGGAATCCTGGCGGTGAAATAATCGCCCAGTCGGGCATAGCCCCACTGCTGCTCATCCCAGTCTGCTCCCAGTTCATTTTTCTCTTCCAGGGAATAATGGGGGAAGTTTAAGGCAATGACAAAAGCGATCTTGTTGTTGTAAAGATCGTCCTGCAGATGGGCCATGGGGCTGTAGGCTCCAAACATCTGGTCGATGGGGTGAATGGGCCCGCGGTCTTCATGGATGGTCCGGTTGAGTTCCAGCACGATGCGGTTCATGTAACCGTAAAGATGCTCGAAATAATGTTCAAGCCGCTCGAAAACCTCAGTACGCTCTTCTTCCGAAGCAATAAACTGGTTCAGGCAGAAGTTTTCAAAATCCGCTTCATCGCCATCGCCCGAGCGCCAGAGGGTGGCAGTCTGGGTTACGCCCCTTTCAATCCTTTCCTCCAGTTCAGGACCGTGCTCGTCAAGGAGCTTTTCTATTACCCGGTCTATCGCCCTTTGGGTGATGGGGCTTCTTTCTTCCGCATCCGGCACAGGCTCGCAGCCCATTAGCAGAAAAAACGGGATGATCAATAACAATAATTTTTTCATGATGATAAATTATTTTTTGGTTTGGGATGGTTTTTTCAACGCAAACCTAATGAATTAATTTGAATTTGATAGAGGGTTGAAAGGTAATTTTGTAAAGGCACCGTTATTGTTTTTAATTGTTTTTTTCTTAATGGGAAGCTTCTTTTAGCGTGTAAGAACAAAACGGTTTTTAGCAGAAATATTTTTTGTTGCAATCAACAGAGGGAGATTTTCTTAATAAACAGAGGATAATATATTACCGGTATTCCATCCCGTCCCAGGGTCCGCCGCATCCATTCTCGATCAGGCCGGGATCCACGTTTATTCTCCCGCCCCGGTGTATGATGATCCTGCCCTGGTCGGGCATGGTGAGGCGGCAATTGATGGTAAGTGTGGTACCGGGATGAATCACAAGGTTTCCGGGTAGTTTCCGTGGAGAATTCCAGATATGATGGCCTCCGCCTTTAACATGAACCGTAGCTTCTTCATCCAGACTGCAAGGGTCATAGATTACTACATCCCCGATATTTCCGGATTTTCCGTTGAGATGATAATGGGCAATACCGAGTTGACATTCCGACATGGCCCTGAGACTGCTGGGGTATAAAGCCATGATATTATTGGTTTCGCCCAGCTCATAACAACCAAGGTCGTTGCATTGCCGGCAAAACCTCGGGCCGTAATGGTGCCGAAGGCCCATTGAATGCCCTAATTCATGAATAAAAATGCCGGTGCTCGCCGCCGGTCTCCCACGTTCAAAAGCATGATACCAGCCTTTGAATAACATAAAATCCTTGTCGCCGATCCCGGAAACCTGTCCGCCGGTTGTCGGGTGGTTGCCCGAAATGATGATGTGCAAGGTATTGTATTTTTGTATTTCGTTGAGGTCCGGGTTTTCCAGAACGTATTTTTTGTGGGCATGAGCAGCTGCCCGTCTTACAATCCCATCCCGGGTAAAATATTCATGCACATAGTCGTCTTCCCAAAAGTAAATGGTATCCAGATGCAACCTGATGCGGGAATCCGGGATGTGGGGAGAGGTTATATCCGGAGAATTCTGAGGTTCCAAAGGGGGCAGGTCGGAAAGCAGGGAATTCAACCAATCCACCGTGTTTTCCAGAAACAAAATGTCAAGGGGGTCATTGGAAAAGGAGTCTTCCCCGCTTGAATGGGTAAAAACGTGAAAAGCAATGCGAAGGGTTTTAATTGGAGTGTGCTCAGGTACAAGGGGTGCATAATGGATGCTTTTGCTGCAGGGGTCTTGACTTTGCAAGGCGGAATTCAGGAGTAATGGCAATCCAAGGGATAATTTTCCCGGAAAAATTGACAGCATCAGCATCAACGAAAAAACATGAAATTTTCGCATCGGTGGTGATTTGGTGGATTTTTAATATTCAGATTTCATGGGAAGAGATCAAAAACTGAACCAGTATTTCCCGGTTTTTCATGCAGGGCTTTTGGTAAACCTGGCTTTAAGATCTTCTGCGATAACATATATACCCGGAAGCAAAACCAGGGTAATTAATGTGCCGGTCAACAATCCGCCAATCACAGAAAGGGCGAGAGGTTGCAGTAACTCCGAACCTTCTCCAATGGCCAGTGCAAGTGGCAACATGCCAAAAACGGTGGTCATTACGGTCATCAGTATTGGGCGCAGGCGAATGGCACCGGCTTCTGCAACAGCCTCTTCAGCCGATACCTGTTCCTGTTGTCTTTTTTGGGAAGCAAACTCTACCAGCAAAATGGCATTGTTAACAACAATTCCCACCAGGAAAATGATCCCCAGCAATACCGGTGCGCTGAGAGAAGTACCCGTGGCCCAGAGGATTCCCGCCACCCCGATCATGGCAAAAGGAAGGGTTGCCAGAATAACCAGCGGACTGGAAACCCTCTCGTACTGAATGGCCATAACCACAAATACAAAGAATATTGCCAGGATGATCGCCAGGCGCATGGAGCGGTTGGTTTCGGCAATGGTTTCCGCTGCCCCACCATAAACCAGGCTGTAACCGGCAGGTACTTCAAAATCCGACAATATTTCCCTTACACGTTGGTTTACCTGTCCCACAGTGGCTTCTTCCAGATTTACCGTTCCGTTTACTCTTACAATTCTAATTTGGTTCAACCTTTCAATATGTGCCGGCCCCATTTCCGACTCAAATGAAGCAATGCTTCCCAGGTTAATGTGGCGGCCTTCTGCATCAAAAAGCGGCATGTTGGCCAGTTCAGTAACCGAACCGGTGATGCTTCGCGGCAGCCTTACCCGGATGTTGTATTCAAAACCCCCGGTAACATATTTGGTAGGAACCATACCGTCAACGGCAGTGCGTATGGCTTCCCCGGCATTGCCAACCGAAATGCCCATATCGGCTGCCCTTTCCTCATCAAAACGAATCATCGTTTGCGGAATCTGCTCATCCCTGCCAATCTGAATGCTTCCCATTCCTTCTACATTCCGGATCTTATTGAGGATTTCCCGGGCTGTCCGGTCCAGCACTTCAAGGTCTTCACCCACCACGCCAACCGATATGTCGTCGTCAATAACGGTAGTTTGCAAGCCTTCAATGCGTGGCCCACGTATTCTCTGTTGCACGAAAGGAAGGCCTGTTTCCCCGACTTTGTCAGTAAATTCGGCAACCCATCGTTCTGCGGAGTATCCCCTTCGCTGGGGATGGGGTAAAAGTTGTACCACCATGTCAATCATCCCTCCCCTTATGGAGAGTTGCCCGCCCCGGAAGTACCCGCCTGCCGTGGTATAGTAGGTTTGAACGTGGGGCATTTCATTGATGGCTTCTTCAATAATAATGGCAGCTTCATGGGTGGGTTCAGGGGCAGTGCCAAGGGGAAGAACAAAACGCATGGTAATGCGGCCGTCATCCACAGGAGGCAAAAACTCCGTGCCCATGCCGCGCATCAGCCAAATTCCTGCACCCAATAAAAGGGTGGCAATCAACAAAACCAGGTAACGCTTTTTGATCGCTGCAGGGATGATCTTTTTGTAAAACCCGGTGAGTTTATCGATGCCGTTTTGAAAACTTTTGATAATGGCATTTGGTTTGGCCGTTTTTTGCTTTTTCGGAGCAGTCAGCAAGGCAAGTGATGGTACCAGGGTAAATGCTGCAGCCAGGGAAGAAAGCATGGCAAAGGCAATGGTCAGGATAAGTTCTCTGAAAATAAGGGCGGCCAGGCCGGTTAGCAGCAAAAAGGGTAGTACGGCAGCAAGGTTGGTCAAGGTCCCTGCCAGCACTGCCGAAAAAACTTCCGAAGAACCTTCATGGGCTGCATCCCGGGGAGATCTGTTTAACCTGCTTTGATGCCGGAAAATGTTTTCCAGCATCACCAGGCCGTTGTCAACAAGTAAACCCACCCCGAGGGCCAAACCCCCAAGACTGATCACGTTCAGGCTTAGCCCGGCCATGCTCATCAGCAAAAAGGTGGCAATGATGGCTACCGGAAGAGTAATGGCAATGATCAGGGACCGGCGCAGGCTCCCCAAAAAAAGCAGAATAACCAGTATGGCAAGGACTCCCCCTGCAATGGCTGCAGTGGTTACTGAGCGAAGTGAGGCCCGGATGAAAAAGGATTCGTTGCGAATGGCATCGAACTCAATATCCTCAGTAATGAAACCCGCTTCATCCAACTCTTCGAGCGTTTTTTCCAGGCCTTCAATTACTTCCACGGTGTTGGCTTCGGGTTGCTTCATGATGGATACCTGCACGGCATCCGCTCCCTGGTAACGGGCAAACAGCCGCTGTTCCCTGTGGCTGTCTTCAACAGTTGCCACATCGGAAAGCCTTATTTGCCTGTTGGTCCCGGGAAGCATAATAAGGGTTGCAGCCACCTGAGAGGCATCCCGGTAGCGGTTTTCGGTGCGCGCCAGTACATCATACTGTTCGGAGGTAATATTTCCGGAAGCAATGTCTACATTACGCAAAGCCAGGGCTTCGGTTATGTCGGTGAGGTTCAGCCGGAAGGAGCGCATGCGCTCGGGGTCCACAGCCACATCGATTTCCCTTTCCTTTCCACCGGCAACTTCAATGGTTCCGGTGCCGGGAACAGTCAGCAGCTGTGGTACCAGGCGCTGATCAATCCATTCCCTGAGTTCAATGGAGGAGCGAACCGGGGAGCTAAAGGCCAGCTCATAAATGGGTTGCTGGGAAGGGTCCATCTTCATCAGCCTGGGAGGGTCAATGCCGGTGGGTAGCTCGGCACGGGCACGCTCCAGTTGTCGGGCTGCATCCTGAAGGGCGAGGTCGATATTGGTTCCCACCTCAAAATACATTTCTATGTAAGAGCGGCCTTCGGAGGCCCGCCCATGCAATTCCGAAAGGTTTTCAGTGGCCGAAAGATTTCTTTCCAGAACACGGGTAACCTGCTCCTCAATAACTTCGGGAGTAACCCCCGGATAATTTACCACCACACGAATATGGGGATAATCATACTCCGGCAGCAGGCTTACCGGAAGACGACCTGAAAAAAGCAATCCAAGCACAATAATCACTGCGGTTAATGACAGGGTTGCCACAGGCCTTTCAATCGCCCATGAGCTCAGTGTTTTCCGCTTAGTATCTGATCCTTTGTTTACCATATTCTTTATTCCCGGAATCCGTATCTTCTAAAAGTTCCCACTTCTCTTATTTTGCTGCCATCATCAAGTGCGTCAAGGTTTCCGGCAGCCACTTTTTCTCCTTCCTCCAGTCCGCTGATTATCTGGATCCAGCCGTCGCGCTCAACCCCGGTTTCAACCGTTCTTTTGCTGACTTTTGCCTCATCATCGGAAACGACAAAAACTTGGATGGTTTCATCTCGCCTGCTAATGGCTTCGGGAGGGATGGCCAGCACATCCGTTCTGTCATCTGTCACAAAATGTATCCTTGCAAGGTAGCCTGGTCTTACCGGACGAGATGCCTGGTGCTGATCTACTTCCACCTCCACGGTAAAAAGCCGGGTGATGGCATCGGCCGAGGGGAAAATCCTGCGGACGACGCCGGTAAAACTTTCTCCGGGAAAAACATCAAACTTCATGTCCACTTCCTGACCCTTTTCCAGGTGAGCAACATCGGTTTCCGGAACCCCGGGACGTACTACCAAAAGGTCATGATCTTCAATGGTGAAAAGGCGTTGGTTTTCCGATACCGAGGTCCCGATCTCCACCAGCTTGTCAGCAACCACCGCATTGATGGGGGCATGAATTTCACCGAATTCCACTTCCGCCTTCCAAAACTCAACTTCGCTTTGGGTCGTTTTCAGCTTTTGTTGTGCCAGTTCAAAATCGGCAGGGCTGATCACCTCTTCTTCATAAAGTTTTCGGGATCGTTCAAAGTTTTTCCGGGCTTCTTCATAATTGGCTTCTGCCTGTTGAAGCTGGGCCTGTTGCCGGCGTGTGTCAAGGCGGGAAAGCAACTGACCCCGGCGCACCCTGTCGCCTTCTTCAAATGGAACTTCAAGCACCTGACCGGAGGTACGGGCTGTTATGTAAACCCGTTTATAGGCAATAACCGGCGCAGTAACGGTACGTGTGGAGGATAAATCCCGCTTTTGGGCTGTGGCTGTTACTACCGCACGGGCGGGATCTTCATCAGTTTCCTGTGTGGCTTCATGACCGCAGGATGTCAGAAAAAAAAGAAGCATCAAACCCGGAAGCATGACCTTCTGATAATTATCTCTTATTCTACCTGGAGCCTTTTGGATTTTATAAGTCATGTATCGTAATATTTATAGCCTTTTAAAACGGGGTGTTTTTATCCTCCCGGGTTACCAAGGGATTTCAATTTTTCCGGGATGCTTTCCACAGCATCTTTAAACGGTAGAAGGACAAGGTCTGCACCGGCCAGTTCCAGTTCTTTGGCAGTTCGGCCGGTATAGGAAGTTACTGCTATTTTCCCTCTGTAGCCGGCATGTTTAAAGTATTTTATCAGGGCAAGACTCAGTTGCTTATCCTCAATGGTGGATATCACACACTGGGCATTAAGGGGCATGATTTCCGGGAGCTCGGGATCATCGGCATCCCCATACTGCGCAACTCTTCCTTTTCTCTGCCATCGTTTTACCGCCCTGGGGTCAAAATCCACACCAAATACTTTGTAGCCATGGCTTTCCAGACTGCGGGCAATGTTGTTTCCATACATTCCCAAACCAAAGATGATCACATCAAAATGGGCTTTCGGGGCATGCTCATCCTGAATCTCCTTGTCGGGCTTTTTCTTTTCAAAAACAGAAAGGGCAGGAGAAACCTTTTCATATAACTGGTGAGAATACATGATCAGGTAGGTGCTGATGCTGATGGTGAACAAACCCACAAGGGTGATCAACCCAAGCGTCTCTTCATCGATCTGCCCCAGGCTGAGGCCCAATGCTGCCAAAATTAAAGAGAATTCCGAAATCTGCGCCACGTTAAGGCCTGAAAGAAATCCGGTCCTTTTCCGGTACCCCATTAAGCCAAGAATGATCATTACGATGATCGGGTTTCCTATCAAAACAAATAAGGAAAGGATAATGGCCGGGAAGATCTGTTGTCCCAGCAAAGGTACGTTTACCTGGCTGCCCAGGTGAATGAAGAAAAACAACAAAAGAAAGTCCCGCAAAGAGGTCAGCCTGCCGGCGATCACCTCCCGGTAGGGGGTAGCAGCAAGGGATATTCCGCCAAGGAAGGCGCCCACTTCTTTGCTGAAACCCAGATAATCACTCAGTGCTGCCAGGGCGATGGCCCATGCCAGGGAAAAGAGAACCAGCAATTCAGGGGTGCGCGCCATAAGCGAGGTGAGCCAGCCCAAAACGTAGCGCATCAACAGGATGATCAAAATCATCAGCCCGATCCCTTTTAAGACCACTTCAACAAACTCCCGGGTAAGGCTGGTTTCAGCAGGGGTTCCCACAGCAGACAAAACGATCATGGCAATGATCACCACAATATCCTGTATGATCAAAAAACCTATGGATATCTGTCCGTGCAAGGATTGGATCTCTTTTTTATCAGATAGAAGTTTAACAATAATAATGGTGGATGAAAAGGTGAGGGCCACGGCTATATAAATGCTTGTAACCGGTTCGAAACCCAGCCCAAGGCAGATGATATAGCCAAATATGGAAGTAAACAGCACCTGCCCAAGCCCTGCGAAAAGGGCAACCCTGCCGGTGGACCGTATCAGGCTTATATCCAGTTTTAAGCCCACGGCAAACAGCAATACGGCTATGCCCATCTCCGAAAGCAAATGGATCTTTTCTCCGGAACGGATCAGGTCAATGCCATAAGGGCCCACCAGCAGCCCAACGGCAATGAAGGAAACAATAAGGGGTTGTTTTAAAAACCGGCCAATTAGCCCTGCAATAACGGCTATACCTAAAAGGGCAGCAAATTCAAGAAAGGTATCCGTAAAAACTTCCATCCTTTGGTAGTGTTATGGATTTTTTTCTAAATTAATAAAAATATGTTGGCTTTTTATGCGGTATCTGATTTGTCAGTCAAAACATCCTTTATCTCCATTCCGGGAAAATCAAATTTTTCCTGGTTAAAACATTAAAAGAATTTACTTTTTCAGGAAAGGTCTTGATGGCGGCCCACCGCTATTAGGCAACCTCCCGGCTATTTCCTGAAGTAACTGCTTTTTTGACATCGCATGAGAACAGAAATTTTTTCAGGCAAGGCAGTGTTGGTTTTTGAATTATCCAAAAACAGACTCCACCTTTGCAATTAGTTCTTGGAAAATCAAGCGGTTGGTGGCAACAATTTCTTTCCCGAAAATATAATTGTCCTTGCGACTGAAGTCACTTACTATTCCCCCGGCTTCTTTAACAATCAGGCTGCCGGCCGCCACATCCCAGGGGCTCAGGCTGTATTCGAAAAACCCTTCAAAGCGGCCGCAGGCCACGTATGCCAGGTCTACCGCTGCGCTTCCCAGCCGCCTGACCCCGTGGGTGTTTTGCAGGCTCCATACAAACAGGTCCATGTATTTATCCATAAGGGAGTAATCAAAATATGGAAAGCCGGTGGCCAGCAAACTGTCACCCAGTGTTGCGGCTTTGGAAACCTGTATGGGCTTACCATTCAGAAAAGCTCCTTTGCCTTTTGCCGCCCAGAAACACTCGTCAAGGTTCACCTCATAAACTACCCCCAGGATCACCTCTTTTTCTTTCATTAAAGCAATGGAAACGCTGTAAACCGGGATGGAATGGATGTAATTGGTGGTGCCGTCCAGGGGGTCTACCACCCAGTTGTAAACCTCTCCTTTTTTGGATATGGTTTCTTCCTCAACAATAAAGCCGGCCTCAGGAAGCAATTTCTGCAGTTTTTCAACAATCATCCTTTCGGCGGTATGATCTACATAAGTAACATAGTTGTGCAAACCCTTGCTTTTAATATCCTCATTACGGAGTTTACCCGCTTCTTCACGGATGAATTCTCCGGCTGTTTTAGCAATCAAGCGAACCTCCTGAAGTAATTGATTGAAATCCCTCATAAATAGCTGTTGGTTATATGATGTAAACCCCGTCTGCGTCCTGAATGTTCAGTTTTACCGGTATAATTTCATTGACCAGATCCTCCTGAAAAGGGGTTTTGGTTTTGATATAATTTTCTGTAAACCCGTTCATCATCCCTTGCTGGTTTTCTTTTTCCCACAGCACAGTGGTTTCCATGCCTTTGTTTTTGTAATAAAAAGCTTTTTTCTTTTGGGCTGAAAGCTCCTGCATTTGCCTGGATCGGTGGTTTCGTTCTGCGACGGACACCTGACCGGGAAATTTCCCAGCCCTGGTATTTTCCCGCTCACTATAGGTAAATACATGAATATAGGAAACATCAGTGTTTTTTACAAAGCTGAGAGATTCTTCAAAAAGAGAGTTGGTTTCGGACGGAAAGCCCACGATCAGGTCGGCGGCGATGCAGGCATGGGGCAGGAGAGACCTTATTTTTTCCACCCGCTTGTAAAAATCGGAAATATTGTATTTTCTGCCCATGGCCTTTAATACCTCATCGCTGCCTGCCTGCAGGGGAATATGGAAATGAGGCATGAGCTTTGGCTCGGCGGCAACCAGTTCAATGATCCGGTCTTCCAGCAAGTCGGGCTCAACCGATGAGATTCTTATTCGCTCCAGTCCTTCAATCTTTACCAGCTCTTTGAGGAAGCCGTAAAAGGTTTCTCCATGTATTTTTCCGAAATCGCCGATGTTTACCCCGCTGAGTACAATCTCTTTCATGCTGGTGCGGGCAATTTCCCGGGCAGTTTTCAGGGTGCCGGCAATGGTGTCGCTGCGACTGCGGCCCCTGGCAAGCGGAATGGTGCAGTAAGTGCAGAAATAATCACAACCGTCCTGAATCTTGAAAAAAGAGCGCGTGCGGTCGTCCATGCTATAGGAGGGAAAAAACCCTTCAGGCCTTTCTTCGGGAAAAAGATCAGGGTTTACCTGTTTTCCGGCAGTTTCAAGGTTTTTTAGGTGCTCAAAGAGGTTGAATTTGTCAGCATTTCCCAATACAATATCTACTCCGGGAATGGCTTTCAACTCTTCGGGATTGATCTGAGAAAAACAGCCGATCACGGCCACATGGGCTTGTGGATTCCTTTTCATTGCCTGCCGGATTAAGGCTTTGCAGCGCTTTTCGGCATTTTTGGTTACCGAGCAGGAATTGATCACATAAATATCCGCCTTTTCCCCAAAACCAACCTGCTTAAATTCCCCGCCCGGGAATTTTCTGCTGATGGAAGAGGTTTCGCTGAAATTGAGTTTGCAGCCCAGCGTATGAAAAGCTATGGTTTTTCTTTCATTCATTATGCAAGGGTGCAAATTTACTGGATTTTTTTAAGAATTAAATCATTTGTTGGTCAGGACTTTGGGGGTTTTGGTCGGGAAAAATTAAAAACTGGTTTAAAAAAATCAGGTTTTGATGAGCTGTTTTTTCTCTCAATCTTGTATTGATGGGTATAGGAACCAAATTTTTTTAACCATTAAATAAAGAAATCCATATTATGATGTTATTACGCAAGAATTTATTTATGTATTTATTACCCATGGTTTTTGTTGTGGGTATGACAGCTTGTGAGGAAGATGATACCTCTCCTGATCACGGACTGAATGCTGATGCCGGTGAAGACCGTTCTGTTGCACTGGGTCAAACGGTTCAACTGGATGCCTCCGGAACAACAGATGCTTTGGATGAAGGATTTCAGAGCAGCTGGTCATTTGCCGAAGTCCCTGAAGGTAGTGAAGCGGCGATTGAAAATGCCAACAACCATGAGGCTTCATTTGTCCCGGACGTGGTGGGTGATTTTATCGTAACCCTTATGGTTTCCAATGAACACGGTGAAGATTCCGATCAGGTGATTATTACCGCAATTGATGCCGAAACCGAAGAGCTGAGTGGAAATTATAATGAAGACCTTCACCTGACCAAACTCGTGGATGAACCCGGCATGCCTGATTACCTGGTAACCGGGGACGTGGATATCCGCGCCAACCTTACCATAGATCCCGGTGTGATTATTCACTTGATGAGCGACCGCCGGTTCCGGATAAGGGGTGACGGAGTTATCCAGGCAAACGGTACCGCGGATCAACCCATTGTTTTTACAGGGGAGTCGGAATTGCCCGGTTACTGGAGAGGAATTTTACATGAATCCAACAACCTGGAAAATAAGATGGAACATGTAATTATTAATTCTGCGGGAAGCAGCAATATTTCTTCAGGCCGCCCGCAAACAGGAATGCACGTGGGGTCTGGAAGGATCACTCTGGAGCACGTGTCCTTTGCCGACAATGATGGCTTCGGATTAAGCGTGCGTGGCAGCGACAGCCAGACGCCCATGAACGCATGTGAGTTTTCCGGAAATACCTCCGGGGCAATGCATGTTTATCCTTCCAATGTTCATTATATCGACTCCGAAACCGAATTCAACGGGGGAGAAATCCGGATAAACTCCGGCAATCTGGATGAGGGATCCGACCACACCTGGGTAAATCCGCTCAACGGCCATTATTATGTTAACGGGGATGTGGATTCGCGCGGCCACCTGGAAATAGAGGCAGGAGCGGAATTTCAGTTTGGCAGCGATGTCCGTTTCAGAATGCGCGGTCAGTCGGTGATTCAGGCAATGGGAACCAAGCAAAGCCCCATCATTTTTAAAGGAGCCGTGGAACAGGCAGGGGCCTGGAGAGGTGTTTTTATTGAAGGTTCCTCTCTGGAAAACCAACTGAACCATGTTCATTTTGCTCATGCAGGCCAGAGTAATATTTCTTCAGGTTATGGAAAAGCAGCCCTTACCATTGCCAACGGAGCCAGGAGCGAATTAAACAACCTGCATTTTTCTGATGTAGAGGGTTATGGCCTTTATTTAAGAAGTAATTCCGGCCGTTTCAGTGCAAACTCCCTTTCATTCGGCAATGGATTGACAGAAGGGTCCATGCATATACTTTCTTATCATATCGATGCCATTGACGCCGCCTCCGATTTTGGGAACAATTATATAGTTATTGACGGTGGGTCGGTTGAAGACAGCGAAGACCAATTCTGGCCTAACCCCCAGAATGGTATCTACCTGTACAAAGACGATAACGATATATATGGAAAAGTTACCATTGAAGAGGGAACTGTTTTTGAATTTGAAAATGACGTCAGGTTTCGCGTAAGATCCGAAGGGATACTTATTGCCGAAGGTACTCCGTCTGAAATGATTGTATTTACCAGGAAACAGGGCAGCGGAGCTCATTGGAGAGGTCTGCTGGTAGATGGAACCTCTCCCGAAAACATGATTGATTATGCTGAAATTTCCTATGCCGGAAACAGCAGCCTGGCATCAGGTTTTGGACAAACCAATATCGGTGTCGGAAATAATGGGCGGTTGACCATCACCAACAGTACCATTTCAAACAGTATGGGATTTGGCATTGATGTGCGGTCAAACGGTGAATTAACCGAATCGGACAATACCTTTACCGGTAATGCCGACGATGATATCAATTATCAATAATCCCGGAAAACTAGCCTGACAGCTGGCAGGAAAGAACCCGCATGGTTAGTAAATAAAAGGACTGTATTATGACTCGTTTCAAATGGCGGGTTCTTTCCCTCTTTTTAAATGCAAATCAAACCAAAAAAATTAAAGTAAAATGAAAACATTAAAAACTTTTGTCCTGGCCATTATCGCCATTTTCTTCAGCTTTTCATTTGCCCCTGCAATGGCCGAAGAAACATCCGAAAGCATTGATTATAATGGGGTAAGCCTTCTGGGGGCGGGTTTCTCTTTTGGATATTACAGCTATGGCTACCTTGGCAGTCGCAGTATGTCCGTTCCGCCCCTTACCGCATCCTACGAACTTGGGTTGCATGAATTTATCACGGCTGGTCCTTTTCTGGGCTATGCCCGCTGGAACTATTCTTACTCAAACTTTAACTACCACTGGTCCTTCATTCATGCCGGCGGAAGGGCCAGCTTTCATTTGTCTTCCATCCTGAATGAAATATTCGACAACAGCATCGATGAAAGCAGGGTTGACTGGTACCTTACCTTGCTGGCCGGCATGGAAACGCGGCGTTACAGTACTTCCGGGTCTAACTTTCCGGAAGATTACAGCAACGATTACCGCATTTTTATCGGGCCGATTGGCGGAGTCAGGTATTACATCGGAAATAATTTTGCGCTTTATTTTGAAGGAGGAAGGGGTGCACTTGGCGCATTATCCTTTGGCATTACCTCAAGATTTTAACCCACTGCCATTAACCGCAGGAAGCATTTCCTGACTTTTGGAATCTTTCTTCAAACGCTGCCAGCTTCTGCTGGTAGCGTTTTGTGGTTGGATGGTCCTCTCCCATGGTCTCACTGGAAATATTTACCGAACGGTAAAGATAGCACAGGCTGTGTTCGGCCTCTATTTTATCACCGTATAATAGCCCCATGTAAAAATATACCCTGCTGACAGAGGGATGCACTTCACCAAAATTTTCACGGAAAATATTTTTGGCTTTGAAAAAATAATATTCTGCTTTTTCCCATTTTTTGAGTTGCATATGGGTCATGCCAAGGCTGGTATAGTCCGATCCCACCAGGGAATGGGTTTCACCCAGGATCTCCTTGTCTGCTTCCAGTGCCTGGTAATAATAGGGCAGGGCTTCGCGGTAGCGTTCCTGCTCATAAAAAGAGTTGGCCAGGTTGTAAAGCGCCGTAACCGTATATTCATGCAATGGACCCAAAGAAGCTTTAAATTGCTCATATACCATGAGATAAAGAGAGTCTGCCTTTTCCGGTTTTTCTACCCTGTGGTAAGCTGCTGCCAGGTTGTTTTTGGCACGCAGGGTTAGGGGGTGGTCATCCCCATAAAACGCCTCGGTCTTTTCCAGGGAAAGTCTGGAAGTTTCCAGTGCTTCTTCACTCATTCCGGTTCTTCCTAGTAAAATGGCAAGGTTGCTTAATGAGGACAGCAGGGTAACATTATATTGGTTGCTGGCTTCTTGTGCAATAAGGTAAGCTTTTTGCTGGATTTGAAGTGCCTCATCCAGTTCAGATTTTTCCCTTAGGGAGGAGGCCTTAATATTCATGGCCGCTGCAAGATCCAGTTTAGGAAACCCTTCTCCTGCTTCAAGAAGCGCAATGGCATTTTCAATGGTTGCAATCGCCTGGTCGTAAGATCCTTTATGACGAAGTATTTTTGCCTTTACCGTATATGCCTCCGGCAAATATTCCTGCCCGGATCTGCCTGATTTCTCTAAAATATTAATAGCAAGGTGTATGATGCTGTCGGCTTTATTAAAATCAGAAACATAACGAAGGAATTCCGCTTGGTTGATGTGGATTTTGGCTTTCTGGAGCCGTTGTTTTCTGTCGTTGTTCTCCGGCAGGTGCCTTTGTGCTTTTTCAAAAAGGGGTCCGGCCTGTTCCCAGTTGCCCAGTTTGGTCATCAGCTTTCCGGTAAGATTAAACAGCTCCGCCTGCAGTAAAGGTTGGTCTTCCAGCTGTTCTATCCTTTCGGTACTTCTCTCCAGCAACTCAATAGCAGTTACTGTTTCACCGCGGGTTTGGTCCAG
>SKVW01000223.1 GCA_007129255.1 Bacteroidales bacterium
CCAAGGCTCCTGAACCCATTTCAGTAAACTATGAGCCGGAAATCATCATTGGCAGCAATTCCTTTGCCGTGCAATCCGGTCAGGAAGATTTGCTGGCGGCCCTGTCTACCCGCGACCATAATGGAGAATGGATAAAATTAGGCGCTTCCCGCATCATTAATGGTGAGGCAGTGATTGAGTTCGAAGAACCGCTGAATGAGCCTGGATTGCTGACCCTTGCAGTGACCGGGTTCAACAAACAAACCTACCTGAATGAAAACCTGGAGGCGGTGCCGGCAGACGGACCTTACCTTCACCTGGAAAGCTTTGAGATCAATGATGATATGGGAAATCAAAACGGCCTGGCTGATTTTGGAGAAACCCTCTCGTTTAACCTTGTGGTTAAAAACATTGGAAACCAGGAAGCCCTGGATGGTTATGCCATTCTGCAGTCAGCAGATGAATATGTGGAAATTACTGACAGTCTGATAGATATAGGGTCTTTGAATGCCGGCGGGATACTTGCCCTTGAAAAAAAGTTTCTGCTGCATGTTGACGAAAATATCCCTGACCAATACAGGCTGCAGTTTCGCATGATATTTGAATCCAATGAAAGCCAGTTCACGACTTCCTTTTTCAGCTTCCCGGTTAATGCCCCTGATCTGGAATTACTATCCGTGATGATGGATGATTCTGAAACCGGTAATGATAACGGCATCTTTGACCCGGGCGAGATTGTTAAACTTCACTTTGCCATAAAAAACAACGGGCATGCAAGCAGCGGAAACTTGTCCGCCATGGCATATCCTGCCACAGAAAACCTAATTTTCCTCGACCAGGATGTGTCGGTGGTTGACGTTTCCCCCGGATCGCAGGCAACCTTCAGCATTACTGCTATGGCAGCTCCCCAGCAATACCAGGAAGTAACCGAAAACTTTACATTGGAGCTGAAAAACGGAGGATTTGTTTTTGAAAAAGAACTGGAAGTAGTCATTGGCCTGCTACCCGAATATTACACCCATACCGATGAAATTTTTATTTCATGTCAAGGGTGGTTTCTTGATTCTGGAGGAAAAGAAAACAATCACGGCTACAATGAAGATTACAAGGTTACTTTTTTTCCTGCACAAAGCGGATCGCAGCTGGAGTTTGATTTTGAATCCTTCTGGCTGGCCGCCAGTCATGGATGCAGCCAGGATTTTCTGAAGATATATGATGGGCCTAACACGAATTTTCCGGAAACAGGAACCTGGTGTGGGGATGATTCACCCGGCACCATTGAGTCGGACAACGAACACGGAGCCCTGACCTTTCATTTCCGTTCTGTGGGAAGCACCACCTTCCCTGGATGGGAGGCCCGCTTTGGATGTACCCAGATGCCTTTGCACTTTGAGAACCTTACGGCTTATCCGGAAGAAATTTGTATGGGTGAGCAAGCCCAGCTTTCTGCCATGGTATATGGAGGGCTCGATGATCTCTCCTTCAATTGGTCGCCCGGCGAAACCATGAGCGACTCCACGATTTCCAACCCTGTGGCCACTCCCTTGCAAACAACCTTGTACACTCTTGAAGTCACTGATGGAACAACTTTCCATAGTGAAAATATCCTGATCACAGTCCTGCCTGTTCCGGATGTGGATCTGGGAAAAGACCTGGAGATCTGCAAGGATCAGGTGGAACTGTTGGATGCAGGCGAGCATTATTCTTATTTGTGGAATGACGGCTCTATCGAAAGGCTGAAAGAGGTCTATTATCCTAACTACCAAACCGATCTGGCCGACATATGGGTGGAAGTTGGCAACTCTTACGGTTGTCAGGCGAGAGACAGCATCATCGTTGTTTTTGATGATTGTGTCAATGTTTACGAACCCCACGCCGGAACCCTCCTGAGCTGTTATCCCAATCCGGCCAGAGATCTTATCATGCTGGAGTTTTCAGAGGAAAAACCCCATTGGGTGAAGCTTTTTAACCTTTCGGGAGAAAAGGTAAAATCGGTGAAAACTCCTGCAAAAACTTTCGGCCTTGATGTCCGTTCATTAAAGCCGGGAACCTACCTGTTGGTTTTTAAAACAGGTAAAAAGGTTCACACACAAAAGATAGTGATCATGCGGTAGTCTTCTTTTTGGCAATAATCACATGGTCCCTGTGACCATACCGTTTCCCAAAAGAAAGAAACCAAGATTTTAACCACCAGTCCCGGGGCGAATGCCGGAACTGGTGGTTTTTCAAACCGTTGATTAAAACTGTATTAAAATTTAATGGAATCCCTCACTTCACTGTCGTTGCGTTCGGGATCACCGGGCATGTATTAATAATGGGAGAAACGGGCGGGCGATAAAAGCTGCCCGCCTTGTTTCTTTTTCCATGGCCGGGTTGATCATCCCGGAGTACCGTTTGGTTTTTTTATAAATACCTGTTTTCATAGCGGCTAACGGTCAACCTTGTCCGGGCAATGACAATCCCCTACTCCCTCTGATTTCCACCATCTACCCTCTATACACCGGCTTTCATCATCCTGATTTTCTGGGCAATTTCCACGGAGGGGCGGGCGTCTTTTATGCCGAAGCCATTTCCGGCAAGGATGTTTTGGTAAGAAAGGGTGTGCAGATCGGTGAATCCATCGCTGAATTCCAGCGCCTCCCCCTCAATGGTGAGGTTGCGGAAGGTGCGTTTCCCTTTATCCACTGCGGCAGCCGGCAGGTCTTTGCTGTCTACGCTCAAATACCAGTTTACCCTTGCACGGGCAAACTCCAGGATGCCGGAAGCCTTTTCGGGCTGGTTGAGGGTTACCTCCAGGTCTTTCAGGTTGCCAAAAATCCAGGAAAGCATGTCGAAGAAGTGAATGCCAATGTTGGTGGCTACCCCTCCCGACTTTTGGGTGTCGCCTTTCCAGGAGAAGAAATACCATCTTCCCCGGCTGGTGATGTACGAAAGGTCAATGTCATAAACCTTATCCTTTGGGGCTTCTTCGATTTTTTTCTTCAGAGCCAGGATGCTTGGGTGCAGGCGCAGTTGCAGGATGGTGTAGATCTTTTTCCCGGTTTCTTTTTCCAGCTCTTCCAGGGCATCCAGGTTCCAGGGGTTGAGCACCAGGGGTTTTTCGCAAATGGCGTGGGCCTCATTGCGCAAGGCCATGCGGATGTGGGCATCGTGCAGGTAATTGGGTGAGCAGATGGCCACATAGTCTACCTTGTTCTGCCCTCTTCGCCTGAGCTTATCCAGATGGCGGTCGAAACGCTCTGGCTCGGTAAAAAAGTCGGCTTCAGGGAAAAAGCTGTCAATAATACCCACCCCGTCGTAGGGATCAAGGGCGCATATCAGCTGGTTGCCGGTATCCTGAATGGCGCGCATGTGCCGGGGGGCAATGTAGCCTGCTGCTCCGATAAGTCCAAATTTCTTCATGGATATTTTTTTGCGGGATCCGTGTCCCGGATTTTATGAAAGCGATTATTTATATTGCCGTTGCCTTATTTTTCGGGGAACGGGTAACCCCGCTCAGTCTTTGCTGAAGCTCTCCATAATGATCTCTGCAATGCGTTTGGCTGTTTTTCCGTCCCACAATTCGGGGATGCGACCGGGCTTTGTTGTTCCGCCCAGAATGTCTTTGGCGGTTTTTTCCACCTTTTCCAGATCGGTCCCCACCAGGTGGTTGGTGCCAACATCCATGGTCACGGGGCGTTCGGTGTTTTTGCGCACGGTGATGCATTGCACTCCAAGGTAGGTTGTTTCTTCCTGAATGCCCCCGCTGTCGGTGATCACCAGCTCGGCATACCGCATCAGAGACAGAAACTCAATGTATCCCAGTGGGTCGGTGAGCACAACCCCCTTTGGCAGTTTCTTATCCAGGCCGTTGGTCAGGATATGCTTGCGGGTGCGGGGATGTACCGGAAATACCAGGGTGCGTTCTTTCGCCAGGCTGCCTAGTGTTTCCATCAGGGCTTCCAGGTCTTCCCTGTTGTCCACGTTGCTTGGACGGTGAAAGGTGGCCAGGATATATTTTCCCTGCTCCAGCCCCATTTCTTTGGTTACAGCAGAAGCCTCAATCAGATCGTAATGGGCTTCCAGGGTGTCGATCATCACGTTACCCACAAAATAGATCTTATCGTCGTCCATGCCTTCGCTGCGCAGGTTGTGGGTTCCGCTGTGCTCGCTCACAAACAGGTAATCCGACACCACATCGGTTACAATGCGGTTGATCTCCTCGGGCATGGTCTTGTCGAAACTTCGAAGGCCCGCTTCTACGTGGGCGATGGGGATCCTCATTTTGGAAGCCACCAAAGCTCCTGCAAGGGTGGAGTTCACATCACCAGGCACGATCACCAGGTCGGGACATTCTTCGGAAAGCACTTTTTCCAGCTCCAGCATAATGCGGGCGGTCTGCTCTGCATGGCTGCCCCCGCCAATGCCCAAATAAAAATCCGGACGGGGCATCTTCAGGTCTTCAAAAAACACCTTCGACATGCGGTCGTCAAAATGCTGCCCCGTATGGCAGATCTTATGCTCCACCTCTTTACGATATTTCCGGAAAGCCTTGTCGATGGGTGCGATCTTGATGAAGTTGGGCCTGGCCCCTACTATGGATAGGATCTTTTTCATAAAATAGTTTTTATTGATGCATTTCTATACTTTAACCAATTGGATAAAACCCCGGTGATTCTAAAATCCCTTGAAAGGTTTATCCCTTTTCGGGCTTGTTCTTTTTTTCTTCCGGCTTCAATCCGGAACGAACCTTAATAATCTTTTTTTCTGTTTGTAAAGGCGGCCTTGTCAGAAGCCGTCCGATTAATTTTTTACCCCATTTATTATTGTCTCCCGCTCACTTCCTGTTTGTTTTTCAATGGTTTGACAAGTGAAAGGGGGATATCCACCATCAGGCATTTGTCCAGGCAGTCGATGCGCAGCACCAGGAATTGTTTATTTTTTTTGGTTCGCACCACTTCGCCGGTAAGGCCTTTCAGGGAGCCCCGCTCCACCATTACCGGGGTGCCGGGGGGGGGTGCTTCGGGCAGGTAACGCATGTCAACCCCCTGGCTGTTTAGGTGCTTTAGGGTTTCCACCTGATGATCGGGAATTCTCACGGCCTGCCCTTCAAAACAAATAAAACGCACTACACCCGGGGTGTTTAAAACCGAATAATAGGTGTGGTGATCTCCCAAAACAATATGCACAAAAATATAGGAAGGGATCAGGGGCATCCACACCTTTTTGCGGCGGTCGCTCCATTGTTTCCATACGGCCACCTCCGGAAGGTAACAGTCAATGTCCTGTTCCTTCAGCAACTGCCTGACCTTTTTTTCATAACGGGAGCGGGTATACACTGCAAACCAGCCTTTCTCTGCCATATGCTGATAAACCTTTCCAACAAAGATAATCCATCATCCCGAAAAGAAAAAATGCTTTCATTCATAAATTCTTATCCTGCAACAAAAACGCGGGCTGTTGCGTAAAACAATTTAGTATCACTGCTGTAAGGTAAAACGGGGACAGTGATTTTTTCGTAAGTTTGTAAAACGACTTCCCCTGAAAAAAGAAACCGCATTTTTATCCGGAACCATCAAAAGCTCCTGACATGCACCAAAGAAAGAAAGAGAAATACCATACCAACGGAGACCTGCTGATCCCGCAAAAGCCTTTTGACAGGGCTTTTTTTGAAAAGCTTCCCAAAACCGATCTGCATGTGCACCTGGACGGCAGCCTGCGCATTGACACCATCCTGGAACTGTCAGAAGAGCAAAAGATTGATCTAGGGGTAAAAGGCGGCCGTAAAGCCCTGGTAAAAAAAATAGGTCCTGGAAAAAACCACAATTCCCTGAATGAATACCTGGAAGGTTTTGACCTGACCCTGAAGGTGCTGCAAACCGAAGAAGCCCTTTACCGGGCGGCATACGAGCTGGCCGAAGACAACGCCAAAGAGAACGTGCATTACATGGAGGTGCGTTATGCTCCCATTCTGCATACCCAAAAAGGGCTTCCTGTTACCGTGATCCTGGAGTCGGTGATCGAAGGCCTCAAGGATGCAGAAACCGATTTTGGCATCAAAAGCGGAGTGATTGTTTGCGGGATCCGCAACATCAGTCCCGAGGTAAGCATGCACATGGCCGAGCTGGCCGTGGCCTTCAAAAACCGGGGCGTGGTGGGGTTCGACCTGGCCGGGGCCGAATACAACTATCCGGCCCGCGACCACCTGGAAGCCTTTAACCTGATCCTTTCCAACAACATCAACGTCACCATCCATGCCGGGGAGGCCTACGGCCCCGACAGCATCCACCAGGCACTCCACTATTGCGGGGCCCATCGCATCGGCCACGGCACCCGCCTGAAGGAGGACGGCGACCTGCTCAACTATGTGAACGACCACCGCATCCCCCTGGAGATCTGCCTGTCAAGCAACGTGCAAACCCAGGCCGCCAAAACCATGGAAGCTCATCCTTTTAAGTTTTACCTGGATCTGGGCCTGAGGGTCACCCTCAATACCGACAACCGCCTGATCACCAAAACCACCATGACCGATGAATACCTGAAGGCCTATCAACATTTTAAACTCTCTCCGCAAAATTTGCTCGACCTGGTGATCAACGGCATCAAATCGGCTTTCATCCCCTTCGAGTTTAAAAAGTGGTTCCTGAGGGATGCCAAGGAAAAAACCATTGAAATGATCAATGAGTTTGCAAAAAAATCGGAAAACAAAACAGCATCCTGAAAACAGCAGTAGCACTGGGCCTGAAAAAACAAGCAGAACGGAAATTCCAACATTGCAAGCGGTTATGATTGAACCCTCTCCAAAGAAGATATACCTTTCTTCTCCCCACATGGGAGGAATGGAAGAAGCATTCGTGAAAGAAGTTTTTGAAAGCAACTGGATCGCGCCTCTTGGCCCGCAGGTAGATGGGTTTGAGCAGGACCTTCAGCAATTTACCGGGATGGTTCATGCCGCTGCGCTCAGTTCGGGCACTGCGGCCATTCATCTGGGTCTGATCCTTTCAGGGGTGAAGCCGGGGGATTTTGTGCTTTGCCAGGACCTGACCTTCTCGGCCACCGCCAACCCCATCCGATACCTTGATGCCATCCCTGTGTTTGTGGACTCGGAAGCGGATACCTGGAACATGTGTCCCCGGGCCATGGAAGCGGCCATAAAGGGTTGTATGAGCGGCAAATTGCAAAACGGGGAGGGGGAACCCATAAACATGCAAGCCCGCAAGCCCCGGGCCGTTATCCCGGTTCACCTTTACGGCATGCCGGCCAATATGCAGGACATCCTTGCCCTTGCGGAACGGTATTCCATTCCCGTGATAGAAGATGCGGCGGAGGCCCTGGGATCGCACATCAACGGTAAGCCCTGTGGCAGTTTCGGCAGGCTGGG
>SKVW01000044.1 GCA_007129255.1 Bacteroidales bacterium
CCATCTCCGATCACATAAGTGATCAGCGCATTTTCATTACTTGTAATGTTATGGGCCTCAACATAAACGGCAGTGCCTTCCGCTGAGCCTTTTAGTATGGTAACCTGTAAACCAATATTAGCACCGGTTACAAGTTCGCCCTGGGTGTTTCTGATTACAGCCTGGTGGCTGATGCCCTGTGGTATCTGCGCCAATAATGGAATGCAGAATACCAACAAAAACGGTAAAAAAAGTGCTCTTTTCATGGTAAGTTATTTTAATATCAAATTGTAGTTTTTCTTATTGACCAATGCCTGATTAATCATTCTCGAAATTGAATGACGCTGCTTGCTTTTTTACCTCATTTTGAGTGACATTCAGCGTGTAAGTTCCAAAGTAAACACCATCAACACAAATATCCATAGCCATTCCTGATTCAGAGAAGTTTTCATTAAATGAAGGAAAATTAAAGTTTTCAGCATCAAAGGGGTCAAGCATTAGAATTTTTCCAAAAATGGCTGTACCAAAGGTCCAGGAACAAATATAAGTAGCTCCATCGTCATCTGTTATGGTTGATTTTAAATCCCAGCTACCAAAAAAGCCTTCTTCTTTTTTCGGTAGAAAACCATGGGGTAGAAAAAGAAAATAAATATTACCTGCCTTCAAACCAGGAAAACTATCAGTTTCTTCTATTATATAATTGACATGTAATTCTGCGGGAAAATTAACGGGAACGTTTTGCCCTAATATTTCAATGGTTTCACCTTCTACCGGAATAAGATTTATGTTATCAAGACTTTGACTACCCGTTGCCATGAACACACCTTGTAAATTAGGTCCTGTAAAATCATCCACACTAAATGATATTTTTCCCTGAAGTTGTATTGTGTAATCTACATTATGAAGCCCACCACCTAATAGACCAAATATATGCCAGAATACTTTTGCTCCATGTATTTCAGGGTCGCCAGATGTTAATTCGACGTTCAGGTTAACATACCAATGAATAGAATCTTTCTTAATCAAGACTTCTTTTGACTCGCGCACTTCACGGTCGGCCGGATAATATTCTTCTGTAACCCCATCAATGATGACTTCAAACAAGGGAAAGGTTAGATCTGCTTCGGCAATGACGATTGCCATGCCTTCCTCAGCGCCGGAAGTTAGCGTTGCCTGAGCACTGCCCGTTGCGTCTGTAGTAACTGTGGTGGGCTGTATTCCTGTGCCTTGCCCTCCACCTATATTACTCAGTGATACCGTTTGGTTTTCCAGTGTAAGGACCGATACACCCGTTTTGACGGTAACCATACTTTCACTTTCTGTGGGCATTACACTTACAGTTGTTAGCTCCAGCCATCCTTCGCAACCGCCTGATATTTCACGTAAGGTTGCAATTTCGGTGGGTTGCCCCGGGCAATCCAGAAACTGCACTTCAACAGTCGATGCGATAACATGGCAATCGGTTGAGCTCTCCTGGTGCAAAAAATCATCAGCTTTAACTTTTATCCATTTATCACGGCATGAGGTTTCGTCTTTTTCCCTTTGTTGACTTACCAAAAAAGGATTGGCCTCTACAAGGAATTCTCCTGTTGATAAAATTGCTACCCAGAGCCAGCCATCTTCGTGCTGCACTTCAGCCTTGTATTCAGTAAGGGAATGTTTGTTCTGGGTAGTCTTGACAATATGAGCAAGGGGCACGGTACCAGGAGTGGAGCTCAAAGAAGTATAATGAACCGTTACCCAATCGTTGAACTCAATGTCTTCGGGAAGAATCCTGAATCCTTGCATTATCTCTACATTATGTTCACCATAGTCATCAAATACATTTTCCCATTGGCTTTCAAGCAGGCGGTTAACAAAAAAGGTAGTAACTGTTTCCACTGCACCTGCAGAAAAAGTAATGCTCATGTTTTCGTCCACCTGGAAAGTGCCTCCTTCGGGTCCTACGGTAATTTCTTCAGTGGGTACACCAAACTCATTTTCCAGTGCCTGTATTCTAGCTTCCAGCAAATCAACATATGCCTTGGTGCTAAGGTCCTTATCACCAACAGGGTCGGCCAGGTTAATGATCCTCTGGTTTTCCATATCCCCGTCAAAGGCATCTGAAGATGTTTGCGCATGCAAGGCATGAGGCACACTCAGAAATTGGGATATGCCCACAATGGTATAATCGCTGCCGCCCGTTGCGTCGGCTTCGGTTTTCAGAAAGTAAGGCCCATCAGCCCATTCTATATCTGAGAAGTTGCCGGAAACCTGATTCCCCTGCCCTATGGTGTAAGTAATCAATCCGTGATGGTTGCTCACCAGCTCGTGGGTTTCCACAAACACCGCCGTGCCCTCTTCCGAGCCCTGCAGGATGCTTACCTGCACGCCAATGTTTTGGTCGGTTACAAGCTCGCCTTGAGCGTTTCTGATTACAGCCTGGTGGCTGATGCCCTGGGGTGTTTGTGCAAGCAAATACGTTCCAGAGAGCAACACCAGCAATAATTCTATGAGATATTTCATCGTAAGTGCTTTATTAGTGATTTTTTAAGTTTGTTATTATGCATAGTGAAAATAATGTATTACTATTCACCCATTGGTGAGTGTTACGAAAGCATAAGCTGTTTATTTCCTTGCATAACCAACCGTTTTCTTTGGCTCTGACCTGACATTTCTCTTTGTTTTATTATCAGTTTTTGGCAGGAAGAGGGGTTGTATAAGCTTTAGTCTTTCTCTTCCGGAATGCCTTCATGTTCTGTATTTAATTGGAATTGTTCGGGTATCTGTATCGGTAAAGATTCTGTTCTTTCCGGAATCATTACCGGGGGAGTATAGTGTATGCCTTGTTCTTGTGGCATGCCATAGACTTCAGGATGGAGGTATTTTCCCCTATGCTCTATGGGTTTGTCAGCAACATCTTCAAATCCTTGTTTTTGCATCAATAAATCGTTGCGAACGGCCTCTACCCGCCAGGAGACTTTAACAAATGGCTTGCTGGTTCGGATTTCGAAAATATTATTCTGAATCTCACGGTTGACTTTTGCCAGTACAAAATCTTCACTGTCATCAATAACGGTAAGCTGATAACGGTAATCGCGGCTTATGGATTCGAAATATTCAGGGAGTTTCACTTTTGCGAATCCCCGGGCGTCCGTTTCAATGTTTCCACTGTAGACATTAAGAGGCTCAGAACTTTCGCTGGTAAAATGAAAAAGGTATTTATTTGCGGGGTCAAGTGGATGGTCTTTCTTGGAATTGTAATTGCCTGTTGTATACATATCCCCGATGGCATAAACGGCATACAGGCCTTTTCCCTTAACGCCAACAAATGGGGAATCCCCGAATACACCCGCTCCATAGTTATTTGTAGAGTAGCCATAAACACCATTTCCTGTGCCGTCTATGGGTCCATCAGCAGAAATACCTGTAACAGCACTATTATGAATACTTGTAGTAACGAAATAGCCTCCTCTTTGTCCTAAACCATACACACCGATTCCTCCAGCTTTAGTGTTTTTTCCTTTCAAACCGATACCCAACTGACTGTTGTTTATAAAATATCCTCCATAACCCAAGGAGCTGTTTGTTTGCCCATAAACACCATAATTGATATCGGTCGTGGCAGTGGCATTTCCAAACACACCAATACCTACTGTACTGGCTGTAAGGCCTGCTAAGCCAAAGGTGTTTCCGGAGGTAGCGGTTGCTTCTCCAAACACGCCCAATCCAGAAGAACTGACACTTTTAAAGTATCCGCCACCGTTAAATCCTGTAGCTGAATTGTGGGTAATACTGATGCCATAGGTTCCCGAAGTTGTGCTCCCTGTAAAAGGAAGAATTAATCCCCCGGGCTGCCAGCTTGCAGTTCCATTTGAACTGGAAGTAAGCACCTTGCCTGCTCCAGGTGAGCCGCCACGAAGGCGGATCTGACCATTAATATCGAGTTTTTGGGTGGGGGCGTTTGTGCCTATGCCCACATTACCATCCATCCGGTATATATTATTTTGACTTATCTGCCAGTGATTATCCTGACTTGTTTGGGCATGCAACGCAAAAGGCACACTCATAAGTTGGGTAGTGCCAGTAATAGAATAATCCGTACCACCTGAAGGATCAGCTTCTGTCTTGAGAAAATATGGTCCATTGGCCCATTCAATTTCTGCAAAACTTCCTGAAACGTTTGTTCCACTGCCAATAACGTAGGTGATAAGTCCGTTTTCATTGCTTTCGGGTTGGTGGGTTTCCACAAATACGGCGGTGCCCTCGGCAGAGCCTTGCAGTATACTTACCCGCATGCCAATGGTTTCCAAGGTTACAAGTTCGCCTTGTGCGTTTCTTATTACAGCCTGGTGGCTGATGCCCTGTGGTAACTGTGCTACAAGTGAAGTGCATATGATAAGGGCCGCTGAGAAGAGTAGTGTACTTTTCATGATTATCTGGGTTTTAAATGAAAATTTTGGTTGAATCTTATGAAACCTGCGTTCGCGTTATCATTGATTAGTCCTTTATGGGATTTTTATCTGTTATACCATTTTCCTGCCTGCCAAAAATTCAGCATTTCAGCAGCTTTTGCTCTTTGCCATCCTGTTCATCTTTTCCAGAAGCTCCAGTTCTCTTCGCGATTCTATGGGTATGCTATGGTCAAAGTCCATCAGAAACACACTGTTGGGGTCATTTTCAAAACCGATAATATGCCTGAGGTTGACCAGGTATTTTTCGTGGGTTCTGAAAAAGCCCTTTGGCAGGAGCCTGGGTTCATAATTATTTATTGTACCAGAGGCCGGGATAAGTCCGTGGTTTCGTGTGTGAAACCGGATACGGCCTGCCTTTTCTTCGCAAAACAGGATTTCCTCTGCCGGGATCAGGTAGTAAGTGCCCCGGGTTTTTATGACCACTTTTGTGCTTGATTTTTCTCTCATACTCCAAAGTTTTTTTCGGATTGAATATTCTATTCTGATCTCAGCTGTAAGCTTGCTTTTTCAACTACCTTTATCAACTCATCGGGGTCGACAGGTTTAAGGAGGTAATTCAAAGATGTGTACCTTAATGCCCTTAGGGCAAACTGCTCGTATGCTGAAATGAAGATGACCTTAAAATCAAAAGGGCGGAGGCGCTCCAGTATGTCGAACCCCAGTCCATCGGCCAGCCTGATATCCAGCAAAACCAAATCGGGTTTGTATTTCTGTATGGCTTCAATGCCTGTTTTTACCCCGTCGGCCTGTCCCACCACATTAAGCGTTGGACAATACATCTTCACCAGTCTTTCAAGAGAATTTCTCTGATGCTCCTCGTCATCAATAATAAGGGTGTTAAGGAGTCCCTGCCTGGTAACATTGGCGGTTAATTCCATTTTTTCGATTTGTAAAATTGGATAGTTGGTCCGATTGGGAGGGGATCAAAACAAACAGTTTAACTGGTCCTAATTTAAGACAAGTAATCTGTTTTTATTTGACCAATGAGTTAACGCCGGAGATGAATGAGTTAACGCCGGGGTTTTTTGAGGTACCGTAGAAAAACCCCACAGGGTAAACTCTCCCGCACAGCTTTTTAGCCGCTGTTGTGCGTCGTTTGAAATCCAGGGAAAAGTTTTTAAAACAAATTCTTTTCAGGTAATTATAAATGGTTCTTTGCGCACCCTGGATGCCTGTCCAAGGACACTTTTCATAATAATACCAACTATCGGATTGGCTTTTGAGATCCTTGCTCCGGATTTGCAATTATTAACACAAGCCATGCATCCTATGCAGATTTTCTTTACATGGCGATTTAAATGCTTACCTGTTTCAGGTGAAAGTATACCCGTCGGACAGACCGCTGCACACCTTCCGCATTTTACACAAATTTTTCTTCTGTATGTAGGCTTAAGCGCAGTATATTTTTTCGATTTTGAATGCTTATCCCATTGAGTTGGAATATCCTTAATGCTCAAAGGCCTGGAAACGTTTAATATTTGTGTTCCAAACTTTTGTGCCTTTTCGATATCTGATTCATCAGGACGACCCATTGCAACAGGGACAACATCTGAATAGGAATGCTGGCCAATAAATAGCCCAGCTGCCATAACATTAAACCCATTTTGCGAAAGCATTTCAACCATATTATAAAGGGCAATTCCATAGTCACGGTTTCCATATACAGCAACCGCAGTAGATTTTTTACCGTAACCCTTTAAAGCCCCAAGACATTCTATAGTTTGCAGTGGTAATTTGCCGCAATAAACCGGGGCACCCACAATTAAATGATCAACCTCATTCAATACTGTATTTGCATTGGCAATTATTTCTGCTCTTTTACCCGGGTGAGTCATATCCAAAACTACTGGATCATCTGAACCCATTCCAGATGCAATAGCATCACATATTTTTTTCGTTGTGTTTGTGGGGGAGAAAAAAAGAACCCCGATTCTTTTCGTCATTGGTTGTTCCATGGCTAAATAGATTTAATAAGTGAAGTGCACATAAGATTAGAAACTGATCATACTTTATACAAATAGATCCCAAAAACGATCATAAAACCAAGGTGTAAAGCAACGGTTCCCCATCCAATTATGCTGAATACACCTGATAGTTGGCCGATAATCATAGTGATTGAACTTAATAACCAATATATAAACAGAGTAGTTAGAACTATTTTGTGTACTTCAGGATTTGTGCTTTTTCTACCAAACCATACTAAAACCACAAAACCAAGCAAAGCAGTTCCCGTATTCCTCGTAATAGCATTGGCAGCAAGATTATTTGTGATTCCAAAATTGTCCAGCATAATCTCCGGAACAATAACAAACCCTAATCCGAATACCAAACCGGCAATCATTGTTACAGTGAATAGATTTTTCATTTTTTTCCTCCTTTAGGTGATTAATTTATAATTGAATATATTCCAATCATTTCATTGCGGCAATCGACAAATGCGAATGTATAAGATGATTGTATTTATTTCCTGTTCAACCTCAATAAATCAGTCAAATTGGAATTATATAACCATCAAAAATACAATACAGAAAATGTTAAGATGAGTCTATTTAGGGAACGCCGGGGATGAATGGGTTAACGCCGGAGATAAATGTGTTTTCGCTGGGAACGGGCCGGTAAATGTAGTATGGACAACTCACAGGCAATCATGCAAACTGGCAGGGAATTCTAACCGGACCCTGGTTCCCTCCGGTTGGCCTTGCTGATCAACAAGGTCGATAATGCGAAGGGTGATTTTACGGGTCAGCTTTTTATTGATCACTTCAATCCTTTGGCGGATAATCGAGGTGGCCAGCGACTTGTGGTCTTTATCCTGTTGCTTCATAATTTCATGGGCTTTGTGCCGGCCTAC
>SKVW01000057.1 GCA_007129255.1 Bacteroidales bacterium
AATGTAGGACTAAAACTACGACGCCTACGCTCATAAAGAGTTAGATTAAATTGATCACGCTTTGCCATTTCTAGGTAATTTTATGGCCATAAAACGGTCAACATATTTCAGGCATTGACATTATCCTCTAAGCTCCATCCTCAATCTTCCATCCTCTATCCTCCATCATCTACCCTCTATTCCCTTCCTTCGAGCTTTAATAATTATGTAAGCTTTTCTCTGTGTTCCTCTGTGTTTTCTCTGTGGATCTCTGTGTAATATTTTTGTAACACAGAGTTCTATAGAGGTTTCACAGAGTTCCACAGAGGAGTTTCACCAGCAAAATCCGGGGTTTCATCTGTTTATAATTTAAATAATTTGGTCAGATGCCTGTCCCGCCCATGCAGGGTAACACCACAATTTTCTTTTCTCTGTTAGAAGACGGTCTGTTTTCCCAATAATCATCCTCCTGTGTGTTTAAGGTTTAATCATGGAGGTTTTATATGTCAGGATTTTTCTAAAATTTTTTAAGCGGTTAATTAACCCTCAAATATAGCAGATAATACCATTGGAAGAAAATTAATCCGGTTTGCCTTTTCCACTTAACGGTCCCGGGTTTCTTAAAATTTTTTATTCATTAACTTTGTAGGTCAGTCCTTTTATTAATCTTTCAAATTGTTTTATTATGAAGAAAAAGACTACTACTTTTTTTATTCTGGTTTTTGCCTTGTTTTCCTTTTCAGTGATGGCTGCGTCTGAAAAAGACGTTCAGGAATTGCCCATCTCTGTTGATTTTGAACTTTTCAACGGGGTAAACCTGCATGAAGTTTATCCCGGCTGGAACCAGGGCAAAGGCATTGCACCCACCCCCCAGATCATGAACAGTGCCTGGTACCGGGGCGATGTTTTGTACGGAACGGCCACGGCTACGGTAACTTTTGACAATATTGGCCTGAAAGATGAGTGGATCATCAGCCCTCAGTTTGAAGCCACCCAAACCACAAAAGTCACTTTTATGGCGGCCCTGAGCCGTATCTGGAACGATCCCCACCAGGGAAATTTCAGCCATAACGACAGCGTTAACGTGATGGTGGCTACCAGCGGATACGATTTTACCGAAACGGTTTATACGTTTAAACAGGAAAATCAGCCCGACTGGCAGATCGACCATTTTGAGGCAGACCTGTCGGATTTTGCCGGACAAACCATCCGCATTGCCTTTTATGCGACCAACGGGCAGGAAGCCAACAGCCTGGGGGCATTCCACATCGACGACATCATGATCAAGGATGCCACCCCAAAGGATGCCATGGCCTTTGACCTGGCCCATCCCACAACCACCAGCTGTTTTGTTGCGGATATCCCCGTGGTGGCCCGCATCAAGAACGATGGTATCGAACCCATCAGTTCTGTTCCCGTGCGTGCCCGCATTCGCGGAGCCGTTACTCAAAACCTTTTTGGTTCTTATGAAGGGGTGATTGAGCCCGGCGAATTTGCCGAGGTGGAAGTGGGGGTGATCGAAAACCCACCTTATGGTGAGTACAAATTTACCCTGGAAACCGAACTGCCCGGGGACGAATTTGAATACAATACTTCTGTAAGCGATATTGTCAGGGAAAATCCCGAACCACTTGAGTTGCCCCTGCCGAAAATGAATTTTATCGGTTTTTATTCCGACAACCTGGGCGATGTATATCCCGGATGGTACGAGGCCCGGGGAAGAACCTGGCCCAGGGTGGCCATGAACACCGACTGGCAGGGTACAAATTATGACGATGCACGGACTGCGAGCGTCTACTTCACCCAACTCGGTACGGAAGACTGGATGGTGGGACCAAAATTTACCGCATCTGAAAATCTGGTTGTAGAGTTGCGCGCCGGAATCGAATTTGACACCGGCTATGACCAGATGGGCTCAGATGACAGGCTTTCCATCATGGTTTCTCCGGATTGCGGAGAAACCTGGCAGGAAGCCGGCTCATTTACCCAGGAAACCGGGGTTACCGCAAACCTGCAACCCTATTCTTTCCCTGTTGATGGGTATGACGGACAGGAAATCATCCTGGCTTTTTATGCTTCTACAGGTGAAGTGAATGATCCCGAGAGTTACATTTTTCATATTACCGATGTGAAGATCCGAAACCAGTATGCTTATGATGCCGGGGTAACCCGTCTGCTGGCCCCGGGCAACAGCTGTTCCTTTACCGACCAGGAAGAAGTGATCATCAGGGTGGAGAACTTTGGCACCGAATCCATCAGCGATTTCGAGGTGGCTTACCACCTGGAAGGGGAGGACCCGGTGGTTGAAACCATTACCCAGTCCCTTGAAACAGGTGAAACCCTGGATTATGTTTTCGGCCAGACCCTTGATCTTACCTGGGATACCCAGTTTTCCCTCAGCGTGTATACCCTGTTGGAGAATGATGAAAATCCTGATAACGATGGCTTGTATGATGTCACCATCCGCCTGTCGTCATTCGACCTTACCACTGAGGGCAGCTACTGGATGAGTTTTGAGGAAGATGAGGATTATGATGAATGGCAGGTGGAAGATGCCAACGAGGACGGCATTACCTGGGAGAGGGTACAGGACGCCCAGCATGCCAATACCGGTGAGTATTCCTATGCTTACTTCTCCAATCAGTCAAGTGTGCCCAGCAACGACTGGCTGTTCAGCCCCTGCTTTAACCTGGAAGCAGGTGAAACCTATTATGTGAGCTTCTATTATAAGAACCGTGCCACCAACTGGCCGGAAAGTCTGCGGTTGAAACTTGGCAATGCCCCCACCGGGGATGCTATGGATATTGAACTGATTGATCTTGGTGAGATCAGCAATCCTCCTTACCAGAAGGCAGAAGTTACCTTTACGGTGGATGAATCCGGAGAGTATTACTTTGGATGGCATGCTTACGGTCCTGCCGACCAGTTTGGAATGCATATCGACGACATCACCATTTACCAGGTGTTTGAATATGACCTGGCCCTGACCAACCATGTGCGTCCGAGACAAAAAGACGCTGATTGCGGATTGGAGCCCGCCACCTCCATGAATGTGGAAGTTTCCAACCCCGGAATGGAAGATATCAACTCTTTTTCTGTTTATCTGCAACTCAATGATGAGGATGCGGTGAACTTCGACATCAATGAAACCATTGAAGCAGGGGAAAGCCTCTGGATAACCCTGGAAAACGGGTTTGCCATTCCCGATGACGAGATGGTGGATATTACCATATGGGTGGATCATCCGCAGGATGACAATGCCGCCAACGACACCATTTTCATTCCCGACTACCTCATGACCCAGTTCCATACCAGCTTTGAAGGATATGAAGACCTTGAAGACTGGACTTCTCTGAGTCTTGCCGGAACCAACGAATGGGAGCAGATGGAGAATCCTTCCGTGGCCCGCACCGGCGACTATGTATATGCCATGCGTACCGATGGTGCAGGCGGAAATACAGCCAATGACGACTGGCTATTCAGCGAATGCTTTTATCTTGAGGAAGGCACCTGCTATGAGATCAGCTTTTATTACCGCTCGCACTTTTCTACGGAAAACCTTGCGGTGCACCTGGGAAGCGGACAAGACCCCGATGATATGAGCGAATTGCTCATTGACCTTCCTGAGTTTAACACCAACGAATATGTAAAAGCATCCAAGCAGTTTACAGTGGATGAAAGCGGAGTTTACCATTTCGGCTGGCATACCGATGGTGGTACCACCGGACGCTATTACATTTACCTTGACGACCTGGCGGTGGTTCAGGATTTGGAAGCCACACCATTTGCCGATCCTGAATACCTGGTCCTTGACCATGAAGTGGCTTTTATGGCCAATGCCGAAAACGTGAGCAGCTTCCTGTGGGAGTTTGGCGACGGAAACTTCTCCGAACAAGAAAATCCTTTCCATATTTATGATGCACCCGGCACATATGATGTAAACCTTACCGTTGGCAGTGGCTGTCTGGATGAGGTTTACAGCTTTGAACTCGAACTGGAGCTTCCCCTTTACCAGGTGAATTTTGACGTTACCGATCATGCCGGAAACCCCATTGACGGTGCAGTGGTGGAAGTGGACGGACAGGTAAACGACCCAGGAGATTATATCTTTGAACTTCTACAGGGAGGCTATCCATTTGCGGTTACCAAAGAAGATTACCTGGATGTGTCCGGTAACTTTACCGTGATCGACGACGACCTGGTGGTATTGGTGCAGATGCCTTATGAGGGCGACACATTTACCGTGACTTTTGTTGTGCTGGATGAAGAAGGAAATGAGATTACCGGGGCAGAGATCACCTTTAATGAAACGACCTATGATCCGGGCGTTTACGTTATAGAAGATGTAGTTCCCGGCACCTACGACTACCTGGTAACCAAAGAAGATTACCTGACCGAAGAAGGGCAGGTGGAAGTGGTTGATGAAGACGTTACCGTTGAGGTGGTGTTGCTGGTTACCGGGATCGATACCCCGCTTTCCGAAAGTTTAAAGGTTTATCCCAACCCTGCCACCGATCAGGTTTCGGTAACTTTTGACGGTAAGGTTTCGGCCATACGTATCCTGAACCTTTCCGGACAGGTGATGCACCGGCAGGAGATCACCGATCAGGGGGATATTCGCATTGGGATCTCCGGGCTTAAAGCCGGCACCTATATCCTGCAGGTAGAATCCGAAGGAGAAACCTTCCCGGCAGTGTTAATAAAAAAATAATTGATCATTTGGATCAGAATTCGGGGCCTGTTTCCATTGCGGAGGCGGGCCCTGATTTTTTATGCAACAAGAAAAACACCAACTTTTTTTGCCGATAATGAAACCCCCTTGCGTGTAAAGGACTTTTTCTTAAAACCGGTAAATTGCCGGGTTAAGGTTGCTTTAAACTTTATCGGGGATTACCACCGTAAGAAACTAATTCATATTTTTGTTGTAACAACAATCCCTTTTGCTGTATAATCAGATTCGGAATATTTTCCTTCATTTTTTAAAACCTCCACCTTCCATGAAAAATTTACTCCAGCCCTTTATCCTGATTGCATTCATCTTTCTTTCTTTTTCGCTCCAGGCCCAGCTTTTTGAAGACTTTGAGCAGGGCACCAAAAATTATTATGCCAGCGGGCAGGATGTATTGGAAACCGGGGAGTGGACTTTTGTTGATGCTCTGATAGGGACCACTGCCGGGGATAAAAAAAACGGGTTAAAATCAGCCCGGATCCGCAACGGACATATTGAGATGAATTTTGATTACCCCTATGGACTGGTTGAAGTAGCTTTTTACGGAGCCAACTTCGGAGATGATACCGGAGGGCAGGTTCAATTGAAATACTCCACGGATGAAGGGGATACCTGGAACCTTCTGGGAGAACCGGTTTCATTGACCTCACAGCTAGTGCGCTATACGGTTTCCGGAAGTGTGGAAGGGGATGTGAGGGTCAGGTTTACCAAAACAGCAGGGAACAGGATAAACATTGATGATGTCCTCATTACCGATTACATAGACGTAACTCCCGAACCCCGGCTGCTGCTAACCATCAATGATACGGCCTATGAACATGGCAGCACTTTCGATTTCGGCCTCAACACCGGACAGGCTGAAGCTATCCTTCAGATCCGTAATGGGGGAGAGCAGGACCTGGTCATTTCATCCCATGCCATAACCGGAGAAGGGTTTTCGGTAGAGGGAGATTTAAATGTGACCCTTTCCAGCCTGGAGACGGCTGCATTTAACCTTTTATACGAATCCGACACCCCCGGCATAAAGACCGGATCCCTGACCCTGAACACCAATGATCCGGATAATGAAGAGTTTACTGTTAACTTGGTTACGGAAACCCTTGACACCACCGAACCCATCCCTATCAGCGTTGCCCGGGGGCTGCCTCAGGGCACTGCAGTCACGGTTGCAGGTTGGGTGACCGTTGCCAGCCAGTTTGCCGGCCCGGTTTATTTTCAGGACGAAACCGGAGGGATTGCCTGGTACAACAATGATATCATGCGGGAGGAATGGCTGGTGGGTGCCATCATCGGAGATTCCATTGTGGTGAGCGGTGAACTGGGCAACTTTCACAACCTGATTCAGATTATCAATGATACGGGCTATGAGGTTTTTCCCGAAGGCTTCCAGGAGCAGGAGCCCCTGCAAATTACGCTTGAAGATTTAAACACCGGCGATTATGAGGGATGGCTGGTGCGTATTACCGACCTGGAGTTTTCAAATAGCGGCATTTTTTCCGGAGGCACCAATTATACGGTTACCGACCCTTCGGGGGAGGGACAGGTGAGGGTGGACAATTTCACGAACATTCCCGGAACGGTCATTCCCACAGGCTTAACCGAAGTTACCGGGGTGGCGGGCAGGTTCCAGGATATGAAGCAGCTGCTACCCCGCTTTGCAGAAGACATTGTGGAGATCAGCGGGCCCAGGATAATCAGTGTACCTCCCTACGAAGTTTCCTCCACACCCACCTCCATTACCTTTGAATGGGAAACCGAGCTGGAAGGACATTCTGAAATCAGGTACGGGACAACCTCCTCATTTGAAATGGGTAAGGTAATTTGTGAGGAGTTGAAAACCGGACACAGCCTTACCATCAACGATCTTTCCCCGGCCATGGCCTACAAGGTGCAGTTGCGTTCGGCCTTTGATCCCGATACCAGCATGACCTCCATTTATATTTCTTCTACAGCTTCTCCCGAAGGCTCCACAGGCGAGATCCTGTCTTATTTTAATAAAGATGTGGCCCATGAGCTGTCAACCTATGGGGAGGCCAATCAGGATGTGGATTTTTCAGAAAAGTTTATTGAATACATCCAAACAGCCGAAGAAACCCTTGAAATTGCCTTTTACAATTTGAGCGGGGATGTGGGCAGCAGCATTGCCGGAGAGATCATCGAAGCCCACAACAGGGGAGTAGATGTGCGGGTGATCATTTCCGGGCACACGGGATCTGTCAATGAGCTGGTTACCCATATGGCAGCTGCCGGCGTAAAAGCCGTGCAAAGCATCGGGGATGAACAGATGCACAACAAATTCGCCGTAATAGATGCCCATCACAGCGATCCTTCAAAACCCAGGATCATCACCGGTTCATGGAATGCCACCGACCTTGGTACTTACGGTCAGTACCAGAACAAGGTCTCCATTCAGGATGTGGCCCTGGCAAGGGCATACTGGTATGAGTTTAACCAGATGTGGGGAGGTGAATCCGGAGATTTCAATGCAACCCAGGCTCGGTTTGGTCCGG
>SKVW01000026.1 GCA_007129255.1 Bacteroidales bacterium
AAGGTCTTTCCCTTGTTGATATGGGTTGCGGCACCGGCATTCTGGCAATACTGGCTGCAAAAAGAGGTGCCCGTCCTGTAACGGCCATCGATAATTACATCTTTGCCTGGGAAAACACCAGGGAAAATATAGAAAGGAATGATCTTCCTTTTATTAACGTATTACATGGTGATGCCTCCCTGTTGGGAAAGGAAAAATATGATGTGGTTGTGGCCAATATTACCCGGAATGTATTGCTGGATGATATGGAAAAATACGAGGGGGTTTTGAATAAAAACGGTATGATGTTTATTAGCGGTTTTATAGAAAAGGATAAAAAAATGGTTGCGCTGAAAGCCAAATCGCTAGGATTAAATCCTACAGGTGAAAAAAAAGAAAAAGACTGGGTTTCATTAAAATTTATCAAAGCATAACCCCCAAAGCCATTCCTTCGTAAAAAAAGGTATGATCAGAAAATTTATTTTTTTTGCGCTTTTACCCATGCTGGTACTAAGCGGATTTTCCATTTTTGAGAACCAGGAGCCGGATGAGGAAAATACGTTCCCTCCTGCCATCAGGGAACTGTTTTCCAGGGTAGACCGAAGTGTTGAAGAGGAAGTAAAAATACTTACGGATAGCCTGGCAGTGCTTTGGGAAAACAACACTTTTTCTCCCTCACAACAGGATACCATTTTGAACGCCCTGAGTAATTTGCAGGAAATGCGTATGCGGGCCTGGCCAGACCTTGGTTTCTACCTGAAAACCGTTATGGCAATTTCTCTAAGGGATGATGCCTTGGAGCTTTTCCCAACCTGGCACGAAGGACTTGCTCATTCCTTAAAGCATCGTTCTCCCAGGCAAACCATAGACTTTATGGAAAGGTCTTATTGGTTTTTTTCCGATCAAATCATTTACCAATCCGGATCCATCCTTTGGAAAATAAGGAAAGGGGAGGTGAACACACGACTTGGAGACAACGGTCTGGAGGTGGCTTTTTCCGGCAGCGATCTGTATTGTTATGCCCAGGGAGACAGCACTGTGGTGTACCGCACTTCAGGTTATTCTTCTTTCTACTCAACCTCTTTGATTGCCAATGGCGGTAAAATTACCTGGGAAAGGGCAGGGAGTGATCCTGCAGAAGTTTATGCCCTCCTTGAACAATTTGAAGTGGAACTTACAAAACCTAGCTTTGAAGCCGATTCAGCATGGCTTTTTCATAAAGGCTTTTTCGGGGAGCCCCTGCCAGGAAAAGTTACCGAGCGTGTTCTTGCTGAAGTGCAGCCTGAAAATGCAAGATTTCCCCGCTTTGATTCCTATCAGCAGGTTCACCGGATCACGGAATTATTTCCCGGCATCAATTACAGGGGTGGGTTTATTTTACAAGGAATCAGCGTTCTGGGCTCCGGTACGGCCGCAGAACCTGCCATTCTGAATTTTTACAAGGATGATTCCCTGTTTGTCCGTGTTTCTGCCACCAGTTTTAGCATTCGCTCCGACCGGATTAATTCCGATCATGCTTCGGCCAGCGTTTATTTTGCAAGTGATTCCATCCATCATCCGGGCCTTTCCATGCGGTATCTGCATAATAATGGAGAATTGTCGCTCATGCGCAATGAAAACGGGCGTTCAAGAGCTCCCTTTTCCAATACTTACCATAAAATGGATATGTATTGTGAGGCGCTTTACTGGAATATCCATGAGGAGGAAATTAAACTCCAAATGATTCGGGGCATCAGCGATGCCAGGGAAGCCATTTTTGAATCCCATAGTTTTTTCAACCGTGGCCGTTATCTTAGAATGCAGGGCATAGATGATATGCATCCTCTTTCCCGTCTGAGCAGGTTTTCAAGAGAAGTACGGTCCAGAACTTTTTCTTTAAACCAATTCGCAAGGCATGTGCGCCGGCCGGCCTCCCTTGTAAAGGCCGACCTGGTTAAATTATCCTATATGGGGTTGCTTTCCATTGATGAGGAAACCGGGATCATTACCCTTTACGACCGTTTGTTTCATTATATAGCCGCCAATGCCGGAATGGCCGATTATGACGTGATCCGGATCAATTCTTATGCAGGGGTCAATGCCAGCATCAACCTGGATAATTTCGACCTGCAAATGAACGGGGTGGAGCGCATCCCGCTGAGTAACGCCAAAAATGTGGTCATTCATCCCCACGGCCAGAAAGTGGTGATGCAGGGCAACCGGGACATGTATTTCCACGGTCGCATCGAATCCGGCCTTTTCGACTTTTATGGTAAAGAGTTTTATTTTAACTATGACGACTTTAAAATCAACCTGATCAATACCGACTCCATGAGTTTTCGGGTGCGTTCGTTTGAGCCCGACTCCCGGGGCCGCCACCAGGAAGTACGGGTGCAAACCGTATTGGAAGGAATTAACGGGGAGCTGCTTGTTGATCATCCCGATAACAAATCCGGAAGACAGCCTTACCCGCGCTATCCCATTTTTAACAGTAACAACGAATCTTTCGTTTATTACGATCACGAAGAAACCCATGACGGGATTTATGACCGGGAGAAGTTTTATTTCCAAATCATTCCTTTTTCCATCGACAGCCTGGATCATGCTTCTACGGATAATATTGCCTTTGACGGCGTTTTTGTATCTTCCGGCATTTTTCCGGAATTTCATGATTACCTGACCGTTCAGCGCGATTATTCCCTCGGTTTCGATACCTCCACGCCCGAAGACGGCTTCCCGCTTTTTGGTGGCAAAGCCCATTACACCGGTACCATTAACATGAGCAACGAAGGGTTAAAGACAACCGGCCAGCTCAATTATCTTGCATCTACCCTGCAAGGCGAAGACATGGAAATGTTTCCGGACTCCGCCAGGGGGGTGGCCTCCTCCTTCTTTTTGGAAGAAAAGGAAGCCCCGGTGGAATATCCTGAGGTAACTGCTGAAAAAGCCGCCATTTTTTTCCTGCCGGATGGTGATGAGATGAGCATTACCAAAACGGATGAAGAGATGCAGGTGTTTGGAGGCCTCACAGGCTTTAAAGGGAAGCTGTTGCTTTCGCCTTTCGGTCTGCAGGGCGAAGGAAATCTGGCTTTAAAAGAAGCTGAAATGCAATCCGATCATTTTGAGTTTGCCAACATTTCCTACCAGGCTTTTCATTCAGATATGCAGGTAAAATCACCGGTTGAAGACGACTTTGCTTTAATTCACCAGGGATTTGATGCAGAAGTGGATCTGAAGGAACAATATGCCGCCTTTACCATGAGTCATGACGAGGCCTTCGTGGAGTTTCCCGTGAATTATCTTTCAGGGAAAATGCTGGACTACAGCTGGAACCTGGCTGATGAAACAATGGATTTTGTTTCAAGGGGAAAGGAAAAATATCCCGACTTTGAATCCCTTTCAGAAGAAGAATGGATGGACCGGGATTTTTCTGATTATGAACTGGTTTTTACCCGCCTTACCAAAGACTCTCTCAGGCTTTATGCCCCGGAATTGCATTACCGGCTCCCTGATAACCTGCTACATGCCAGCAATGTTCCATTGGTCAGGGTAGCCGATGCCGCTATTTTTCCTCACAACCAGGAACTTTTTGTGGAAAAAGGCTCCGATATCCGCAAACTGGAGGAGGCCATTGTTATTGCCGATACACTGAATCGTTTTCACCGTTTTTATGAAGCAGGAATTGATATTGTTTCCCGCAGAAATTACGATGGCTACGGAGTTTATGATTATGTGAACTTTGACGGAGAAGTTCAACCCGTATTTTTTGAACAGATCGGGGTGGACAGGGAGCATCACACAGAAGCCCACACCAACATTCACCAGGAAAAAGATTTTACCCTGAGTCCTTACTTTGCTTACAAAGGAAGGGTGGAGCTGATTGCTACACAGCCATTGCTTACCTTTGACGGGGCATCGCGGATATTTGCCGATTGTCCAGGGCTGGAACCCGAATGGTTTCGGTTTAATTCGCCCATTGACCCGGATAAGGTGATGATCCCCCTGGATGATGAACGCCTGAGAAACGACAATTTTGAAGACATAAAAATGGCCATGATGCTCGCCGGCAATCCATGGAGTGTATATCCTGCCCTTTTTGTTAAACGGGAGCATTACCTGGATGTTCCGATTGTTGAAGCCGGCGGATATGTTACTTATGAGCGTTTATCAGGCGAATACCACATTGGCTCCAGGGAAAAACTTGCCAACCGCAACCTGCCGGATAATTTTATTCGGTTCAATACACAGAACTGTCTGGTGCAGGGAGAAGGCGAGGTAAATATGGGCAGTGATTTCGGACAGTTTAATTTAAATACCTTTGGAACGGTAACCCACGATTTGAAAGAAAATACCGTGGATTATGACCTTGTAATGGGGCTTGACTTTTTCTTTACCGATGATGGCCTTGATGTTATTACCAAAAGCATTGAAGGAAATGAAGCGCTTGAAACCATCAACCTTAACCGCGAAAAGTTCAGAAAATATCTTGCAAAAAACACCAATCCGGAAAACATACCAGAATTAATGGATTATCTTGCTGAAGAGGGACGTTTTCGCCGTTTGCCCCCTGCACTTGATAATACCATGTTTTTTGGAGATGTGCGGTTCAGGTGGGATCAGGAAAGAAGGGCTTTCCTTTCCAGCGGGCCGATCGGGATCGTGAATGTTGCCAACAACCAGGTGCATCGTTATATCAACGGTTTTATAGAGATCAGGAAGCAAAGGGGAGGAGATATTTTTACCATGATCCTGGAACCTTTGGATGAAACGGATGTGGGACCGGGTAAAGAATTTTTCTATTTTACTTTTAACCAGGGTGTGCTGCAGGCGATCTCTTCCCTGGATGAATTCAACAAAACCATCAGCGAGTTGCGTCCTCGCCAGCGCCGAAAGGATGTTGACCGGGGTGAGCAACCTTTTGTTTACATCCTTTCAACCGAAATCAGGCCTTTTGATTTTTATGAGACCATGATGAAATTAAATCAATAACCACTTTTCTAAACTTTTAAAATAATGCTGTTTCAGTGGGAGTTACTGTTATTTATTTTTATTGCTTACTTATTGGGATCGATACCCACCGCCGTATGGGCAGGGAAATGCTTTTTCGGTATTGATGTGCGGGAGCACGGAAGCGGAAATGCCGGCGCTACCAATGCATTAAGGGTTCTGGGTATAAAAACAGGCATCGGCGTTCTGCTGGTAGACGCCCTGAAGGGTGTTGGTGCCGTTTCTCTTTCCTTTTTTGCAAGGGAAGCTTTTCACCTGGAAGAATGGTTCGTCATATACCAGTTGTTGCTTGGAGGCCTTGCCCTTGTTGGGCATGTTTTTCCGGTGTTCGCTTCTTTCAGGGGGGGCAAAGGGATTGCCACCCTGGCAGGGATTGTCATTATCATCTTTCCGGAAGCAGTATTGTTTTGCCTTGGTGTGTTCCTCCTGGTTTTTATACCCACCCGCTATGTCTCATTGGGCTCTGTTGTTGCCGCAATCTTTTTTCCGGTAGCCGTCATATGGATTTTTCCCACCGACCTCATGCCCAAAATAATTTTTTCACTGGCGGTAGCCATCTTCGTGCCCCTTACCCATAAAAAAAACATCAGACGTTTGCTCAAAGGTGAGGAAAACAGGATCTCTTTCCGGAAAAAATAACCGGTTTTTAAGCGACTTTCCTAAACAAAAAAAACCGGCAAAGGTTGATAATAATAACCTAACTTAATTATGCCGGGTTAAATGCTTTTGTTTTAATTTTATTTACCTTTGCTATTGTTATCAATAAAAAGAACTTTATGGTAAAAGAGAAAACCAACCCTGTTGAAGGTGAAGAATTTTCTTTATCAGATAAAAGAGAACTGGTATTGCACAACGATGATTTCAATACCTTTGATTTTGTAATTAATACCCTGGTGGAAGTTTGTAATCATGAGCCTGAACAGGCAGAACAATGCACCATGATCGTTCATCACAACGGGAAATGTGCGGTACTATCAGGGGATTTTACGGAACTGAAACCAAAATACAGTGAAATGTTGAATCGCGGATTAACAGCAACCATTGAATAACCTTACCCAAAGAAGATGATCAGGAAAACTACTTTGATATTGGCCGTTTTATTAACGGTGGTATCTTGCTCGAAGGTTCCCCTGACGGGACGACGCCAGGTGAGCTTGCTTCCTGAAGGCATGTTGGTTAACATGGCCCTTACCAATTACCAGGAATTCTTAACGGAAAATCCTCCTGTCCCGGCATCCGATCCCCGCACCCGGATGGTGAGAAGTTCCGGAGAGCGCATTTCAAATGCAGTAAATCAATACCTGATCGATAATGGTGAAGAAGACCGGGTAGAGAACTTTCAGTGGGAATTTAACCTGGTGGAAAATGAAGCCGTCAATGCCTGGTGCATGCCCGGTGGAAAGGTGGTCTTTTATACCGGGATATTGCCCGTTACACAGGATGAAAACGGTCTTGCTGTGGTGATGTCGCACGAAATAGCCCATGCTGTTGCCCGCCATGGGAATGAACGCATGAGCCAGCAACTGTTGCTTACCCTGGGGGCAGTGAGTCTGGATGTAGCTTTAAGGGAAAAACCCGAAGAAACCCGGAATATTTTTTTGATGGCGTATGGTGTTGGTGGTACTTTAGGAACCCTGGCTTACAGCCGTCGCCATGAACTGGAAGCCGACAGGCTGGGAATGATCTTTATGGCCATGGCCGGATACGACCCTTCCCATGCGGTTGAATTCTGGCAACGCATGGCAGCCCAGTCTTCCGGAGCTTCTCCACCCGAATTACTTAGCACCCACCCGAGTAGTCAATCCAGAATCAAAGCCGTAAGGGATTTTGTCCCTGAAGCAATGAAATATTATAATCCTCAGTAAATTATGACCTGGTTGATTATTTTAAGCCTTATTGTTGTTGGAATAGTGTTTCTGTTGCTGGAAATTCTTGTAGTGCCCGGCGCCACCATTGTGGGCTTGGTTGGAATCGGAATGGTGATCGGCGGCATCGTAATGTCATTCAACACTTATGGAACGGAAATCGGGGTCATAACCCTTGCCGGTTCATTGGTCTTAAGCCTGATATCTATTGGGTTGGCCCTGAAATCCAACACATGGAAAAAAGCCATGCTGGGATCGGCCCTGGATGGAAAAGTAAATATTTTTGAACCCGATCGCGTGGTGGTTGGAGATGAAGGGGTTACGATTA
>SKVW01000162.1 GCA_007129255.1 Bacteroidales bacterium
AGAAAAAAGAAAAGTTTCAGGTTGTATTCGGCATAAAACCAAAACTTTTCATGAAAAACAAGAGGAATGCGTTTCACCCTTGCATATTCGGGGGAAAAGGGCAGGCTGTCTTTTCTTTTTACGCCGACCAGCAAAATGGAAAAGCCCATATCATGGAGGGTGCGGGCCATTTTATTGATCCGCTGGTCGGTATAAATGTCATTGGTAACGGTGAAGATCACCTGTTTCATACTCGGGCAGGCTTTTTATTTTTATTTTCACCTTTTTTAAACCGGGCAATCCGGATATTCATGTAGGCGTAAAAAACCGTCATAAAAGGGCTGATGATATTAAAAAAGGCATAGGGCAGGAAGGTAAGCGTGGGTACCCCAAGCACAGTGGCCTGGGTGGCTCCGCAAGTGTTCCATGGAACCAGCACGGAGGTAACGGTACCACTGTCTTCCAGGGTCCGGCTAAGGTTCTGGGGTTTCAGGTCCCTTTCCCGGTAGGTATCGGCAAACATTCTGCCGGGAACTACGATGGAAAGGTACTGGTCGCTTGCCGTTACGTTAAAAAACATACAGGTGCCGGCAGTAGAAGCAACCAGGGAGCCGGTATTATGGGCCAGTTTGATGACCGATTCTGTAATACGGTGCAGTAAACCGCTGGATTCCATCACCCCTCCGAACACCATGGCGCAAATAATCAGCCACACGGTATTGAGCATGCCGCGCATACCGCCGGTTTCCAGCAGGCTGTTGACCATGGCATGATCAGTGGTAACGCTGATGTCCGCGTACATGGCCTTCATGACGGCTATGTAGGCCGCCACATGAAAGCGGTCATCCATTTCGCTGACTTCCTGAATAATATGGGGTTGAAAAATGATGGCAAACAAGGCACCGGCCAGGGTCCCGGCCAACAGGGCCGGAAGGGCGGGGACCTTTCTCACAATCAGGGTGATTACCAGGGCAGGAACCAGGAACAACCATGGAGTTACCCTAAAAGTACCGTCAATGGATGCAAGTACGGGTTCAATGTCATCAATGGCTCCGTCCTGACTACGGAAAAGGCCTATGAACATAAAGATAATCAGGGCAATGGTAATGGAGGGTACTGTAGTCAATGCCATATACCGGATGTGGGTAAAAAGGTCAGTGCCGGCCATGGCAGGGGCCAGGTTGGTTGTGTCGGAAAGGGGCGACATCTTGTCTCCAAAATAGGCTCCAGAAATGATGGCTCCCCCGATAATCCCTTCCGGGATACCAAGGGTGCGACCAATACCGAGCAGGGCAACTCCCAGGGTAGCCACCGTACTCCAGCTGCTGCCGGTTGCCAGGGAAACTATGGCACTTACGATGCAGGCTGCCACCAAAAAGATGGTCGGATTAAGAATTTGCAGCCCATAATAGATCATGGAGGGCACGATACCGCTCAGCAGCCAAGTGCCAGCCAGCGATCCGATCAGCAATAGGATCAGTATGGCTGCCATGGCCGATCCGATACTTTTTACAATGCCTTTGTGCAGGGTTTCCCATTTATGCCCTAACCGGATGGCTACAATGGCGGCTACCGCTGCAGACAATATCAAAACCAGCTGATTGGAACCATCCAGGGCATCGTCCCCAAAAATGAAAACATTAATGGAAATAAGGGCGGTAAGAAAAATAACCGGAATAAATGCCTCTATAAGCTTTGGCCGCCTTTTTGCTTTTTTCATTAGGGATTTAGGAAGTTAAAAGTTGTGTTGCCCTGAAAAACCCGTAAAGTAAAGCCATTTTTTTTACATGAGCAAAAAAAACAATTTTTTTCGCCTCCCTCCATTGTCTGTATAAAACTCTCAGGATTCCCTTCCCACATGCCGGATATCTTTTTTAAAATAATTTCCCATTTCTTTATCACTGGCAAAGGGTTGCTGCAGGGTTTCTTCAATGGCATGGTTCAGTGCTTCCGGAGTTTTTGTTGTTTTGATCCGGGAAAAAACTTCTTTGCCGTTGGCAAAAACCCCGCTCATATAATACCAGATTGCCTTCATGGAACCGCTAAGCTTTCCGGGGTGGCTTATCCTGCCCCTGCCCTCCTCAAGCAATTCCTGGTGAAAAGCCCACAGCCGCTTTCTTTTTTCTGTATCAGACAGGGTTATGCCTTTGATCTGCAAGGGAAGGAATGGGCTCATCAGGGCACCGCGTCCCAGCATCCATGTTGTTATTTCAGGAAAACGTTCTTTTAAATCCCGGTAGCGGGAGAGGTTGTAAATATCCCCGTTGTAGACCATGAAGTGGCGACAGGCTTTTAGGCTGCCTGCAAAACCTTTTAAATTCACCTCACCACGGTATACCTGCGTGCCAATGCGCGGGTGAAGAATCACATGATCAATGGGGAATCGGTTGAGTACTTCAGTCACTTTATGGATTTCATCCGGATGGGCATATCCCAGGCGGGTTTTTACAGAGAGCTTAACTTTTATCTCCCTGAATACTTCTTCCAGTATCTTGTCCAGCATATCAGGATAAGGCAAAAGGCCGCAGCCCCTTTTTTTGTTGGCTATGCGTGAAAAAGGGCAACCAAGGTTCCAGTTGATGTGGTCATAGCCCTGCTGCTGCAAAGTATTTGCAAAAAGAATGATCTCCCTGGCATCGGTGCTGATCAGCTGCGGTAGGGTGGGGGTTAGATTGTCTTTTTTGGGAAGGATATCGGATAGCTTGGAAGGATGGATGCGACCATTGCCAACTCCTGAAACAAAAGGTGCATACATGGCATCAAAACCCCCGAAATGCCTTGAAAAAGCGTTGCGGTAAGGTTTTTCAGTTATGCCCTTAAAGGGCGCCAACCACAATACTGGAGCATTTGTTTTATTTTCTGAGGGGTTTTCCATTTATGCCGGGCTGAAAACCCTGAGAAGGGTCTTTTATGATAAAGCCCTGCAAAGATAGAAAAAATGCCATCCTTAATTTCTGTGAAAGATCCAAAAGGTTTAATTCCGTTATCTGATAAGCAAAAATCCTATCTTTGAATAAATCTTCTGGCATATGCGCAAAGAAACCGACTTTATTGGAAGTGCTGAACTTCCTGATGATGCATTATACGGGATTCATGCTTTCAGGGCCCGTGAGAATTTTCCGGATCGTACGCCTTTTCATATAGAATGGTACCAGGCCACGGGGCTTGTTAAACTGGCCTGCTACCAGACGGCTGTCTCCTTTAAAAAAGCCGCCCTGGAAAGGTATCCTGAAACGAGCCTGCCGCGCGTTCTGCATGACGACCGTATTCTTGAAGCCCTTATGGAAAGTGCCACCCGCCTTTCGGCAGGAGCGTATTTTGAGCATTTTATCGTGCCGGCAATACAGGGAGGTGCAGGCACTTCCATCAATATGAATATCAACGAAATCATTGCCAATGCTTCCCTGGTTAGTCTTGGGCATTCTCCCGGACAATACAACATCATTGATCCTTTTGACCACGCCAACCTTTTTCAGTCAACCAACGATGTGGTGCCAACGGCCCTGAAGGTGGCCGTAATGCAATCACTTAGCGGCCTGGAAGCCGGCATCAACGGGTTAAGGGCCGGGATAGAAAAACTGGAAAACGCGAACCGTGGAAATTTGCGCCTGGCCTATACCCAGATGCAGCAGGCTGTGCCATCTTCATTCGGGGCGCTATTCAGCGTCTACAATGATGCTTTATCCCGTGACTGGTGGCGGGTATCCAAATGTTTTGAGCGCATCAAACTGGTTAATATCGGGGGTGGTGCCACCGGCAGCGGCATGGCTTTGCCCAGGTATTACGTGATGGAGATAGTGCCTCAGCTGCAGCGAATTACCGGCTTACCGGTAACACGCAGCGAAAACCTTGCCGATACAACCCAGAACCTGGATGTTTTTGTTGAAGTGCATGCCACCATGAAAGCCCTTGCCGTTAACCTTGAAAAGATGTCGGCCGACCTCAGGCTGCTTTCTTCTGATCTTGCCGGAGGAAAAGAAGTTTTTATACCCCAAAAACAAACCGGCAGCAGCATCATGCCCGGGAAAGTCAATCCCGTAATCCCCGAATATGTGATTTCGGCCGTTCACAAGGTTTACAGCAACGACATGCTGATCTCCAATTTATGCGGACAGGGCAACCTGGACCTGAACCCATACCTGCCAATGATAGGACATGTACTTTTGGAAAGTTTAAAATTGCTTTCAGGAAGCTGTCATACCCTATCCCATAACCTTTTTAAAGGCCTGGAAATAAATCCCGACATGGCCCGGGAAAAACTGATGAAAAGCCCTGCCATTGTCACGGCCCTGCTGCCCCACATTGGCTATGCCAGGGCCGGTGAACTGGCCCGGAAAATGAAAGAAGAAAGTTTGGATGTGTTTGCCGCCAATGAAAGTCTCAGCATCTTTCCCCGATCCCGCCTGGAGGAGATCCTCAAAGCCGATAACCTGCTTAAACTGGGTTTCTCCCTGAAAGACCTGGGATAAAATCCGGTTTTTTTTGATTTTGGAGGGGGAGGTTGAAAATAGATGGAATAGAGGTTGAGTAAGATGATCTTGGTTTTATCGCACCAATCCGGGGGGCCAGTTCTCCCTGACCGAATTGCATTTTCTATTGCTATCTGCCCCCTTCGTGGGTTTACTTAAGGAACCGGAAGCTCCCGCAGTGACTTCCGGCTTCCGGGTTTACAATCAATTAAATTTTTCACTTTCAAATACAACTGCGCACAAGCTGGCATTTTAAACCTTTTGCAATTTACAGATTTCATCCGGAAACTTTTTTCCTGCCTCTAAAAAAAATTCTTTGTATGCACCAAAAGATTTTTTTTACATGAAAAGGCAAACGAACAAAACATGTCGCATTTTTCCAATTTTGAAAACCCCGGTCCCGGTACTTTTGTCCCGTCAATTTTTTTATTCACAAAAACATCTCTTCAACCATGAAAAACTTGTTTAGCTGGGTAGAGATACCCGCCACCGACATGAACCGCGCCGTAAAATTTTACGGGAAAGTGTTAAACCTGAAGCTGGAGGCTATGGACTGGGGTTCAGAGAAGATGGCCTTTTTCCCGGGAGATGGGGGAGCCATTTCCGAAGCTCCCGGATTTAAGCCTGCTGAAAACGGGGTGTTGGTTCACATCCATGCCGGAAATGAGTTGGATGCCATGCTGGATCGCATCCGGGAGGCCGGGGGGCAGATCATCCGGCCCAAAACCAAAATCGAAGCCGAAGGCCGCGGCTACTTTGCCCTCTTCAAAGACAGTGAAGGCAACCGGCTGGGCGTTTATGGCGACAGGTAAAATTTTTTATGCAGCCCGGTCATTTTTGGCCGGGCATGCTTTTTGCCGGTTTTCCGCTTTATTTTTTTAATTACCAACCGGCATGCAGTTCAGGTTTTTCAATCCTTCGGCAGCTTTGGCACCTTATATCCGCCAGTACTGGACCCTGGAAATGGATGCTGTGGAGGCCCGCAGCAACCCCCATCGTGTGGTACCCAATGGATTTGTAGAACTGACTTTCCAGTTTGGAGATGATTTAAAAACTATTGGGAAAAAGGAGGGGAATAGTTCAGCCGTTCAGCTTTGCGGACAAAAAAACGGGTTTTATGACCTGCTCCCTTCCGGAAAGGTGCAGATGCTTTCAGTGGTGTTCCGTCCTCAGGGTGCAGCCGCCTTTTTTGATTTTCCTTTAAATGAGCTGGCCAATCAAAGCATTGCCCTGGAATTGATCCATGGGCGGGAAGCTTGTGAATTGCTGCAACGCATGGGGGAGCAAAACACCTTTGAGGAGAAAGTAGCTTTGCTGGAGGGTTTTTTTATTGGAAAAATAAATCTGAAAAAAAGTTACGAACTGATGCGGATTGATCATACGGTTTCCCTGATCAGCCGTTGCGGGGGTCAGACCACCACTGAAAGCCTGGCTCAATCGGCCTGCCTGAGCCGCAAACAATTCGAACGTTCTTTCGGAAGTTTTGTTGGGCTTTCGCCTAAGCAATTCCAGCGGGTGGTGCGTTTTCAGCATGCCATCTTTTGCCGGCAGAAAAATCCGCATATCAGCCTTACGGGCCTTGCATATCAAAGCGGTTACTACGACCAGGCCCATTTGATCCGGGAGTTTAAAAGCCTTTCCGGGTTGACACCAAAAGAATTTTTTGCCGATTGTCCTCCACATTCCGATTATTTTGGATAGGCCGGAACAACTATTTTTTAAATACTTTGGGGCAGGTTTAATCAGCGGTTGCAGGTTTTGCCGGTAAAATGGCTTTGGGTGCCATCATGGTAAGAGAAACTCCCCTTGCTGCCAGAAACAATACAAAAGCCAGCCACAGGGCATGGTTCCCCAATATGGGTTCAAGGAAAAAATAAGCCGGGAAATAGATCAGCAGGGTGGAAGCCAGCATGGCATTGCGCATGGCAGCCGATGCGGTGGCCCCAATATAGATCCCATCCCATATAAAAGCGGAAAAAGAGATCAGGGGGATCAAAATTGTCCAGAAGAAAAAGGGCATGGAAGCCTCAATGATCTCCGGATTGCTGGTCAAAATGCTAAGGATTCCTTTTCCTCCAATGAGGTAAATAAAGGTAAAGCCTAAGGCCACACCTGTACCCCACAAAAACAGCAGGCGAATACTTTTCAGCAGATTTGTCCTGCTGCCTGAACCCATGTATCTTCCGGTTAAGGCTTCGGCGGCATGGGCATAACCATCAATCAGGTAGGAAAAAAACATGAAAAATTGCAGCAACAGGGAGTTGACAGCAAGAATGGTATCTCCTGATGCGGCAGATTGAACGGTAAAAAAAGAAAGGGCCAGGATCAGGCAGAGGGTACGGATAAAAATATCGCGATTCACATGAAAAAACCTTATCAGGGCCTTTTTCTCAAAAAGCAAGCTTTTGGGATAAAATCTGAAAAACCGCCGGTAATATTTCACCAGGAAGAAACCTGCAATAAACAGCCCGATATACTGAGCGATAAGGGTGCCATAAGCCACCCCATCAGACATCATGCCCAGACCTTTTACAAAGAAATAGCTGAACCCGATATTAAGCAGATTTACCATAATGGCAATGGCCATGGGCAGGCGGGTGTTTTGCATGCCGATAAACCA
>SKVW01000220.1 GCA_007129255.1 Bacteroidales bacterium
CGGAGGGCGCCACCTGGTGTTTAACCACCACAACCTGAGTGCTCCTCCCGAAATACATAAGCTTGACATGAGGCGCGGAGATGTGACCCAGCTTACCGGATTCAATGATGAGATCGTCGAAGGCATCCACTGGGGAGAGATAGAAAACGTAACCTACAAAGGAGCCAACGACGCCGATATTCAGATGTTTATCAATTATCCCCCCAATTATGATCCCGAAAAGAATTATCCCATGGTGATGATGATCCATGGCGGTCCCCACGGTACATTTGGAGATTTCTTCCATTTCCGGTGGAACAGCCAGTTGTTTGCAGCCGGCGATTACATTATTGCATTTCCCAACTTTCATGGTTCTACCAGTTTCGGGCAGGAGTTTGCCAAAAGCATTCACGGAAGCCATGCCGATCTGCCTTTCAGGGACATTATGAAAGCCGCCGACTACATGGTAGAGCGCGGGCTGGTTGATGAAGACCGCATGGCTGCTGCCGGTGGAAGTTATGGCGGATATATGGTGAGCTGGATTGCCGGGCATACCGACCGCTTTGCCTGCCTGATTAACCATGCAGGGGTGTATGACCTGCACCTGCAGTTTGCTTCTGATTACTCTGCAAACCGCAAATATCAATACGGGGGTGCTCCCTGGGAAGACTATGATCAAATGAATGAGGCCAACCCTTCACAATTTGCCCATAACTTTTCCAGCCCCATGCTGGTGATCCACGGCGAGCAGGATTTCAGGGTGCCGGTTGCACACGGTTTCCTGGTTTACAATACCTATAAAAACATGGGGCTGGATGCCCGCCTGGTATACTATCCCGATGAAAACCACTGGATACTCACCCCCCAGAATTCCATATTCTGGTATGACGAGTTTTTTGGGTGGCTGGAAAGATACCTAAAGGATTAACCTGAAATTTTTTTAGGGAGGGATATCTGAAAAGAGCATCCCTCCCATTTTTTTGTATTACCAGTAATTCTCTCAAAAAAAGCATAACGCTAAAATGTTGTAAATTAGGGATATTATTGTTAATTTGGATGGATGCAAAAGATTGACGCCCATTTTCATGTGGACCTGCAGGGAATCGATGCCGGGCAGATGATTGAATACATGGACAACCATGATATTGAGAAATGCTGGTTGCTTACCTGGGAAGAAAAAAAACCGCCCATTGACAGCATCTACCAGCCACTGCCTCCCGAAAAAGTTTTTGAGGCTTACGAACAGCATCCCGACCGCATTATACCTTTTTATGCGCCGGATCCCAAAACGGACAACCTTGAAAAAAAGATCCGTCAATACAAGGAAAATGGGCTGAAAGGTTGCGGCGAACTAAAAGTAACCCACAAATGGGAAGATAAGGCCATTGAAAACTATCTGAGGGTAATTGACAAGTATGATCTCCCCCTTCTTTTTCACATGGAAGAACCCCGCCGGCATTACGTGCCGGAAAGTGAAAGCAAGTTTGAAAAACTCCTGGAAAAACTGATGAATGGAGCCCTGAACGGTGTTACCAGGCATTACCTTACTGTTTTTTCCCGGAAAACATCTATTTTAAAAGACCATATTGAAAACCACCAGGAATATTTTCCAGGGTATTTGTATGATTTTTCCAACCTGGAAAAACGGCTGAAGCAATTTCCCGGCATTGATTTTATCGGGCACGGCCCTCACTTCTGGAACAACATCTCCCGGGAACAGTCGGACATTCTCATTCATCAGAAAGGGCGTTTTGATGAGTTTGGGATCATTGACCGCCTGCTTACCCACTATGAGAATTTTTACTGCGACATCTCAGGAAAAAGCGGATTCAACGCCCTTTCCCGTGATCATGATAAGGGCAGGCTTTTTCTGGAAAAACATTACAATAAAATTCTTTTTGGTACCGACAATACCGGGATGGATTTTGAAGGGTTGATCCGGTCTTTTGGCCTGCCAAAGGAAAAGCTTAAAAAGATCTTTTTTGAAAATGCCGACGCCTTGATCAGGGAGTAACTTCCCGATTTTTTGCCCTCAGGTGGCCTGGATTTATATTATATTTGTTTCCTAAACTCAGGGCATGGGCATTGTTCAGCGTGACAGTTTCCGCATTACTGTAATTTCTTATGCAGGAGCCGCCATCGGTTACCTGAACAAAATTTTCCTGTTTACCAACTTCCTGGAAACCGAGCAGGTGGGCCTTGCCAACCTGATGATCACCATTTCGCTGATCTATGCACAGGTTGCAGCCCTTGGGTCCAGAACCATTATTCTTCGGTTTTTCCCTTTTTTTAATGACCCAAAAAACAACCATCATGGTTTTCTGTTTGCGATCATGGCCCTGGCCTTGTCCGGCTTTACCATTGCCACGCTGATCTTTCTTGTTTTTCAAAAACCCTTTGCCCTCATATACCAGGATTCCAGCCCTTTGCTGGTAGAATATGCCGTTTACCTGGTTCCTTTAGGCCTGGCCACCCTGTTTTTCAATTTGTTTGAATCCTACCTGCGGTGCCTTTATCAAAACGTAATTCCTTCCTTTGCCCATGAGATCATACTGAGAATAATGGTTACGGTGTCTATATTTCTTTTTGCCACCGGACTGATCACTTTTCCGGGTTTTGTGGCGGTGTATGTTGGAGCTTATTGTGTGCCACCGCTTATCCTGATTTTGTATACCGCCCGTAAGGGATGGCTGAAGATAAAACCCGTCTGGACGCCGCTGCTTCGTCGACTGGGGCGTATTATGCTGGTTTACGGGCTGTTTTCCCTGGTAAACAACCTCAGCGGTTTTGTGCTCATCAGTGTGGACTCACTGATGGTGGCCGGAATGATTGATCTTGGGGCTACCGGTATTTATACCACCATGATCTTTATTACCTCGGTAATGCTCACCCCTTACCGATCCATGGTCAAGGTTTCCGGCCCCCTGGTGGCCGGTTTCTGGAAGTCCCGGGCCATGGGGCAAATGAAGGAGCTTTACCGGAAAGCTTCTGCCAGCAACCTGGTGGTCGGTTCCACCCTTTTTCTGCTTTTATGGGTGAACCTGGACTCCATTTTTTACCTCATGGCACCAGAATATGAAAAAGGACGCTACGTTTTTCTGTTGCTCGGCATCGGAAAATTATTTGATATGACCGCCGGCCTGAATGCCACCATTTTGCTCACTTCTAAAAAATACCGCTGGGACCTGGCCTTTACCCTGTCCATGGTGGCCTTTGCCATTTTGACCAACTACCTGTTTATCCCAGCTTGGGGAATGGAGGGCGCTGCTTTTGCCAGCATGATTACCCTGCTGCTGTTTAACCTTTTGCGCATCGCTTTTATTCGTTACCACTTCAGGATCCAGCCTTTTGAACCCAGACAGGCCCTGGTACCATTCATCCTGGCTCCCATCATGTTCTTTTCGGGATATGTGGATCAGGTGGTACACATCCTGGTGGATATCCCCCTGCGCTCGACCATTGCGGCTTTCCTTTTTCTTTTGCCGGTGTGGTTGCTGAAGATATCTCCCGACATCAACCGCCTGATCAGGAATACAATTACCAGTGCACTGAATTTTCTAAAAGGGAACCGGTAAATTTTTAAAAGCAGTTTTTCAACAATCAAACCCGGGGTATATGGACGTCGTTTTCAGAAAGGCAAGTGTTTATTCAACAATTGCTTATTATTATTTTAGAAGGAGGTTCAAACAGGCTTCCCGTCCATTTGTCCATTGGAATTATTCCAAAAAGGCAGGTGAGCGGTTTGAGCATCTTATGGGGGAAATTCCTTCCGACAAAATTTTCATGCATGCTGGTTTGTCCCCCCTGAAAAGGTTTACTCCCGGCAAGGATACATATAGCTATTTAAAAGGGCTGATGTTTAAACATTTCAAAGTGGTGGCTTCACAGGGGTTTACCCCGTCGGTAAGAAAGACCAAAGTGTTTGACCCTGAAAAAGAACGCCCGGCATACGGGGCTTTTGCCAAATTGTTTTTCCGGGATGCTTCATTTCGAAACCTGGATCCTTGCTATTCGGTTTTGGCTGCAGGCAAGGCAGGTTTTCAGGAACAGGCCTTTTCCTTTTCTGCCGAAGGACCCTTCCGACAAATGGTAGAAGAGGATTTTTACTGTATCAATGTAGGATTGGATGTGTTTACCTGCAGCCTGTTGCATTATATTGAATACGAACAGCGCGTCCCCTATCTTGAATTCTTTACAGATAACTATTCCATCCGCCGGGAAGAGCAAACCGAACAAATTGCCTATCCTATCCATACCAATAAAAAAGGGTATTCGGTGAAAGGGTATGTTTGGTGGAACCGGCAGCGCCTGATGAGAGACCTGAAAAAATCCGGGCTGCTATCGGGTGAGAAAATTGAGGGGGTCCGGTTTTGGTTTTTTAGCATGAAGAAGCTATATGACTTTGTGAGCCAAAAAGTGAAGAACGACCCTTATTACCTGATAAAGTGGTAGGTTGGGCTGTTGCTATTTCATTAAACCAACCTTAATTTGGCATGATGATCTTTTATTTCCAACCCGGTTTCCAATAAAAAAAGCCCCGCACAAAACGGGGCTTTTTTATTGGGTATTTGCAGAAAGTGCATCATTGCCAGATGCATTTGTATTTTTTCCGGTACTGGTAAACCATAAAAAGGTTCATGAGCATGACCACCAAGCCAATGGAAACTATACCGGCGATAAATACTTCATACATAATGATGTTGGTACTTACCGGCAAGATCAGCAACCAGGCCAGCGGGCGTTTGAAATTAAAAAGCAGCATCAGCGCAACCACCAATTCTATGATTTTGACCACCACCATAAAACCACTTGTGGCCAGAATCCCCATAAATAAGGCTGCATCGCCATCAAGTTCCGGCATGGGGATAAAGTTCAGGAAAAAATTCAGACTGAAAACCAGGTAAATGATTGCAAATAAATAAGTAATGATCTGTTTAATAATGTTCATGATGAATTATTTTTTAAACTAAAAAAAAACGCATTTAAATATTTAATAAGATTAACAGCTTTTATTTAAAAAGTGTTCATTGCTTAACAGGTCATGTTGTTTTGTTTTTATTTCCTCCTTTGTCCTCCTCTTTTTTTTAATACAGAAGTTTTTTGCAGAATTTTTCCCGGGAAAATGGAATAGGGGTTTTTCCCAGTAAATAACCCATTGACATTACGTATGTTAACCTGTGGTATTTGCTATGTATTTCTTTGAAACATTGGTATATTTGTAATAAGGTTGAACGAATAAGATATATAAGGGTAAAAATTTACTTAATTCTAAAACAGTATTATACCCTTTTTTTTGACTTTTTTTTGGGTTAAAAACAGTGTTGTTATAATTAGGGGCTTCTCTTTTTCTGCAAACTGAAGCCTGTTTACTTTTAAAACAAATAGATCATGATTGGAAAGATTAGCCTAAGTAATTTCCCATACCGGTTTTGGCTGGCATTGATTGTTTTTTCCCTGGCCACCGGTCAGGCCCTTTATTCAGCTTCCGAAAATCCCGGTTCGGGCAAGTACACAAATACCCTTACCATACATGTTATGGATCAGAATTTTGAACCAATAGAAGAGGCTGTTTTGTTTGTTGATGATGATCATGAGCTGGAAAGGGTTACCGATGCCAATGGTATTATAACATATGAATTGGAAGAAGGCAAATACATATTGTATTCTTATGCCCCGGATTTTTTAGATCACATTTCCACCATAACCCTTGAAGGGGAGGACAAGACCGTTGAAGTATTTCATGATCCGGCCATTTCATGGTCAACCGCCCCCGCCAATGCACCCATTGGCATCGGGGAAGCAAACGGGGTGCGACTGGCAACCGCCGGTGGAAAAGTTTACCTGCATACTGCCTATGGCGGACCTCCTGGAACCACCGAATACGGGGTTTTGCACGATTTTTATGTTTACGACCCTGAAACCGATTCCTGGACACAGCTTCCCGATGCCCCCCATGCAGGCCTCTATGGAATTACCACCGCATACGGCCCTACCGATAACGGCGAGGATGCCATTTATATCATGCGGGGTTACTGGGCCGGACAAAGAACCTGGATGGCCCGCTTTGATATCGGACAGGGCGAATGGGAAACAGGTCTTAACCACGAAATCCCCTGGAGAGAGGACCTCGGCAGCCCCTATAGCGGTGAAGGTTTTCAGGATTATCCCCGAAACGGGGCCGTGCTGGTTTGGGACCTGGATGACCATATGTATCTTTTTCCCGGTTCGGGCTACTCTTACGAAAAATACGACTGGTACCGTTATTCCGTAAGCCAGGACAGCTGGGAAGACATGGGGGAACTGCCCCATAAGCAGGGTCCGGGAAATGCAGCCGTTTTTGTGGATGCAGCGGGTAGTGGGAAAGATCAGGATTATATTTACGTGCAATTCGGGCTGTCCCCTTCGGGAAGCTATACCGATGCCGAATTCTGGCGCTATGGCTTGGGGGATGAGGCGTGGGAAAACATGGCCGACCATGACTATGGAGCCGATGATGGCTCCATGCTGGCATGGGACGGGGGCAATTACATTTACCATACTCCCGGGGCATACGTGGAACAGCCATGGGATAAAGGTCAGGATCAGAAAAGGGAGTTCATGCGGTATTCCATCAGTGGAAATTTGTGGACGGAGATGGAAAAAACGCCTTACAACCGCTGGGGCGGATGGGATGATGCCGGGGGTATCGTGAGGATTGGTGACACCATCTATGGGATGAAAGGAGGCAGCGATGTGGCCTGGGCCGAAGATGAATTTGTGTCCGGAGGAGGAGACATCCCCTCCAATAAGCTTTGGAAATTCTCCCTGATGGAAGAGGATCATGATCTTTCAATGAAAATCCCTGATGGCGAAGGAAACATTTTCCCCGAAGAAGGAACATATACCTACCTTCCCGGTACGGAAGTGGATCTGCTTGCCGTTCCCGAAGATGGCTGGCGTTTTGAGGAGTGGCTGGTCAACAATAATTACCACAGCGACCAGAGTGCTACCACCGTTATCATTGAAGAAGACATTTCCATACAGGCCGTTTTTGTGCCAGAAG
>SKVW01000170.1 GCA_007129255.1 Bacteroidales bacterium
GCCATGCTCATGGATTTGCCTGCCGAACGCATTGAGTTGCTGGAGGGGGTCAAAAAGCATTACCGCACTTTCCTGCTGAGCAACACCAACGCCATTCATTACCCGATATATTCCGAATACCTGAAACAAACCTTCGGATACCACAGCCTTTCGGACCTGTTTGAAAAGGAGTACCTTTCTTACCAGATCGGGATGCGCAAGCCCGATACGGCTCCTTTTGAACTGGTTTTAAAAGAAAACGGGCTTGATCCCCGGGAAACCCTGTTTATCGACGACACCATGCAGCATGTGGAAGGAGCCCGCAAGGCCGGGCTGAATGCGGTTTGGCTCGACCTGAAGCAAATGGATGTCTCAAGCCTTTTCAGCAATGACTTTTTGCTTAACGGGAAGGCTAAGGAGCTTGCGAAAAATCCGTAGCTTCAATTTCATCCAGCACAGCATACAGCTCCTTAATGCCGGGAGCGGTAACCAGCTTCATGCGATAGGCCTTGAAGTTGGGAATGCCTTTGAAGTAGTTGCAGTAATGGCGGCGCATTTCAAACAGGGCCGTTTTTTCTCCTTTCCATTCTGCCGATAACCGGATGTGGCGGCGGCAAACCCTGAGTCGTTCTGCCAGGTCAGGGGCCGGAGGCATTTCGCCTTTCAGGAGGTATTGTTTTACTTCCCTGAACACCCATGGGTTGCCAATGGCTGCCCTGCCTATCATGATGCCATCCACCCCGTATTTTTCCAGGGCGTTTTTGGCCGATGGTCCATCGGTGATGTCGCCATTGCCGATGATGGGGATCCGGATGCGGGGGTCGTTTTTTACTTCCCCGATCAGGGACCAGTCGGCTTTGCCGCGGTAAAGCTGGCACCGGGTGCGCCCATGAATGGCCAGTGCGGCGATGCCGCAATCCTGGAGGTTCAGGGCAATGTCCATGATGTTTTTGTTTTGCTGGTCCCATCCCAGGCGGGTTTTTACCGTTACCGGGAGGCTGACGGCCCGCACAATCTGCCGTGTCATCTCCGTCATTTTTTCCAGGTTGCTGAGCATGCCGGCCCCGGCACCTTTGGTGGCCACCTTGCGCACCGGGCAGCCGAAGTTGATGTCGATAAAGTCGGGTTTGGCCTCCTGGGCGGCTTTGGCCGCTTCCACCATGGAAGGGATATGTGCCCCGAAAAGCTGAATGCTCACAGGCCGTTCCTGCGGGTAAATGTCCAGCTTTTTAAGGCTTTTGTCGGCATCGCGAATGAGGCCATCGGCCGATATAAATTCGGTATACACCCAGTCGGCCCCCATTTCGCGGCAAATGCGGCGAAAGGGCGGGTCGCTGATGTCTTCCATGGGCGCCATGATCACCGGGGGGTGATCAAAACGGATCTTTCCGATACTTACCGGCTTTATGAAGGGAGGCGTTTTCAAGGTTTTTATAAACTTTTATTACTTTTATGCCCTTATTGGCAATGCAAAAATAAGATAAAACCTTCGAATGAAAGACCATGGAATTTTAGGGAATCTTCACCCGCTGACCAAGCTGATTTTTCTGGCTGCCCTGATGTTTGCCGGACTGTTTGTGGTGTTGTTTGCCGGCATGATGCTGATGGTGCTTTTTGGAACTTTGAGCTTTGAGGAAGTCATGGTAGAAGGCATCGGGCAGGCCATGGCCGAAAACATTTGGTTTGCAAGGCTTTTACAGATCCTGAACCACCTGGGCTTGTTTATCATTTCTTCCCTGGTTTTTGCTTTTCTGGTGGGAAGAAAGCCGGCGCGTTATTTAAAAGCTGACAAAGGTCCGCAGCTGATCCCGCTTCTGGTTTCGGCCCTGATTATGTTCTCTGCCCTTCCCGTGGTCAATTTCCTGCTTGAACTCAATATGCAGCTTTCCCTTCCCGAATTTATGAAGGGAGTGGAGGATTGGATGCGCCGTACAGAAGAAGGGGCGGAACAGATGATAGAGCATTTTCTTGGGGTTACTACCCTTCAGGGATTGCTTTTCAATATTTTCATGATTGCGGTAATCCCTGCCCTGGGGGAAGAGTTCATTTTCAGGGGAATAATTTTGCGGATATTCCGGCAATGGACCGGCAGGATGCATCTGGCAGTATGGATATCGGCCATACTTTTCAGTGCCATGCACCTGCAGTTTTTCGGGTTCCTGCCAAGGTTGATGCTTGGCCTCTTGCTTGGGTATATGTTTGTTTATAGCGGCAATATCTGGCTCCCGGTTTTTGCACATTTTTTCAACAATGCAGCGGCCGTTACTTTCTATTTTTTAAAGCACAACGAAATCATCCGCTTTGAGGTGGAAGAAGTGGGGTTGGGGGGGCAGGGTGCATTCCTGGTGGTTGCCAGCATTGTTTTGGTGGTGCTGCTTTTTCGTTACCTGCAATGGTCCATGCGCCAATCGAATCAAAACTCCGGATTATGACAGGTCTTTGAGCAGCAGGTTGTGGTTTGACTTTTCCAGGATCCTGTCAAAGGCTGCCAGCGACTTTTTCAGCTCCTCCAGCTGTTTGGAGGGCTTGGCGATCAACACATCCATTCCATTTTTCTCCAGGCGGTCCAGTACCATTTTGATGTCGATTTTGTTGATGTCCATGGCGGGCTGATAGGCAAATTCTTTGTAATGTTCGGTATTGGTTTCATTGATGAGCTTCACGGCCACCAGATCGTTGAGGATGATCCTCACCAGGCTGTTGGGAATTTGCAACTGCCGGGATATCTCGGAAGAAATCAGGGGTTTTTCTCCTTTTTGGAAGTTATCGATCAGCAACTGCAGGATATACATGGAAAGGATTTTTTTATTGAAGGGACTGATGTTTTTTGATTCGGCTTCAAACTCATAGTTTTCCACATTCTGGTTGGCAAAAGAGAGCTCCGCCCCAAAGAGCACGATCATCCAGCTTACCTGCATCCAGATCAGCAAAAGGGGGAGGGCCGCAAAGGAGCCATAAATTGCTCCGTATTTGGTTACCCCGATCTGGAAATAGATATAAGCCCATTGCACAAACTGAAAAAGGGTTCCGGCGATGATGCCGGCTATCAGTGCAGAGGAGAACTTTACATTGGTGTTGGGCATGATCATGTACAGGGCGGTAAACAAAAACCATATGAGCACATAGGGTAAAAGGTTGAAAAGGAAAGCCACGATGGGGCTGAAAAAGCCGATCACCGGGGTTTCTTCAATTCCGGTAAGCATTTCAGCGCTCAAATAAACGGTTACGGCACTGGAAAGGATAAAAAATACCGGGGCGATGAACATCATGGAAAAATAATCGCTGAACTTCCGGGACCAGGAACGTCCTTTGTTTACCTGCCAGATCTGGTTAAACGATTCCTCGATATTAATCAGCAACATGGTGATGGTATACAGCAGAATGATCAGTCCCACAATGGCCATGGTGCCACCATGGGTCTGGTCCAGGAAGGATGTGGTAATGTTCATCACCCAGTCATACACTTCCTCCCTTCCCGCCAGAGCGGCTTCCAGCTGCCTTTCCACATACATTTCCAGCCCGAATCCCTGGGCAATACCAAATGCGAGGGCCACCACCGGTACAATCCCAAGCAGGGAGTAAAGGGTGAGGGCCGGGGCGCGCAACAGCACATTGTCTTCCTGGAAACCACGCAAGGCCAGGACCAGGATGCGCAATTGCTTGATGAGAAAAGACTTGTAACCCGACACCTCTTCCAGGGGGATCCTCCAGATGTCATACTGCATGAAACGGATGGCCTTTTTTACCTTTTCTCCAAAAGTTTCTTTGTTATTTTTTGTTTTTTCCATCGGGCAGGTATGGTTAGAAAATCGCGGTCTTTCCTTATCAAAGTTAAAAATTAATATGAATCGGGATAATATTAATTTGGTAGTTTTATGGTATTGTTTACCGTTTTGGTGTTTATCGTTTTATTGTTTGAAAAAGGAAAGCAAACAATTCAACGAATCGACCATGCTCAAAAACGGTCAACGCCATTTAGGCATCTGTCCATCGTCCACTCTCTATCCTCCACCCTCCATCCTCTTTCAACCATCTTCCCTTTCCATGAGAAAAAAAAGCCCCACACCATCGCGGTGTCGGGCTCTGTTTAAAATTATTTATAATACCTGGGGCAAGCTTCTTAATTCATGCTGAATTTTTCGGCTTCCAGACCGGTATCAATTTTTATTTCAGTAACCTCCATCTCAAGGGTTTGGGGGCCGGCCTGGGTTTCCATGTGTGAGGGAAACTTCAGGACAACGGGCTCAGTGGTTTTTCTCCCAAACAAGCGGGCAAAGAAAGAGGGTTCCTGGGCCTCCCGAACGGTGATCTCTTTGTAATCAAAATACTTCGTTACGCCTTGGGGTGTTTCTTCTTTTATCTTCAGCCCGGTTTCCACATGGTAATAATCCTGGAATTTTTGTCCGTCAGGGGAAACGCTTTCCACTTTATAGGCCTGTTGTCCGTCAATAGTGGCAATACCAAGCAGTTCTTTTTCAAAGCCGTATTTTTCATAGTCCATTTCCATGTTCATAACGGCAGCCATTTTCATGGCATCAAACTCGGGGCCTTCTGTAAACTCCTGTTTTCCCATGGGGGAGGAGAACACGGCTTTTTCACCGTCAAACACCTGGGTTTGCATTACGTTGCCGCCCATGGCCATTTCCAACCTGACCATATTGGGTGCTTTCTGATAAGTGGTGATGTTGATCTCCATTCCCTGCACGCTGGTTTTGGCTTTTGTGGTCATATCCTGTATGGCTGCCAGGTGTTCTTTTCCTCCGGAGGCTTCCAGATAATTATCCAGTACCGTTTCCAGGGTGATCCCATCGGGTACGGGCAACAGATCCGGCTCTTCCACCGGGCGACCAAAAGCATCGTAAAGGTCAACTTCTCCTGTGGCGCTGAACTGCCTGATGTTATCGATCACTTCATCTCTGTTGCCGGCCACTACGATATGGGCATTATCGGGAAAAATATATTTCCGGGCCATTTCCTGCACCTCTTCTGCGGTCACGGCATTGAGCCGTTCCAGGTAAGTGGCATAATAATCTTCGGGCAGGCCATAACGCTCAATATTCAGGGCGAAGCGTGCAATGGTGCGGGGTTGTTCCAGGGAGCGGGCAAAGCTTCCGGTCATGAAGTTTTTGGTAAGCTCCAGGCTGCTTTCCTCTACCGGCTCGTTGATCATGCGGTGCATCTCATAAAGGATCTCCGTAATGGTGCTGTCGGTAACTTCATTTCTCACCTCTGTGCGGGCGTTGAACCGGCCCACCACCGGGTCGGTGGAGAGGGATGATCTTGCCCCGTAGGTATATCCCTTGTCTTCACGCAGGTTTTGCATCAGCCGGCCTGAGAAAGCCCCACCGCCTAAAACGGAATTCATCACGCTGGCCTTAATGGCATCTTCATGCCCGGGGGTAAGTTCAACAGGGTAAGTTACCGCAACCACAGATTGTACAGCACCCGAGCGGTTGGCAATGGATACGGTTCTGCCGTCGGGAGGAGTAGGGGTTGGGTATTCCATGGTGGGGACTTCTCCCGGTTCCCATTGTGCAAAATATTCATCCATCAGTTCTTTGGCTTCCTGTAAATCAATGTCGCCAACAATCACCATGTAGGCTGCGTTGGGTTTGAAAAAGGAATTATAGTAATCGCGGATCAGCTCAAGGTTCACATTTTCGAGGCTTTCGGGGGAGGTGTTTTCCCCGTAAGGATGATTGGGGCCATAAGCAACGGCTCGTCCCACATTATTGGCCATCTGGTTGGCATCGTTTTGCACGGTGGCAAGGCCGCTTTTTTGGCGGGTAATCAGTCTTTGCAGTTCTTCTTCCGGGAAAATGGGGTTGAGCAGGACGTCGGCCATCAGGTCAACCAGGGTTTCTTTGTGCCTGGAAAGAGAGGAAGCAAACATGCCGGTGGCAAAAGTGCTGAGGTTGGCTCCAATAAAGTCGATGCTTTCATCAATTTCCTCCTTGGTGCGATTGGTGGTCCCTTCACGCATCAAAGAGCCGGCCAGGCTGGTGTATCCCTTGGCTTCGCCTTCCATCACAGGATCAATATCCAGGGTCAGCTGAAAGGAGATCACGGGCACCTGGCGGTTTTCCACCACAATCACTTTCATGCCGTTATCCAAGGTAAAGGAGTCGAATTCACCCAGGTGGATCTCCGGAGCGGGCCCGGGTTCAGGGCGCTGGCTTCTGTCCAGCTGGGCCGTGGCGCAAAATACAACCAATAAGCTGAGTATAATGGGCGCAAATATCTTTTTCATGATAAATATCTTTTTCGTTTTTAAGTTAAATAGGGTTTAATCTTGTTTTGGCATATAAAATAACACCACGCGGTTGTCTTCCCGGAAATATTCCTGTGCAACGCGTAAAATATCTTCCCGGGTCACGGCAAAATACCTTTCCAGCTCGGTATTGATCAGGTTGGCATCCCCATAAATGGTGTGGTAGTTTGCCAGGTTCCTGGCGCGGCTGGCGATGGTGGTGTTGCTGTTTACCATGCGGCTTTCCACCTGGTTTTTTACTTTTTGCAGTTCTTCTTCGCTGATGAGTTCCTCGCGCACCTTTTCCAGCTCCTCATTGATGCTTTCTTCCAGCTTTTCGGGGTCAATGCCCATATTGGGTATGGACAGGATAATGCCCAGGCCGGGGTCTTCCAGGCCAAGGGGAATGGCCTGCACCTGCATGGCAATTTGCTCTTCATTCACCAGCCTGCGGAAAAGCCTGCTGCTTTGGCCCTGCGAAAGCAAGGACCCCAGCATTTGTACGGCATAATAATCTTCGGTGCCCTGTGCAGGGATATGATATGCCTGGATGTACATGGGCAGCTGAATATTGTCGTAAACCGTATCGCGCAGTTCCTCGGTACGCCTGGGTTCCTCAACGTCCGGGCGGAAAATTTCATGATCTCCTTTGGGAATGTCACCAAAATATTTTTCCACCAGGGGCTTGGTTTCTTCAATGTCAATGTCACCCGAAACAA
>SKVW01000199.1 GCA_007129255.1 Bacteroidales bacterium
AATTTACCAGGGAAGATAATCTAATGGGTGAAACATTGGCTGATCTTCCCCCGGAAAAAACCATTTCAATACCCTTTCCCGGTTTTGGGGAGCCCCTGCTTCGCAAAGCCATGAACCGGCTCCCGTTTTACCGCTTTTCCAACCTTAAAAAACTCATGCCCGATCTGACCGGGGTTTCTGAGTTTATTCATTCCGGGCTTTATATGGGAAGTTTCCGGGTAAGCCTTTCAGTGCCGGCAAAGATGCAAGAGAAAGATTTAGGCCTGGGAAAAAAGCTTCAGGCACTCATTGTTTACCTGGATCAAATGTCGGTTATCCTGTCCCGGGAAAAATAAAACATTTTATTCTAACTTTTAATTTTACCTTACCCCAAAAGGTTTTTAACTTTGTAATAAAACAGAACAAAATGGCTAAGATAAAGAGAGTAGGAGTTTTAACATCCGGGGGAGACTCCCCGGGGATGAATGCCGCCATTCGGGCGGTGGTGCGTGCAGGATTATATTTTGACCTTGAGGTTTTTGGAATTTATAAGGGCTATCAGGGGCTGATCAATGATCAGATCGAACCATTAAGCAGCGCCCATGTATCCAACCTGATCCAGCGCGGTGGTACCATTTTAAAAAGTGCCCGGTCCGAGGAGTTCAAGTCCACCGAAGGCCGAAAAAAAGCTTATGAAAACATAAAGAAGCACAAAATCGATGGTTTAGTGGTCATTGGTGGAGACGGCACCTTCACCGGGGCAGACCTTTTGGCCAAAGAGTATGACTTTCCGGTGATCGGGATTCCCGGCACCATCGATAACGACCTTTATGGAACCGACTACACCATTGGTTATGATACGGCGGTGAATACCGTAGTGAATGCTGTTGACAAGATCCGGGATACAGCAGGTTCGCACGACCGGCTTTTTATTGTGGAAGTGATGGGTCGTGATGCAGGGTTTATTGCCCTGAGAAGCGGCATTGGTGCCGGGGCCGAAAAGATCCTTGTGCCTGAAGCCCGCACCAATATCGAAAAAATACTGGGCAAACTGGAAAAAGACATGCGACAGGAGGACAAGGCAGGAATTATTATTGTGGCCGAAGGAGATGAATTTGGGGGCGCCATGGAAATTTCAAAAATTGTAAAAAAACATTTCCCCGATTACGATACCAGGGTTACTATTCTGGGTCACCTTCAGCGGGGAGGAGCTCCATCGGCTTTCGACCGGGTACTGGCCAGCGGCATGGGCTACCAGGCTGTAAAAGGGTTGATGGACGGAAAAAGAAGCGTGATGGTAGGGTCCATCAACCGCCAGATCGTATTTACCCCCTTGAAAAAGGCCATAAAGCACCACAGCACCATCAACAAAGAGTTGCTGAAGATCGCAGAGATCCTGGGCGGAGGATGATCCTCATCTGCATCCACTTTACAGCTTTCCTGAACAAATGGGTGTTTGTCTATGTTAATCCAGGAAATACCCCTGGCCATGGCAATCAAAAAGACCATTCTACTTGCAGCAATGTTGTTTTTTCTGTCTGCAAAAACTTCCGGAAATGACGGCCTGGACCGCTTTAACCAAAACCGGGTCGACATCAACCGCAACGGCATGTGGACCCTGGGGTCCTGGGCTGTTAGCAATTTTGTGATAAGCGGAATAGGCTGGCAGCAGGGAAGCGGCCAAAACATGTATTTTCATCAGGGAAATGTGTTATGGAATACCGTCAACCTGACCCTCGCCGGTTTTGGGCTTTACGGGGCTTATAGCGATGAGATCAGGGGACTTAGCCTCTCAGAAAGTATACAGGCCCATTATTCCATGGAAAAATTGCTGCTATTCAACGCAGGCCTGGATGTGGGCTACATGGCGGCAGGTTTCTACCTGAGGGAGCGCAGCAAAAACTCTGCTCAAAACCAGGATCGGTACCGGGGTTATGGCAATACCCTCATTTTGCAGGGAGCTTTTCTTTTTATTTTTGACCTGGTGCTTTACGCCTTCCACAACCGCAATGCCCGGCAACTTCATAATATCCTGCCGGCTATACAGTCAACCGGAGAGAATATTACGCTGGGATTCCGGATTAAGCTATAACGGCAGAATCTTTTTACTTTTTCGCTTTTATTTTGCCAGTGCTTTCTTTTTTATAAAAAAACTTAAATGGACCATTACTGGCCAATCACCCCTTCCACCCTAAAGCCAAATCATATATCTTTGCGGTTTTTACAATCCATAGCAATCCTTTTAAAAACCGATAAATTTTGAAAAATGATTTCTCAAAAGTTTTTCCGTTGCCTGCTATTCATCTTTTTAAGCTTTTTAATCACTTCCATTTCCACAGGCAGTGAAGCACCGGGAAATTACGTTTCCCATCATCCGGAACAAACCGGTATTACCTTTGCCGGAGAACAGGCAGCCCTGAGCCTCCATTGGTATAAGCCCGAAGTGATCAGGGTAGATTACCTTGACCACCCCGATGCCCTCCCCGACTCTTCCTATGCGGTGATCCAAAAGCCCGATGCCAAATTGGAATGGGGGGTTGAAGAGGCCGAAGATCATTTTTTTATAACGGGAAAAAAAGTAAACATCCGGGTGGAAAAATATCCTTTAAGGGTCTTGTTTCTGGACAAAGAAAACCATCTCCTTATTGAAGAAGCCTTACCCGTTGAGGATACCGGAAATGAAGAAGGGCCGCGGAAAGCGGAGTTTGAATTGCCGGAAGACCTAAACTTTTACGGCACCGGCATGAGAGGGGTGGGGTTTAACCTTCGCGGGCTGGAATTGGAAGTATACAACCGGCAAAATTACGGCTACCATGACGCCCTGGAGACCATGAACGTAAATATCCCCATGACGGTTACCAACGGAAGTTTTGCCCTGTTTTTTGACAACCGCTGGAGAAGCTGGTTCGACCTGGGAAAGGAGGCACAGGATCGTTTTTCTTTCCGCAGCAAAGGCGGGGTAATGACCTATTATTTCATTTATGGAGAAGACGTGCCGGAGCAACTGAAACATTACACCTGGCTGACCGGCCGCCAGCCTTTACCACCTAAGTGGTCACTGGGTTTCATTCAGAGCAAATTCGGCTACAGCAATGAAACAGAGGCCCGGGGAGTTGCCGATACCCTGCGTGCCATGGACATTCCTGCCGATGTGATCATTCTTGACCTGGAATGGATGGAACACATGGGCGACATGCAATGGGACCGCAATGCCTTTCCCGATCCTTACACCATGGTTAATGATTTCAAGGAAATGGGCCTTCAAACGGTATTGATCAGCCAGCCTTATATGGTGGAATGGTCAAAAAATTTTCCGGAAGCCGACATCTTTAGTTACCTGGTCATGGATGAACAGGGGGATACTTACCTGATGGAGCATTGGTGGTCGTGCGACGGGGAGTGTGCCGGGGTGCTGATTGACTTTACCAATCCCCAGGCCCGTAAATGGTGGTGGAGCAAGCATCCTCCTGTAATGCAGAACGATACAGCCAACATTGCAGGATATTGGACCGATCTTGGCGAGCCTGAGCGTCATCACGAAGACATGGTCCACCACCGTGGAGAAGTGGAAGAAGTGCACAACACCTATAACCTGAAATGGGCACAGATACTTTTTAACGGTCATGCCGAAATGCGTCCTGAAGAGCGGATCTTCAACCTGAGCCGTTCGGGATCTGCCGGCATTCAGCGTTATGCCACCATGCCCTGGTCGGGTGACGTGGGCCGTTCTTTTTCGGCCCTCTCCGTGCAACCCCACATGGTTTTGAACCAGGGACTTTCAGGAATGGTTTGGCATCATTCCGACCTGGGAGGTTTTACCGGTGACGACTGCATTCCCGAATTGTATGTACGCTGGATACAACATGGCATTTTCTCGCCCATTGCCCGGGCCCACGGCAATGAGCAATGCCCCACCGAACCCTGGGGATATGGCCCGGAGGCCCTTGATGCCAGCCTTAAATTTATCCACCTGCGCTATGAACTCATGCCTTACCTTTATTCCATGGCCTGGAAAACCTGGACCCATGGCATGCCCGTTTCCCGCCCCCTGTTTTTTGAAGATCCCGAAGATGAAAAGCTTTACGAAGAAGGGGAAACCCACCTTTGGGGCAGTGATTTCCTGGTTTCGCCCGTAGTGGAAGAAGGTCAGACTTCAAAAGAGGTTTACCTGCCCAAAGGCAGATGGGTCGATTTCTGGGATAACACCACCCATGGAGGCAGACAAACCGTAACCGTTGACACCCCGCTCGACCGCATTCCGGTATTTGTAAAAGCCGGAGCCATCATTCCCACCCAGACCCGACAGCTTTATACTTCCCAGCATCCTTTGGATACTTTAATATTGGATCTTTACCCTGATGAAGTTCAAAATGGGCACTTTGTGATGTATGAAGATGACGGCCTTACCCTCGATTACCAGGAAGGGAGATACAGCACTACCGCCTTTTCCCTTGACCAGGCAACCGGCAGCAGCCTCAAAACCACCCTGAAAATAGAAAGCCGGAAAGGGGAATACAGCGCAGAAACAACAGAAAGGGTTTACAGGGCAAGATTCAGGAATACAGAGACCCCATCGGAGGTAACTCTAAACGGAAGAAGGCTGAACCGGGCCGACAGCATGCAGCAACTGCGCCACACCGAAGCCGCCTTTTATACGGATGCTGCGAACCGGAAGGTTTATGTACAAATCGCAGGCAGCACCGTGGAAGAATATGAGATCGTTGTTACCGTTGAATAATACGGTCTCTGGAATAACACAGGAACAATGCAAAAAGGCCATCCGTTTCCGGCTGGCCTTTTTTCGGTTAAATAAAAACAACACTAAAAATATACAGGAGATTAAAAATTCAGTAGTTCCGACGCTGCTTTGTGTATTTTTTCGTTGGAAGGCAAGATGACTTTTTCCAGGTTTTTGTGGAATCCCACAGGGGTAAAGGTAGAACCCACCCTTTTGACCGGGGCATCCAGATATTCAAAACCTTCTTCAGCGATAATTGCAGCAAGTTCACCGCCAAATCCTGCAAACACCTTATCTTCATGAACAATCAGGGCTTTGCTGGTTTTCTTCACCGATTCCAGTATGGCTTTCTTATCCAGGGGCACAAGGGAGCGGATATCCACCACTTCAATTTCCTGCCCTGTTTCTTCCGATATCTTATCGGCCACGGCAAGACTCATATGGGTAGTATTTCCAAAAGTAATGATGCTCAAATCACTTCCTTCCCTTCTGATCCTGGCTTTACCAAATGGAACCTCGAATTCTTCAGGAACCACGGTCTCAGCGATCTTTGCATTATACAATGCCTTGGGTTCCAGAAACAGGGTGGGGCCTTTGGAGCGCATGGAAGTGCGCAACAGTCCGGCGGCATCATCGGCAAAGGAAGGATAAACGATCCGGATGCCGGGAAGGGTGGTCAATGCGCCTTCAATGGTCTGTGAGTGATACAAACCACCCCCGATATAACCACCGGAAGCCAGGCGAATGGTTACGTTGGCAGCAAATTTCCCGTTGCTGCGCCAGTAATCGTGGGTCATTTCCACAAACTGCTCCATGGCCGGCCAGAAATAATCGGCAAATTCAGCCCCTTCCACCACAATACGGATCTTTTCATCAAAACGGCTCATGCCATTGGCAGTACCAAGAATATAGTCTTCGGCAATGGGGGCGTTAAATACCCGCTCAATACCAAATTCCTGCTGCATCCCTTTGGTAACGTTAAAAATACCGCCTTTTTCCTTGTAGGCCACATCCTGTCCCCAAATATAGGTGTCAGGGTTGCGGCGAAATTCCTTTTTGAGGGTTTCATTCAGGGCAGTGATCAGTTTGATCCTCTCTCCCTCCTCATTATGGATACCATCTTTATATTTTTCGGGTTGATGGGGCTCGGGAAGCACAAAGTCAAAAATGCTTTCCGGATCGGGGTCAGGCGCCTTCATGGCTTTTTTATGGGCTTCCTTTACCTGAGCATTTACCTGGTCTTCAATTTCATGAAGTTCCTCTTCCTTAAAAATTCCCTCTTTTAGCAAAAGCTTCCGGAATTTTGGAAGCGGGTCATGTGCTTTTACGCAGTGCAATTCGCGCTCATCGCGGTAAAGGTCATGACGGTCGCTGTTGGAGTGCGATCCAATGCGCACCACACTGGCGTGCACAATCACGGGTTCGCTGTTTTCAATGGCATGCTGGCGCGCTTCATACATGGCGTTCATGGAAGCAAACACATCCTTACCATCTACATGGATAATCCGCAGGTTTTTAAACCCCCTGAAATTATCCGCAGCCTTTCGGTTGGCGGTTTGGTCTTTTTTAGGGACGGAAATACCATAACCGTTGTCCTGAAAGACAAAAACAACAGGCAACTTTTCATTGCTTGCCCCATTAATGGCTTCATATACATAGCCTTCGGATACGCTGGACTCTCCCTGCGAACTGATGGCCACACCCTTATGCCCGTACTTTTTCATACCACGGGCCACCCCCACTGCATGCAGGGTATGGTTTCCTGTTGCCGAAGAAACATTGTGAATGTTCCATTCCGGTTTGGCAAAGTGATTGGACATGTGCCGTCCCCCACTGGCTAAATCGGTTGCTTTGGAAAGACCATTTAGAATGATCTCCTCGGCTGTGAGGCCGGCAGAAATCACCGTTTCCAAATCGCGGTAATAGGGAAACATATGATCGGTTTTCCGGTCGAAAACCTGTCCCATCGCTAGCTGAATGGCTTCATGCCCGGCACAGGGTGCATGATACGACCATCCAAGGGCCTGCTTCAGGTAGTTGGGTGCCTTGTCATCCAGCTTGCGGCCCAGTATCATCAAATGGTACCAACTTTTTAAAGTCTTCTTGTTAATGGTATCCAGGGAATATTTTTGTTTTTGTTCTATTGCTGCAGTAGTTTCCATTCTTAAAAGTATTATTGGGTAACCTGATTTCGTTTTGTCAATTTTAAAACACCGTCAAATGGGTTTTGTTTAATGAATTTTTTCACCCATTGGCAAGACAAAGATACCCAATATTATTTTTATTTAGACTTGTTAAAAATAATGAATCCTTTGCAAAAGGCCTATTTAGCTGATGGATAACAAATTACCAGCTAACAAAAAAAAGAAAAAATTCCTTATTGGGTCAGGAATAATTTTTTGGTGGTTTTGGGGATCTGTTCGATCATATCGCCAGGAATAAGTCCTTCAAAACCTCTTCGGGAGGCGGCCTGATCGCCGGCCATTCCATGAAGATAAACAGCAGCCAGGGCACTTTGGAGCGGAGAATAATTTTGTGCCAGCCAACCCAGGATCATCCCGGTAAGTACATCGCCGGTGCCGCCTGTGGCCATACCCGGGTTGCCCGTAAGATTAAAGAAAACCTTTTGGTCAGGACATACAATGGCCGTATAGGCTCCCTTTAAAACGACATAAACCTGGAATTTGTGAGCAAACTCCATGGCTTTTTCCAGGCGTTCGTGGTCATTGGAGGATTTCCCTGCCAGGCGGTCAAACTCTTTGGGGTGTGGGGTAAGAATTGTACCTGGAGGTAAAAAACCTCTCCAGGTTGGATTTTCGCTGATAATATTGAGGGCGTCGGCATCCAGCACCAGGGGCATGCCGGCATTTTGAATAAGTAGTTTCAGGGTGCGGGCCGTCTGTTCATCTTTTCCGATGCCCGGGCCCGCAGCAATGGCATTAAAGGGAGCAAGATCTCCTAATCCGGATATAAAGCGCTCTTGTTCGTCGGGTATCACCATACATTCGGGAACGCTGGTTTGCAGGATTTCATAACCACAAGCAGGGGCATGCACCGACACCAGTCCTGCACCACTTCGCAATGCTCCCCGGGCAGCCAATACGGCGGCACCCATTTTTCCATAGCTGCCTGAAAGCAGTAAAGCATGCCCATAATTTCCTTTGTGCGAAAACTTTTTACGGGGACGGTAAAAGCTGCGCAGGTCTTCGGCTTCTAAAATAAAATACCTGGTTTCCGCTTCTTTAATGGCTTGCGCATGCAGCCCAATATCCAGCAAATGCCACTCCCCGACAAACTCATCGTTGGAGGCAAACATAAAAGAAAGCTTGGGAACCTGGAAGGTCAGGGTATAATCGGCACGAATGATATTTTTGGGTTCATTTTCCCGGTTGTCTTCACAAAACAGGCCGGTAGGAAAATCAATGGCCACCACAACAGCACCGGAAGCATTGATATTCCTGACCACCTCATTCAGGAAACCTTTCAGGGGGCGGGTCAGCCCACTTCCCAGCATGGCATCGATCACCAGGTCGTCTTTCTTAATTTCGGGAAAGGGATCATGCTCGTGCAGGTCAACTTTATGCACATTTCGCGCCCCGATCAGGCGTTTTTCATTTTTACTGAAATCCGCTGAAGCCTTTTGTGTATGAATTATTTTATAGACGGTAACCTTATGACCCGTCCCGCCGAGCATGCGTGCGATCACCAGACCGTCTCCCCCATTGTTTCCCATCCCGCAAAAAACTTTGACTTCTTTTCGGGACTTCATGCGCTGCCTGATCCAGGCATAACATTTGGATGCTGCCCGTTCCATTAAGTCTATAGAAGCAATGGGCTCGTTTTCTATGGTATAAGCATCAATTTCTCTGATCTGCTCTGCGTTCAAAATTTTCATCATATCGGGAAATCTCCTTTTTTTTCGGGATTCATAAAATTTTCCTGAGCTTTTTTGGGGTTAACAGGCAAAAAAATACATCAAAATATAAAAAAACAACTGATAAAAGCAATCTTATTTCAAAGAAACGAAAAATAATGATAAATTTAACCCGCCATTTAAGTTAAATAAAATTTACGAATTCTTCAATGTAGCGAAAGGCTAAGTTCATGCATAATCGATTATTTAACAGACCCTTACCCACATTCTTTACAAGCGGCCTATTGTTTTTCATATCAGGCATTACCCTGCTGCTATTCCTTTCGGCAAACAACCCGGAAGAAATCACCACCATCCGCTTTACGGTAAAGGCACCCCCCACAGGCAACACCCAGGGGGTTTTTATTTCAGGAAATTTTAACGACTGGAGCCCGCATAACCCAAAATATAAGCTTGCCGTTATGGACGATGGATCTTATGCCATAAGGCTTGCGTTTGCTGAGGGAAAAAGCATAGAATACAAATATGTATTGGGCGACTGGATGTTTGTTGAACAGGATGAAGCCGGAAATGACATTAAAAACAGGCAGTTAACGGTTGGGAATGAAAACATTGAGGTTACCGATGAGGTAGCCCGCTGGAGGGAACTGGATGCCGACGGCATGATCCGGCCTGTTTCAATGCCGGGAGAATACCGGGGATATTCAGAAATGCGCTACGATGGCTGGGAGCGTTTCTCAAAGTATATAGAAGTAAGAGACGGTACCCGGCTGGCAGTTGATTATTTGCGGCCTACCCGCAACGGAGAAATAACTTTAAAAGCTTATCCGGTGGTATGGACACACACGCGCTACCACCGGGCTTTCGAAAGAGAAGGAGAAATAGCTGCTTATGCGGAGCGGGATCCCGGCTTGCAACGCCTGCTCAGGCATGGGTACATTGTTGCCTCAGTGGATGCAAGGGGCACAGGGGCATCCTTTGGGCACCGTAGGGGGGATTTTTCCATGGCAGAAACCCTGGATGCATACGATATCATTGATTGGTTTGCCGGCCAACCGTGGTGCAACGGCAATGTGGGCATGTACGGGGGTTCGTATCTGGGCATCACCCAATATTTGGCCGCAGGCACACAGCATCCTGCATTAAAAGCCATCGTCCCTGAGGTTTCCCTGTTTGACCTCTATGACTTTGTTTATCCCAATGGGGTTATGCGATTGCCTTTTATTGAAGAATGGAGCAAAGCTGTAAAAGCCCTTGACCTTGATATCCCCGCCGCAAGGGTAGATGCAGACCCCGACGGATCCCTGAGGCAGCAAGCCATGGAAGAGCACCGGGAAAATATTTTCCCGCTGGACTTTGTCAGGCTGGCCGAATACCGCAACAGTTACATTGAGCAGATGAATCTCAGGCCTTTTGTGGATTTGAACCCGCAAACCCATCTGAAGAAAATCAGGGAAGCCAATGTTCCGGTTTACCATATTGCCGGCTGGTACGATGCCTGGCCAAAGGATGCCTTGATTTGGTATGCCAACCTGCATCAGCCCCAGCGCCTGCTCATCGGCCCCTGGGCACATAACGGATGGGATCCTTTTGAGAGAACGTCCTATTTTAATTTTGTCAGTGCCGAAAGGCATCGCTGGTTCGACTATTGGCTCAAGGGTATTGATAACGGCATCATGGATGAAGACCCCATTTTGTATTACACCATGAACAATCCGGCAGAACACGCCTGGAATACCTCCAGCAACTGGCCTGTTGAACATGCCCATCATGCAAGCTTTTATTTTTCGGAAGGGGTTTCCAATTCCATTAATTCACAAAACGATGGTATTTTACACTCCGGATTGCTTCCCGAAGATTCAGGAAAAGATTTGCTTGAGCCGGATTATACTGCCAGCAGCGGTGATAAATCGCGATGGACCGCCACCCATGGCGGTGGCTTTGACTACCCCGACATGACCGTCAACGCCAAAAAAGGATTAACCTATACATCTGCTCCATTGGATGAGGCGGTGACCATTACCGGGCATCCTTTGGTCAATTTATGGGTAAGTTCCATGGACCGGGATTTTGACCTTTTTGTTTACCTGCTTGATGTGGAGCCTGATGGTTTTTCGCGCTACATAACCGAAGGTGTGATCAACTCCAGGTTCCGGGAAACACAGCGTCCCGGTTTTGTAAATATGGGCCTTCCCTGGCGCAGGGGCAAGTCTGTTGATGTTTCCCCCTCCCCTGTCGATAGTATTTTTGAATTGAATTTTGATATGCACCCCACCTCCTATACCTTCCCAAAGGGGCACCGAATCCGTTTAAGCATAACCACCGCCGACAGGCACAATGCATTTACACCCGCAAAAGAAAACCCTTTTCCCATAGAAATTCATTTTGGGGAAATGAGGGGCTCCCATATCAGCCTGCCGATGGTTTATGAAGCCGGCAGAGGCATTGTGCACTGGGTATTTATCGGCCTGGCAGTGGTAATCGGCGCATTGATGGGCCTGGGTTATAAAAAGAAATAACCCGGGTTCAATTGCAGAGAGTGGCTTCCCTGGAAAGCCTGCGAAAAGTGTTAATATAAAGTGGAATCATTATGTATCATGACAGATTGTTGCTTGCAACGGCATACCTCCCCCCTTTAGAATATTTTGTCCATATGTGTTTTTATGAGAGTGCGGTAATTGAGGTGCAGGAAACCTGGCCAAAGCAAACCTGGAGGAACCGTTGCAGGATCATGACAGCCAACGGTCCGCTTGATCTGACCATACCGGTGAGTAAACCCTATGGAAATCAAACCAAAACAAAAGACATCCTGATCAGCAACCATACCGACTGGCAGAAAAACCACTGGAAGGCAATCATTTCGGCATATCAAAAGGCCCCTTATTTTGTTTTTTACCAGGACATGCTGGAACCCTATTACATGAATTCCTTTCCTGAAAGGATTACTACGCTGAACTACCGGCTTTTAAATGAATTTCTGAGAGAACTGGACATCAAAATATGCCTGATAAAAAGCCGGCGGTTTGATAAAAGGCCGGAATATGACTTTGATCTCCGCCACTCCATCAGCCCCAAGCCCCGGCACCGCAAAAACATTCCTGATTTTTCTTTTCCACCCTATTACCAGGTTTTTTCAGAAAAAACAGGCTTTGTGCCCAACCTAAGCATCATCGACCTGATTTTCAATTTAGGACCGGAAGCCGGCGACTACCTTAGAAAATGTTGCCTTCAACTGCGTCATCAATTGAGTTTGGGGTAAGCCACCCGCACATGAAAGATGTTCAGCAACCTGCGCTTGAAGATCTTTTTGGTGGTGGTGATGTCCTTAAAGGTGATGTCGGCATTTTCAAACTGGTTTTCTTTCATCTGGGTGTCAATAATGCTATCCACCAGTTCATTGATCTGTTTTTCGTCCGGACGGTTCAGGCTTCGGGAAGCGGCCTCCACTGAATCGGCCATCATTACCACTGCCGTTTCTTTGCTGAAAGGCCGTGGCCCGGGATAAGAAAAATCTTTAATGTCCACATTCTCTTCGGTGTTTTCGTTTACTTCCAGGGTATAAAAATACCGGGCCGTGGTGGTTCCGTGGTGGGTGCGGATAAAGTCGATAAGGTATTCGGGCAGGTTGTTTTTCCTGGCCATTTCAATACCGGCAATCACATGGTTGATGATGATCTTTGCGCTCTCTTTGTTGGAAATATCCTCGTGGGGATTAAAACCGGTGGTCTGATTCTCGGTAAAGAAGAAGGGATTTTCCATCTTTCCGATATCGTGGTAAAGGGCTCCGGTACGGGTTAGCAGGGAGTTTCCGCCAATAGCAAAGATGGCTTCTTCCGAAAGGTTGGCCACCTGCAGGGAATGTTGAAAAGTGCCGGGAGCTTCCATGGCCAGCTGCCGCAAAAGCTTATTGTTGGTGTCTGCCAGCTCCAGAAGAGAAAATTCCGTGGGAAGGGCAAAAAGGCGTTCAAACATAAAAATCAGCGGATAAGCAAAAAGCGTAAGGAAAGCACCTCCTGCAAAATAAGCAAAATTAATCCATTCAATATTTTCAAAAGTCCCGGTATGGGCCAAAGAAAGCCCGAAAAAAACCGAGGAATAGGTGATAAAGATCAATCCTACTGTAATGAAAAGCTGGGAACGGCGCCGCATGCTGATCATGCTGAGAATAGCCACAATTCCTGCAACAAATTGCAAAAACACAAATTCAAAACTCCGGGGGATCAGAAAGCCGATCAGGATGATGGTGATAATGTGCACATATAGCGCCAGACGATTGTCAAAGAAAGCGCGGATGATCACGGGCACGATCACCACCGGTACCAGGTAAAGGAAGTCAACGTTGTATTGGATGACCTGGCTGGTAAGCAATACCATTAAAAATACCGAAAGCAGGATCAGTAGGATCCGGCGGTTATCGGCAAAAACATCCTTACGGAAAACATAAAGGAACAGCATGAGCACAACGATGGAAATACTCACCAGCAGGAACTGCCCCAGGTAAAGCAAATAAATGGTTGCACCGCGACCGACTTGCCGCTGGTATTCTGCTCTGAAAGATTCCAGCACCTGGTATTTTTCTGCCGTTACAAGTTCTCCCTGCGAAATGATCTTTTCTCCCTGCTGCACCATGCCCCGGGTCAAAGGAATATCTTCCAGCTCGGCAGAAATTGCCTGGGAAGTGAGGTCAGGATTATAAACAATGTTGGGTTCCAGGGCATTTTCCAGCAAGGGCTTCAAAAGGTCTGTATCCAGCTGGTCCTCTTCAGCAAGGGCGGCTCCCAAAAAAAGAAAAGCATCCCCTATGGTAAAAAAATCATCAATGGTCCGGGTTCGGGCAATGTTTCCGTCTATTACCCTTATTTCAAAATCGCCCGGTTTATCCCGGTGTTCGTCATCCAGAAAAATAATTCCCCGGGTATACACAGAATCAAGGATATCAAGGGAAAACCGCAGATGTTCACCCCTGAGCTCTTCAGGATAATCATCTTCATATTTCTGATTCCAGGCAAGGTTAAAGTTTACAATAAATTCGGATTGTTTTTGCTCAGCAATGCGCTGCTCGCGGGTAAAGAAAGGCTGAAAATCTTTTAAAACTTCCTGGCGTTCCCTTCTGAGCTCTTCATCGGTTTTCAACACTGCAAAATCAAACGGAGCGATCAGATCATTGTACAACCAGGGGCGGCCTTGCTGATACTCATATTCGAAGCGGGTTTCCCGCGGAAAGAGCTGGACAATAAGAAACACACTGGCAAGAACCAGCACTCCCTTGTAAATAATGGAATAATGACGTTGAAACCAGTGAACCGGATTCTTCATTTTTGGTTTGGATTAAAACCTTTTTACGAAAATAACAAATAAATTGCACAAAGGGTTTTGGCAGCCACCATGGAAATCATAATGAAGCGGGAATAATTTTTCTGATACTTAAATTTTATCTAATTTTAATGCCTTCTGAAAAAACTAAGAAGCCTTATGGAATTTGGAGTTTGCCTTTTAAGTGCCGTCCCTTTGCGGGCTTTTCCCGGGCATCAAAGCGAAATGGTAAGCCAGCTGTTGTTTGGTGATATTTTTTCCGTAATGGAGAAAAGAAAAGACTGGTACCAGGTAAAAATGCAACAGGATCATTACCAGGGATGGGTAGCGGCCAACCAAATACAGGCCCTTGAGGAGAGCGATTTCCGGGCCATTGCAGCCAACTTAGGGAATGTGATCAGTGCCGACCTTTTGCAGATGCTGGAAGATCAGTCCCGGGGCAGCAGTTTCCCGATCGGTGCAGGCGCTACCCTTCCCTTTTATGAAAAGGGGAAATTGTCGGTGGCCGGCAAGGTCTTTGAATACGCAGGTAAGGTCATTAAAGAACCCGATCCCGGGAAGATCTCCCGCATTGCATTGACTTTTTTAAACGTGCCTTATCTTTGGGGAGGCCGCTCGGCCTTTGGAATAGATTGTTCGGGATTTACCCAGTTGGTATACAAAATGGCCGGGATAAAAATACCCAGAGATTCCGCTATCCAGGCAACCCAGGGAGAAGCCGTCCACCTGATTAACGAAGCCCTTCCCGGAGATCTTTTGTTTTTTGATAACCAGGACGAAGAAATAAATCATGTGGGTATCCTGCTTCAAGAGGGCCATATTATCCACGCCCATGGAAAAGTACGAGTGGACAGAATTGACCACCAGGGCATATATAATTCTGACCTGAAAAGATACACACATCCCCTCCGTCTGATCAAAAGAATTCATCCGGTCGTTTAAAACATCTTCAATTATAACTTGTTATTAAAATGTTTTACAATTCACTGCATTAATAAGGGAAAATTTGTTAATTTTGCGCCCCTAAAAGCGAAAGCTGTATCATGATAAAAATAACACTACCAGATGATTCCGTTAAAGAATTTCCCAAAGGGGTTACCGGTCTTGAAATAGCCAAAAGCATTTCGGAAGGCCTGGCGCGCAATGTGTTGTCCATTACCGTAAATGATGAGGTCTGGGATCTGGACAGGCCCATAGAGCAGGATGCGAAGATAAAACTCAACACCTGGGAGGATAAGGAAGGGCGCGCAACCATGTGGCACTCCTCTGCCCACATTATGGCCAGCGCAATTGAAGATATTTATCCCGGAACCAAATTCGGGATCGGGCCTGATATAGAAAACGGATTTTATTATGATATCGACCTTGGCGAGCACAACCTCTCCAGCAACGATTTTGAAAAAATAGAAAAGCGAATGCTGGAAATTGCCCGCGAGAAGCAGGAATTCCGGCGCAAAGAGATTCCCAAAAAAGAAGCCCTGGAATATTACGAAAAAAAGGGCGACGAATACAAGGTTGACCTGATCAGCGATCTGGAAGACGGCACCATCAGTTTTTACGAATCGGGCAATTTCACCGATTTGTGCCGGGGACCTCATTTGGTGGATACCAGCCCCATCAAGGCCGTGAAATTGCTGAGCATTGCCGGTGCTTACTGGCGTGGTGATGAAAGCCGCAAGCAACTTACCAGGGTTTACGGCATTACCTTTCCCAAGCAGAAGATGCTGAAGGAATACCTGGAAATGCTTGAAGAGGCCAAAAAGCGCGACCACCGAAAGATCGGGCGAGAACTGGAACTTTTTGCCTTCTCCCAGAATGTGGGACAGGGCCTTCCACTCTGGCTGCCCAAAGGAGCCGAGTTGCGTGAGAACCTGGAGAAATTCCTGAAAAAAGTACAGCGCAGGGCCGGGTATCAGCCGGTTATATCACCCCACATCGGCAATAAGAATCTTTATGTTCAAAGTGGTCACTATGATAAGTACGGAAAAGATTCTTTTCAGCCCATCGACACCCCGGCCGAAGGAGAGCAGTTTTTCCTGAAACCCATGAACTGCCCGCACCACTGCGAAATTTTCAAGACCAGACAATATTCCTATAAAGACTTGCCCGTAAGGCTGGCGGAATTTGGTACGGTATATCGTTATGAACAAAGCGGTGAGCTGCATGGCCTTACCCGGGTTCGCGGGTTTACCCAGGACGATGCCCACATTTTTTGCCGTCCCGACCAGGTGAAGGAGGAATTTATCAGTGTGATCGATATCGTCTTGCATATTTTCAATGCGTTGGACTTCATGGATTACAGCGTGCAGATCTCCTTGCGTGACCCGGATAACAAAGAAAAATACATTGGTTCCGACGAAAACTGGGAAAAAGCAGAAAAAGCCATCATAGAAGCCACCGCAGAAAAAGGCCTGAAAGCCGAGGTGGTAAAAGGGGAAGCGGCATTTTACGGTCCGAAGCTGGATTTTATGGTTAAGGATGCTTTGGGCCGCAGCTGGCAGCTTGGCACCATACAGGTGGATTATAACCTGCCCGAGCGTTTTGAGCTGGAATACATCGGCAGCGATAACCAGAAGCACCGCCCCGTGATGATCCACCGGGCCCCCTTTGGCTCGATGGAACGCTTTGTGGCAGTGCTGATAGAGCATTGCGGGGGCAATTTTCCGCTCTGGATCACTCCCGATCAGGCTATCGTATTGCCAATCAGTGATAAGTATCAGGAATATGCCAAAAAAGTGTTAACTTTGTTGAATAATTTAGAAATTCGCACGCTTATTGATGAGCGAAGTGAAAAAACCGGCAAGAAAATCCGGGATGCCGAAACAAAGAAAATCCCTTACATGATCATTGTAGGAGAGAAAGAGGAGGCCGAAGAAACCATTTCCGTGAGAAAGCACGGCAAGGGCGACTTAGGCGGTTTTCGCATTGAGGATTTTGTAAAGCTGGTCAATGAAGAAATTTTGTCAGCAATTAAAGTTTAACTGTTAGTTATTATTTATTAACCAAATTAAGGAGGAACGTAATATAGCTTCACCATTTAACCCAAGGCCAAGAAGGCGTTTTGTAAAAAAAGAAGATCCGCACAGGATCAACGACCGGATAAAAGCACCGGTAGTAAGAGTTGTGGGCGATAACATTGAGTCTGACATACATCAGCTGAAAGATGCCCAGAACATGGCAGAAGAAATGGGACTGGACCTGGTTGAAATAGCCCCCACGGCCAATCCGCCTGTGTGTAAGATCATGGATTACAAGAAGTTTCTTTTTGAGCAAAAAAAGAAACAAAAAGAGATCAAAGCCAATGCATCCAAAATTGTTGTAAAAGAAATCAGGCTTGGACCCAACACAGATGAGCATGACTTTAATTTTAAGTTAAAACATGCCATTAAATTTTTGAAGGAAGGGTCCAAACTAAAGGTTTTTGTATTTTTCAAAGGCCGAACAATTATTTATAAGGAGAAAGGCGAATTGATCCTGTTGCGTTTTGCCCAGGAAATTGAAGAATACGGCAAAGTGGAGCAAATGCCCAAACTGGAAGGGAAAAGGATGATCATGCTGGTTTCTCCCAAAAAAACTGCTAAAAAGAACTAATGTTCATTTTTTTATAAATCTGTAAATTGTTATTGTAATGCCTAAAATGAAAACCAACTCCGGAGCAAAAAAGCGGTTTTCTCTTACCGCATCCGGACGCATTAAGCGCAAGCATGCTTATAAAAGTCATATCCTGACCAAAAAAAGCAAAAAGAGAAAAAGGAATCTGACCAAAACCGCTTTGGTACATAAGTCAGATGAAAAGAACATCAAAAGAATGTTGGCCTTATAAATCATTAATTATTAACATTTGTTTGAGCTAAAAAAGTCTTTCCCGCAGTGAGGAAAGCGCTTAACAAAAAAAAACAGAAAACCATGCCAAGATCAGTTAACAACGTCGCCTCAAGGCGCAAAAGAAAAAAGCTGTTAAAGCTCACCAGGGGTTATTTTGGTGCAAGAAAAAATGTTTACACGGTAGCGAAGAATACCTGGGAAAAAGGACAAACTTATGCTTACCGCGACAGGAGAAACAAAAAAAGGGAGTTCAGGAAGCTCTGGATCCAGCGTATCAACGCAGCCGTAAGGCAATACGATATGAGTTATTCTCAATTTATAGGTAAATTAAATGCAAAAGATATCCAGATCAACCGCAAGGTACTTGCCGATCTGGCCATGAATCAGCCCGATGCTTTTAAAGCCATCGTGGATTCGGTTCAGTAAATGCATGATGAACATTATTTTTATGGGGTGGCCTGACCGGGCCACCCTTTTTTTTGTGCAAAAAGGTAATAATTGAAAATCCTTTTCCAGGGAAACCGGTCTGCATTTGAAAATAAATTATTTTAGCAATTATCAACCCGGCCTCAGCAATATAAAAATGAAAAAGCAATCGCAGATCATCAGCCATCACGGCCAAACCCTGGAAAAGGACTTACTCAATGCCCTGAGGGATATTGAAGGCAGCCTGCAAAAAGGTTTTTTTAAAAAGATCCAGTGGGTAAACTATCCTGACAACAAGTTCATTAAAAAAGGATTGTACGATTGGAAGCGTGCGGTTTTGGAAGCACCCTCCGGTCGGATTGTCAAATTGTTTTTTCCACGCACCATGGCCAGGAAATTTTATTACTCAAAGCTAAGGCAGGATCCATCCATTGCCGCTTACCGCCTTTCCCTGGAAGCAGTAAAACATGGGATTTCGGTGGCCGAACCCATCGCCTGCGGACAAATTTCCCTTCCCGGAAAACCCTTCTACAGCTATTTCATCTCGCGCAAAATCTCCCCGGGAATGCTCCTGAGCGATTACATCAACCAATACCTGGAAAAAAGTACAGAAAAAGAAAAGGCAAAGGCAGAGATTTTCAGGGTCGTGACGAGCCACTTGTCTGATTTTCATCTGAAAAAATTTTACTATTACGACATCAAACCGGATCATATTTTCGTAAATCCCGAAAAGGAAAATGTGCTGGAAGAGCTGATCTGCATTGACATAGATGACAATTCCCGCTTTGGAAAGGAACTGACCAAAAAACAAAGGGTCAAAAATTTATACCAGTGCTGGCGGTTTTACATCAAACCCCTGCAAATGTTTTCACTGGAAACTTTTGTAAAGGAGTATTGTTTACAAACCGGTACCGAAGAATTGCTGAAAAAAAACCTGGTGCCCGCCGTACAAAAAAAATACGAAAAGGAAATGGGCCTGTTTTATAAAAAGCGCGGCATTTCACCCTCCCTTTCACCGGATCCTGCATAAACCTGCATAAAATGAAAGAAGCAAACCTTGTTTTCCCGCATCAGCTTTTTGAGGACAGCCCTCTTCCGGACAACGGCCTCCCCTTCTACCTGGTTGAGGAACATCTTTTTTTCCAGCAGTTTGCTTTTCATAAACAAAAGATGGCCTATCACCGTGCAGGGATGAAATTTTACCAGCAATACCTGGAATCTAAAAATACTGAAGTTTTTTACATTGATGCCGGCGATAAACGCTCCGACATCCGAAGGTTGCTGACCGAACTTGGAAAAAAAGGGGTTAAAACCCTGAACTACATTGACCCGGTCGATGACTGGCTGGAAAAAAGAATAGAAAAAGCAAGCAGGGAAAACGGAATAAAAACTGACTGGCATTCCTCTCCCCTTTTTCTCAACAGCAAAAAAGACCTGGAAGGATTTTTCAACCCGGAGAAGAAAAAGTTTTTCCAGGCAACTTTTTATAAGGATCAAAGGATAAAGCATGATATTTTGCTGGAGGACGGAAAAAAGCCGGTCGGGGGCAAATGGAGCTTTGATAGTGAAAACAGGAAAAGATATCCCTCAGGAAAAACGCCCCCTGCTTTGCAACATCCCCGGGCAGACAAGGTTTACAGGGAAGCCGTGGAATATGTAAAGAAATATTTTGCAGATAATCCGGGCGAACTGATGCAACAGCCACTGTATCCCTACACTTACAGGCAGGCACGGGAGTGGCTGAAAGATTTCCTGGAACAACGCTTTGAGGGTTTCGGGCCTTATGAGGATGCCATTGTAAAAGACGAAACCTTTTTGCATCACAGCGTGCTGACGCCTATGCTCAACAACGGTTTGCTCACCCCGAAAGAGATCCTGAAAGAAGCCCTGTCATACGCCCGGGAGCATGAAGTTCAGATAAATTCCACTGAAGGTTTTGTACGGCAGATCATTGGCTGGAGGGAGTTCATCAGGGGAATGTATGTTTTCAGGGGAGGCCGTCAGCGCACCACCAACTTCTGGGATTTTAAACGAAAAATCCCTCCATCCTTTTACGATGGGTCCACCGGAATTGAACCCCTGGACCATACCATAAAAAAAGTGCTGAAAAATGCTTACTGCCACCACATTGAGCGCCTGATGATCCTTGGCAACTTCATGCTGCTGTGCGAATTTGACCCGGATGAGGTCTATCGCTGGTTTATGGAGTTGTTCATCGATGCCTACGACTGGGTAATGGTACCCAATGTTTACGGCATGAGCCAGTTTGCCGACGGGGGCTTGATGTCCACCAAACCCTACCTGAGCGGCAGCAATTACCTGATGAAAATGGGAAACTATACCAAAGGCGACTGGCAAAAAACATGGGATGCCCTGTTCTGGCGATTCATGCACGTGCATCGCGGTTTTTTTCTGAAAAATCCAAGGATGGGAATGCTTATCCGGAGTTTTGACAAAATGTCCGAAACGAAGCAAAACAATTACCTGGATACTGCGGAAGACTTTCTGAAAAGCCTGGACAACGAAATCCAATAGCCAAAGTATTTCATTTAAGCTTCAATCCTCCAGGGTCCGGTTCATTTCCACAAATTCGGAAATGATCATGGCGGTGGCCCCCCATATGATGTGGCCATTGATGGAAAAACAGGGCGTTTTGATCTCCATGCCGTTGCTCATGGTTATGGGCATTGCCCGGTTGTTTGCCCGGTTAAAAAAGGCAGATACTTCCACTTCTACCAAAGCCGCAACTTCCAGGGGATCAATTGTAAATTCAGGCCTGGCGGGATAAAACCCCAGGAAAGGGCGTACCAGGAAATTACTTGGGGGAATGTAAAGGTCGGACAGCTGCCCGAATATTTCCACTTTGCCGGGCTCAATGCCCACCTCTTCCCTGGATTCACGCAAGGCAGTATTTGCAAGGTTTATGTCCTGGCTTTCATAACGTCCCCCGGGAAAAGAGATCTGCCCCCCATGCACCCCATCGTAATCAGGCCGCTGAATAAAAACGGTTGCTGTTTGGTTGTCTTTTCCAGGATAAAACAAAAACAACACACTGCTTTTGATGGCTTCTTTGCTTTGACCCATTTCCTTAATTTCCTGCTGGCGGATCTCCGGGGCCATCTTTATTTGCGCATCCAAGCCGGGCAAACAGTCAAAATCCAGTTGCCGCAGTTTTTTTTCGTACCCGGTAAAAAGAAAATCATCCTTTGTTTTCATAACAAAAAACCAGACATGAATAAGCGGAAAAAGTTCAATTTGGCATACATTTGCATTGGCACCCAAAATTACACATAATAAGCCTTGCTACCATGAGTAAACCTGCAAAGTTAAAGGTTTTATTCGCAGCAATTATGCTTGCCCTGCTTATGGTATCATGCAACTTCCTTGGCGGAGAGCCCGTCCAAAACCCTGACTATTCTTTGACTTCAGAAGAAATTGGAAGCATCAGGGAAGGCGATATCATC
>SKVW01000192.1 GCA_007129255.1 Bacteroidales bacterium
AAATCGGTATCCGGAAAGTGCTTGGCGCAAAATTCAAAGATGTACTATTCATTCTTGGAAAAGAATTCATCTGGCTGATCCTTATCGCTGTGGTGGTTTCCTGCGCCCTGGCCTTCCATTTCATGAGCCGGTGGCTTGATGGTTTTGCTTATCATGCTCCCCTCACGGTTCTGCCTTTTGTGATGGCAACCATTGCGGCCCTGGGTGTTGCCCTGCTGGCCGTGGTTTTTCATGCCTGGAAAGCAGCAAGACTTGAACTCTCCCACTCTCTAAAATATGAGTAACCCCGGATGAAAGGCTGGTGAGCTTTCTTTTTAACCTTAAAGAAAAACTGCCATGAGAGAAATTGTCATACTGATACCTGAAGTGGATGCGCAACAAAATGTGGAAATAGACGTGCGCATCAACGGCAAAAAACGCACCCTGAAATACCGGGTGGAAATTGTGGAATGGGAAGGGGATGATCCTGCCACTGACCGGGTTGCCGTGCTCAAGCGCAAAATCGAGAATTACGACAAGGGCTGGCAACTAATGGAAATCGGAGCTCCTTTTGATCACCAGATTCCACTGATTTTCCGGGAAAGAAAATCTTCTCTTCAGGATGGAAAATAAGCGGTTCGTTTTTTTTAATTGAATTTGGAATGGTCATCCGGGATATTTATCTTTGGAAATAAATCCTATAAAAAAACGGATATACGATGATTGCTTTTAAAGAAATATTTAAAAAAAGATTTTCCCTTTTGCTGGTTATTCTTTTAATTGTTGGAAGCTTTGCGGCTTGCACCAGCCAGCAAATACCGGCGGATGAACGGGATTATCCCGAAGAAGAACCTTATGATGAAAGGGAAGATCGCCGAAGGGACTATCCCGACGAGCCTTTTTGATGGATTTGACTTTTGTCTCCATTTGAAATAGCAACAGTATTTTAAGTTAGAGAGCCTTGTGTTGTCCGGGAGGGGTTTTCCCATCCCGGATTTTTTTGCATTGAACCCTACCGAGGAGGGCTGCATAATTTTCGGCAGTCTTTTTGGCTGATATGGTTAAGCATACATTTTTCCACCCGGAATCTCCCTCCCCATGGAAAATCTGAAGAATGAATTATGACCAGGGGTCCGTTACCTTATCCCACACAAATGGAGTATACAACCAACACAAATTGCCGATATTTTTTTTTAAAGGTTTGCCATATAACTTTTGATGAAGTTAAACTGCCAAAAGAGTTGTGAACAAAGAATTTTCACTTTAGAAAATCGCCGGATTATTTTTTTGATTTTGTTGTAAAAAGGCTTGTTTTTAAAGAATTTATGCCCTAAATTTACATTCAGCTATAAGGTACTCCCCCTTTTTCCTCCCCTGTTGAAAATTGCTGGTTCTAGGGTTTTAATAAATCCGACAACATTCAGACTTTTCCATTTTATCAAACCTCATTATCCACTAAAAAACTGAGTCATGAAAAAGTTATTGATTCCCATGGCTTTGCTTGTGATTGGTGTGTGGCTTATTGCCGGATCTTTTCTGACGGGAGGGAAGGGAGACGACAGGCTGGACATCGAGATCATAAGCACACCTTTGATCATGCCCGCAGTTCATAAGGTGTATGCCAACCCTGAGGCCCTTGACGGGCAGTATCACTTGTTCAAGGCCAAAATCACCAATACCGGGACAAAACCCCTTGAAAATGTAGTGATAAAATACGAGGTTCCGGGATATATTTCCTGGACAGATCTCTCCACTGCCGGAAGGGTTATTCCGGGGCAATCCATTGTGGCCGTTTGTTATCCGGTTTTTGACGATCGCATCACCGAAAAAACCACCGAGTCGATGGAAAGGGTGAATATCCTCGTGGAGTGGGATGGAGCGGAAAGAAAAGACATCCTGGAAGAGACCTTCTCCTTTAAAATGCTTAATCGAAATGATTTTGCCTACAGCAATCTTCCGGCAAGGGAGATTTCGGGATGGGCAGACATGTACAGTAACAACGACCTGATCGCCTGTTTTGTAACTCCCCATGATCCTGTGGTTAAATATTATACCCAGCTGGTGCAACAAAAGGTTCTTAAGGGAGAGTCTGCTGCCATTTCCCGTTCACCTGAGCAGGGTGTAAGGTTTTTACTGGGGCTTTATGAGGCCACCCGGATGTCGAAAATGGTTTATAGCGGCACCAAGGGCATTCCAAGCACCCTGGAGGATGTGCAAACCCTGATTCAGCATATTCGCTTGCCCCGGGAAGTGATTACCGGGAATACAGGCTTATGCATTGAACTAAGCGTGCTTTATGCCAGTGCATTGTCCAGTGCAGGGCTGAATCCGGTAATTTTCCTGATACCGGGCCATGCCTATCCGGGCTTTCATATGCAGGGGCAATACTTTGTTATTGAGCCCACGGGTATTGGAGGGGAAGGATTGGGAGGGATTCAAACCGCAGAAGAAGCTTTTCAGAGTGGGATGAAGCAGCTGGAAGAATTCCTTCAGGCCTCCCGCATGGGCGACCCCCGCTACACCTTTATTGATATTCACGCTTTAAATGCCCGGGGAGTTGTTAGTATGAATCTGGAAGACAACGAGTTTATGAGAAAGAAGGTGGACGAGATTGCCCTCAATTTTACAGACAGGCCGGCAAGAACCCAGCTGGCGGGGGGCGGCAGGCAGCCTGCTCCAACCCCTCCAACTCCTTCCAACCGTTTTCCCGGTCCGCTTTCTTTTATAATCCCGGCAGGCTGGCAAACTTTCCATCAACCCTCCCCGCAGTTTCCATTGCTGATTGCCCAGGTTGTTTCTCCTGACCAAATGGCCAGCATTTCCGTGTACAATATTCCTTCCTCCAACCCACAGGAGGCCTTAAGCCTGCTTTCCCAGTATTTCCTTCAAATGGGATTGCAGCTGGATTATTCCCTCAGTGGAAATACGGCCCAGGGAACCTCATCAGGATATGCAGGCACTTTTCAGTGGGTCGGGAAAATCGCTCCGACCCATGAGGGTTGCAGATTTGTTGCCGTGGGTGCCGACAGCCGCATGTACAACCAATATGCATCGGAGATCAATAACGTGTTTAACAGTATAAAATAAAAGGCCATGAAAAAGATTATAATATTTGTTTTCCTGCTGGGTTCGGCCTATTGGTTGAATGCTATGGAACCCATGAAGCAGCGGCTGGAGATGAAAATTGATCCGGTGGGCAATGCCGTTTTCCATGTCAACATGACCATGAATGCATCCCAGTGGCAGGTATGGCTTCAATCGGTGGGCAACAATCCTGCGGTATTAAAACGCACCATGGAAAGGGCCCTTCCGGCATATTTCCTTTCGGATTTCAGGCTGGAAAGAGATGATATGGCCCGAACCTTTGAGTTCAGCTTTAAGGCATACGGGGTTTGCCAGGTAAACCGCCGGGGGCGCTGGCTGGTTAACCTTGATAAGAAAGATGCGGAAGTCACCACCCTTTCCGACCGGAAATACATGATGGTTTCCATGGATGTCCCCAATAATCTGCAACAAACCCAGATCATTGAATTCCCTCCCGAGGCAAACAATATTGCCATATCCAGGGATGCTTTTGGCAGGACCCAGTTCGAATTTGATATGGAACACCGGGAAGCAGGGGTAAACTTATTGTTCATTGCCGGTTTGCTGGTTTTCCTGTCCGGAGGAATTTGGGTGGTTGTTCGTGTCCGGCAAGCCTGAAAAAAGTTATTTCAGAAGCCCCGGGTCATTGTTTTTCTGTATTGAAAAAACCACCGCCGGGGAGTAAATGAAACCCAAAAAAGGTTGTTTGTTTTGGGTTTGAAAGGCTTTTCACGACCATGAACCTGCAACCTTTTATCGGGAACAAGGTTGCCAAAATTAAAAAACCCCTCAAAATCAAATGATTAATAGGGGTTTTGGTACCCGGGGCCGGGATCGAACCGGCACGGTATTGCTACCATTGGTGTTTGAGACCAACGCGTCTACCAATTCCGCCACCCGGGCTGTTTGAAGCGATGGCAGCTTTTTTCAGGAGTGCAAATTTAACCAATACTTTGGTTACCGCAAAAATTTTTCCGAAAATCATGGATGGAACTCCCTTTAAATCTGTTTTTATTTCTAATTTTGCTTCATGTTTATTCCTTGTTGCGGACTCTCAAAACCATCTTGCCCATGTCTTCTGTAGTAAAGATATTTTCCGGATCGGCATCCCGTTATCTTGCTGAAAAAATTGCCGAGTTTTATGGCAAACCCCTTGGCAAAGAAATCGTTACCCGTTTTGCAGATGGGGAATACCAGCCTTCTTTCGAGGAAACCCTGAGGGGAAATGATGTGTTTATCATTCAAAGCACTTTTGCCCCGGCCGACAATCTTATGGAGTTGTTGTTAATGATCGATGCTTCTCGCCGTGCTTCTGCCAAGCAGGTGGTTGCCGTCATCCCATATTTTGGGTTTGCCCGCCAGGACCGCAAGGACAAGCCACGGGTTTCCATAGGCGCCAAACTTATGGCCAACCTTCTGACAGCCGCAGGGGTCAACAGGGTGATCACCATGGACCTGCATGCCGACCAGATACAGGGTTTTTTTGATGTGCCGGTGGACCATTTATATGCATCAGCCATTTTTGTGCCATACATAAAAAACCTGAACCTTCCCAACCTGGTGATGGCATCCCCTGATACCGGAGGTACCCGGCGGGCCGGGGCCTATGCCAAATTTCTGAACAGCGAGCTGGTCATCTGTTACAAACAGAGAAAAAAGGCCAATGAGGTGGGGCAAATGACCCTGATCGGTGATGTACAAGGCAAAGATGTGGTGCTGGTGGATGATATTATTGATACAGGCGGTTCCATTACCAAAGCGGCACAAATGGTTATGGAAAAAGGCGCCAACAGTGTAAGGGCTGTTTGTACCCATCCCGTATTCAGCAAAAATGCCATTCAGTGTATTGAAGATTCTCCTTTTGAGGAGATCATTGTCAGCGACACCATCCCCATGAAGAAGAAATCAAAAAAGATTACTGTGCTGACTTCTGCAAAGCTGTTTGCCGACGTGATCCAAAGGGTACACAACCACGAGTCAATCAGTTCCCACTTTGAGTTTTCCACCATTTTGTAAATTTCTGATAATAATTGATTTACTTTTTCCTGCAAAGTATTATCTTTGCAACCTGTTTTTTTATGGGGGTTGACACTTAACCCCTTAATTATCAAACCATTTAATCTGTAAATAAAATGAAAAAAGTATCTGTGAGCGGTTCTCCTCGTGAGGACGTAGGGAAAAAAGATGCGAAAAGGCTGCGCAGGGAGGGCTACGTGCCCTGTGTGATTTACGGGGGAAAGGAACAAATCGAGTTTTCCACGCCTGAGGTAAACTTTAAGGATATTGTTTACACCCCTGAAGCCTGCCTGGTAGAACTTGAAATCAAAGGCAAAAAGTACGATGCCGTATTAAAGGATATCCAGTTTCACCCTGTAACGGACCAGATCCTGCATGTTGATTTTCTGGAATTGCTTAAGGGCAAGCCTGTTAAGATCAGCATTCCCATTAGAGTTGTGGGCGACAGCCCTGGGGTGATTGCCGGGGGTAAGATGCTGGTAAAGCTTCGCAGGCTGCAGATCAAGTCGCTTGCCGAAAAGCTTCCCTCGGAAGTTGTAATTGATATCTCCAAACTGGAAATTGGCGACTCGATAAAAGTGGGAGACCTTGACCTGGAAGATGTTGAACTTCTTGATCCGGCCAATGCCGTGGTGGTTATCGTGAAGTCTGCAAGGGCGGTAATGATGGCACCTGTTGAGCCTGAGGTTGACGAGGAAGAAGCTGAAGAAGGCGAAGAAGGCGAAGAGGGAGCTGAAGGAGCCGAAGGTGAAGGCGCTGAAGGCGAGAAAAAAGAAGAATAGGCTTTCTTTAAAACCAACAATAAAACCAAGGCATAAAGTCCATCAGCGGCTTTATGCCTTTTTTAATAAATTTGCCACGCAGCAGAGCAATAAAAAAGAAAATATCGTGGGATGAAGTACCTGATTGCAGGCCTTGGAAATATTGGCCCTGAATATGCCGAAACCCGCCACAACATCGGCTTTATGGTGGTTGATAAACTGGCTTCCTTGCGGGAGGTAAGCTTTGAGCCTGCCCGTTACGGAGATGTGGCAAAATTCAGGTATAAGGGCCGTACGTTTATCCTGCTGAAGCCTTCCACCTTTATGAACCGCAGCGGGCGGCCGGTCTTGTATTGGATGAACAAGGAAAAGATCGAACTGGAGAACCTGCTGGTGATAACCGATGATGTAGCCCTGCCACTAGGTACCCTGCGATTAAGGTCCAAAGGGGGTCCGGGAGGCCATAACGGACTTTCCGATATTATTGAAGCGCTGGGCACACAGCAGTTTGCCCGACTGCGTTTCGGAATTGGCAGCGATTTCCCCATGGGTTACCAGTCGCAATATGTTCTCGGAAAGTGGGAACCGGAAGAACTGGAGGTGATTCGGCCCAAAATTGAACTTGGGGCCGAAATAGCCCTTAGTTTTGGCATGCAGGGGGTGGACCGCACCATGAACCTCTATAACAAAAGAAAATGAGCCTTCCAACCAAACGGGTCACCTGTGCCATTGTGATGGAAAAGGGAAAGGTTTTTGCAGCCCGGCGGGGCGAAAAATCTACCCATCCATTTAAATGGGAATTTCCCGGTGGAAAAGTGGAGGCCGGGGAGACAGATGAAGAATGCCTGCACCGTGAGCTGATTGAAGAGCTGGACATGCAGGTGGAGATTCTTGAAAAACTGCCGGTTTTTCAGTATGCCTACCCTGATTTTCATATCCAGTTGATCCCTTTTGTTTGTAAACCCTTAGAAAAAGGACAAACTCCCGGGGAGCATGATCAGACCGGATGGTTTTCTCCTGCAGAGCTGCCCGGCCTTGATTGGGCGGAAGCCGATGTGCCGGTGCTGCAATTCGTTTTAAAGCACTTCT
>SKVW01000179.1 GCA_007129255.1 Bacteroidales bacterium
GAGGAAAAAGACCTGAACATTGAAAACCAGATAACCGGTCTGGCCAAAACCTTAATGGATGAAGACGGGGCTGTGTCCATCGAAAAATTAAAAGAGGTTTCCCTTGACGATTTTCTGGAGATTGCAGGCCAGCTGAAAAGCCGCATCAGGGCTTTTGAAGAAAATTCAGCAAAGGAGGCGACAGCCGCTTTGGAGCGGATCAGCGAAAAACAATTGTCCCCTTCGGCCTTTTTCCAGGGTGAGAAGGGAATCTACGGATATTTCAAGTCATTGGCAGAGGGCCGTATATCCGAGAAAATTGTTGCCGGAAAAAACGTAAGAAAAACCCTGGAAGAAGACAAGTGGTTCGGCGGAAAAGCCAGTGCAGACGAAAAAGCCTCTATCGAAGCGATCAAACCCGATCTGATGCGGGCGTACCAGAACATCACCGGGCCGGAGGAAAAAAATATTGAACAGTACAAAATATTCCAGGCTTTGTCAAAAAATATTTTCCCGGTGGCGGTGCTCAACGAGGTAGAGAAAATCCTGGAAGAGATTAAGGAAGATGAAATGCTGCTGCACATATCCGACTTCAACAAAAAAATTGCAGCCATTGTGGCAGAACAGCCCGTGCCGTTTATTTATGAACGACTTGGTGAGCGATACCGCCATTACATGATCGATGAGTTCCAGGACACTTCCACCCTGCAATGGCAAAACCTTTTGCCCTTGGTGGACAACGGCCTGGCCTCGGGAAACCTGAGCCTGGTGGTTGGAGACGGAAAGCAGGCCATCTATCGCTGGCGCAACGGGGATGTGGAGCAGTTTGCCAGCCTTCCCTATCTTTCACCCTCTTTAAAGGCATCGGCCAAAGCAGAATGGGAGCAATCCCTGATCAACCATCATGAAAATAAAAACCTTAACCGGAACTTTCGCTCCAGGATAAATATTGTTGATTTCAACAACCGCTTTTTTGAGTATGCCCGGGAATCCCTTGCCCCCGGCATGCAAAACATTTATCATGAAGTAAGGCAAACACCCCTTGAAAACAAAACCGGCGGTTATGTAGAGATTGATTTTCCTGAAGAAAACGGGGATAAAACCCATTACGAACAGACCCTGGAAAAGATTTTTGAAACCCTGGAAAAGCTTCTGCAGGCAGGACACCCCCTGAGCGACATCACCATCCTTTGCCGCTCCAACAAAGATGCATCGGGGGTTGCCCGCGACCTGACGGAAAGATCCGTTCCGGTGATCTCTTCAGAGTCCCTGCTGCTGAACCAATCCGACGAGGTGAACTTTTTTATTGCCATTATTAAATTGCTTGCCAATGGAAGAGACAAGGTAGCGGCTACCGAAATGCTTGGCTACCTTTATAAGAGTAAAAGAATCTCTCAACCCCCATCCCTGCATGAAGGGATTAAACATGCGGGCCTTTTTGCTCCCGCCAAAAAAGAACAACCGCCTTCATTTTACCGGCCCATTCAAAATATCCTGGAAGAAAATGGTATTTCATTGAATTTCGGTGCATTTTTTTATCAAAACCTTTACGACACCTGCGAAACCATTCTGCGGATCTTTTTCTCCGGAGATAAAACCCCCAATCCTTTTGTGGCCTTTTTTATGGATGCCGTATTCGATTACAGTGAAAAGCACAGCCTTTCATTGACGGATTTTTTGGAATGGTGGGAAGAAAAGAGCGAAAAATTCTCTCTTGTTGTGTCCGAAGGCATCAATGCCGTGCAGGTAAAAACCATTCACAAGGCAAAGGGCTTGCAATTCCCGGTGGTTATCTTCCCTTTTGCCAGTCAGGATACCGCCAGAAAAACCAAAAAAGGCCAGTGGGTGGAACCCCGGCCGGAACTCCTCCCGGAATTGCCGGTGACATGGGTTTCCTTTTCCAAAAAATCCCTGGAAAACACCCCTTATATGCCTTTGCTGGAAGAAGAGACCGAAAAAACCTGGCTTGACCTTTTAAACATGGTTTATGTGGCCTTTACCCGGGCAGAGGACAAACTGTTTGTGTTTTCCAAATCCTTAAAAAAATATCCGGAAAAAACCACCCCTGGGCTTTTACAGGGTTTTCTTGCCAAAGAAGGTTTTTGGGAGGCAAACAGGAACAGCTACAGTTTTGGCGCTTTTGACCAAGTGAGCAGGGAAGGATCAACAACCGCAACTTCCGGCAAGTATTTCCGAAAAATGCACTCCAGGCCCTGGAGCGAAGCCCTGCGCATGAAGTCGCACCAGGCAGAGCGCACCACAGCCATCGGAAGGGAAGAATACCTGGAAAGGGGCAATCTTTTGCACCGTGCCATGGAGAAGATCAACAGCCCCGATGACATTTGTCCCGTCCTGGAGCAAATGCTCATTGACGGAGAAATGGACCGCACAAAAAAAATTGAATGGGAAGAAAAGATCCGGCAATTGATCAGTCATGAGGAAATTGCAGCATGCTTTTCAGCCGGAGCAACCATCAAATCCGAAGCGGGCATTTTCGACAGCCGGGGTAACTATTATCGTCCCGACCGGGTGGTGCTGCTTCCGGAAAAAGCGGTAGTGATCGATTACAAAACCGGTAAGGCTTACCGTAAACATGAGGAACAAATGGAAACCTATGCCCGCCTTTTGAATGACATGGGTTTTCCCGTGGTCAAAAAAGTCCTGCTCTACCTTGACGAAAATTCAGTAAAAATAGTCTAAATTAAAACTGGGGTTTGTTGGCCACATATTGCCACAGATCAACCTTTTTTTAAAAAATTATTACTACTTTAACCGCCTGAAAAGGGATGAAAAGGTACCTGAATATTCTCACCAGACGGGCCTTTTTCAATTAAAGGAATATCCATCATAAGCCAAACCATGACATGAGCAACCTGGAGATCTTAGAAAAATTCAAACCGGAAGCGCACAACCTGCTGATGATCCTGCATGCCCTGCAGGACAGCCATCCGGAAAACTACCTGACGGAAGATGCAATGGAGAGCACCGCCCGCTACCTGAAAATGACCAAAAGTTCGGTATACGGAGTGGCAAACTATTATACTATGTTCAGCGTAAAACCCCGCGGGAAATTCATTATCCGGGTTTGCGTGTCCCCGGTTTGCGAATTGCTGAAAATCAATGAAGTAATTCAGCACCTCGAAGAAGAGCTCGGCATCAAAACCGGGGAAACCACTCCATGCAAACGGTTTACCCTGGAAACTTCCGAATGCCTTGGCCAATGCCATGAAGCCCCTTCCATGATGATCAACCAGGAGGTTTTCAACCACTTGGATAAACCAAAAATTAAAGCCATTCTCGAAGATTACCGGAAAAAATAAAGGGCGGTTACTGATGGCTGAGATCAGCACCTGTTGATTATTTAAAACACCTTACAAAATCAAAGATCCATGATAAAAGAAACCCGAATTACCCTGAAAAACATTGGGAAAATAAACCCCGAAAGCATAGAAGATTACCTGGAAGCAGGCGGGTGCGAAGGATTAAAAAGGGCCTTTACCATGGATCCTGTTTCCATCATTGATGAATTGCTGGAGGCGGGATTGCGCGGGCGCGGAGGAGCCGGATTTTCTACCGGCATGAAGCAAAGATTTACCAGCGAGAGCTGCCGGCAATGTCCACAGCGCTATGTGGTGGTCAATGCCGATGAAGGTGAACCCGGCACTTTCAAGGACCGCCTTATTATGGAACAGGACCCCCACCTTTATATTGAGGGAACCATCATTGCAGCTTACGCCATCAATGCCACCAAAGGGTATATTTACCTGAGGGGGGAGTACCAGGAATCCATAGACAAAACCCAGAAAGCCATTGAATCGGCCTATGCAAGGGGCTTTTTAGGAAAAAACATTCTGAATTCCGGCTTTGATTTTGACCTGGAAATAAAGCTTGGCGCCGGTTCCTACCTTTGCGGTGAGGAGCTCACCATGCTGGAATCTCTTGAGGGCAAGCGGGGCACCCCTCGCATTAAGCCGCCCTTTCCGGCCGAAAAAGGATTGTTTGGCCTGCCTACCCTGGTCAACAATGTGGAGACCCTGGCCACGGTCCCTCCCATAATTTTTCACGGGAAAGAATGGTACCGGAAATTCGGCACCGAACGTTCTGCCGGCACCAAAATATTTGCCATCAGCGGGCAGGTGAACAAACCCGGAAATTATGAAGTGGAAATGGGCGTTACCCTTCGCCAGCTAATTAATGACCTGGCCGGAGGGATGCGTGAAGGAAAAAAGTTTAAGGCGGCTCTTCTGGGAGGTGCTGCCGGCACCTTTGTAGATGCCTCCCTGCTGGACGACAGAATGACTTACGACCACCTGAAGGAAAAAGGAGCCACCCTTGGGTCGGGTGCCGTGATCGTGATGGCGGAAGGGGATTCGGTTTTCGACATCCTGCACAACTGCCTGCGGTTTTTCCGTCACGAATCCTGTGGAAAGTGCGTTCCTTGCCGGGTGGGCACCAGCCTGCTGGAAAGAGAATCCCTGAAACTGCGCAATGGCCATCCCGATAAAAAAGCCTTGCTTCAACAGCTGGTCAAAGAATCACAGATCATGGCCAACACCTCTCTCTGCCCCCTGGGCCAGTCACCCATATTGCCCCTGGAATCGGCAGCCAGGTTTTTTGCTGAAGAGTTGACCGCTTAAAAAAATTCAAACACCCCTATTCCCTGAAATATGAGCAAACAGATTTCCCTTAAGATAGACGACAAGACCATCAAGGCAAACGAAGGCGCCAACCTCTTGCAGGTGGCCAAAGATAATGACATAAAAATCCCTCACCTTTGTTACCACAAAAAGCTAACCCCTACCGGGGCCTGCCGCCTTTGCGTGGTAAAAATCAAGGATATGCGCGGACTGATTGCTTCCTGCACCGTTAAGGTGAAAGAAGGCATGGAAGTTACTGCCTACGACGATGAGCTGGAAGAAGCCCGAAAATACCTGCTGGATTATTTGCTGGCCGAACATGACGAAACCTATGACGGCACCTATCCTGATGAATTCCGGGAGCTGATTTTCCGCTATGGCCTTGACAAAAAGGAAAACCGCCGCTTCCCTTCCATCTGGAAGGAGCTGGGCTATCCCAAAGACGAATCCTCTCCTGTGCTGAGCTACGATGCGGCCAAATGTATCAAATGTTTTCGCTGCATCAAAGCCTGCGACGAAGTGCAGGGAAAAAATGTACTCTCCTTTACCAACCGGGGCATTACTTCCTACATCATCGGAGGTTTTAACAAATGGGGAGAGAGCGAATGCGACGGTTGCGGAGAATGCATACAGCTTTGCCCTACCGGGGCCATTGTGGAAAAACCACACCGGCAGGAGATCAACCTGGATAAAGAAATGAAAAAAGTGAGAACCACCTGTCCCTATTGCGGCGTGGGATGCCAACTGGAACTTCTGGTTCAGAACGGAAAAGTGGTTCGCAGCAACGGGGTGGAAGAAGTAAGCCCAAATTACGGCCGGCTCTGTGTAAAAGGCCGGTTCGGCTACGATTATGTAGATCACCCCGACCGCCTCACCACTCCCCTGATCAAAAAAGACGGGAAATTTGTGGAAGCCTCATGGGATGAAGCCCTGGACCTGATTGCCCGCAAATTCAATGAAATAAAAGAAAAATATGGGCGCAAGGCCCTGGCAGGTTATGCTTCGGCCAAAACCACCAATGAAGACAACTTCCTGTTTATGAAGCTGGTGCGTACCGTATTTGGCAACAACAATGTGGACTATTGTACCCGCCTGTGCCATGCTTCCACCGTCACAGCCATGCTGAAAGCTTTGGGAGACGGAGCGGGCAGTAACTCCATTGAAGATTACGAAACCAGCGACTGCATCCTGGTTACCGGGAACAACATGATCGAAACTCACCCGGTAACGGCCACTTTTGTAAAGTATGCCGTTCAGCGAAACGGTTCCAAAGTGCTCATCATCGATCCCAAGTGGACACCTCTTGTTAAGGATGCCCACATCTGGTTGCAGCCAAAACTAGGTACCGATGTGGCTTTGCTTAACGGCATGATCAGGGAGATCATCAGCCAGGACCTGGTAAACAAAAACTTTATTGAAAAGCGCTTGGAGGGAGGCATGAAGGCTTTTGAGGAGCTAAAAGCCCTCACCGAAAAGTACACCCCGGAGTACACTGAAAAGATCACAGGAGTGCCGGCAGAACTGATGCAAGAAGCCGCCCGCATCTATGCCCGTGCCAAAAAACCCCTCATTGCCACCGGCATGGGTTACAGCCAGCAGGTTACCGGAACCCATAACGTATTCAGCCTGATCAACATGATGCTCATCACCGGGCAGATCGGCCGTAAAGGAGCCGGGCTGAATCCACCCCGGGGGCAAAACAATGTACAGGGCGTATCGGATGTAGGCACCTCCCCTTATACTTACCCGGGGTATATTCCGGTGGAAGATGACGAAAACCGTCGCAGAGTGGCAGAAATATGGGGCATACCCTATGAAGAACTTGATGGTGAAAAGGGCCTTTCCACCGTCGAGATCATGCAGGCCGCCCATGATGGAAAAATAAAAGGCATGTACATCATGGGTGAAAACCCCATGCTGACGGATCCCAACCTGAACCATGCCGAAGAGTCCATTCAGAATTTAGAGTTCCTGGTGGTACAGGACCTTTTTCATACCGAAACAACGCCTTATGCCGATGTAGTGCTTCCGGCTACGGCCTTTTCCGAAAAAGAGGGCACTTTTGTAAACAGCGACCGGCGGGTGCTTCGGGTAAGAAAAGCCGTGGAAGCTCCCGGACAGGCCCGACAGGACTGGAAGATCGTGACCGAAATTGCCAAACGCATGGGCAAACCTCTTGGTTATTACAAAAACGAAAGCGAAATATGGGACGAGA
>SKVW01000156.1 GCA_007129255.1 Bacteroidales bacterium
GACGACCTGTTGGACATCACCGAAAATTTTAAATTTACGCATGAGTTTACAGTGGATAGCGACGAGTCCGTTTTTGCTATGTCCGAGGTGGTGAACCTGGCCGAAAAAGTTTCGGTCATTGACGATTATGGCAACAAGATCAAGAGCATTGAGATACAAAAGGTGAATTACTGGTTGAAAGCCTTTGACGGCCCGCAAGGACAGACCCTTACCAACGGCGTCCTGAGCGTGGCCAATGCCGACGGATCGGATATTAAGATCATTGCCACCCTGCAGGATGTGGTATTGGAAGACCTGCTGAACAACAAAACCGAGTTGCCCGTGAATGCCGATGGCATCGACAAGCTGGCGAACAGGATCAAAAACCCGCCCCACACCTTTTCCTTTTCCCTTACCGGGGTGGTGGATGAAGAGCCCCTGGACTTTACCGTTGCTTTTGAGTTTGAAGTTAAAATGGTGGCCAACCCCCTGTAATTTCTTTTTTTAAAGGCCACCCGGCAAAACAACTCACCGGCAGAAGATTCCCACCCAATGGCAAAACCCATAAAAGTTTTTTGCGGGTTTTGCCTTTAGGGAATGGCTGTTTGTGGATTTTTTTGTAACTTGGTGTTTTAACTTTATGGGCAAAATCCACTTTTCCTGCAAAACCTGAAAAGGCTTTTCTCAGGAAGGCATTTGTCCGGATTTTTTTTTGATCAGTACAAACTTTTAAGAACGGCTCGGCCCGTTCATAAAAACACGACATTATGAGCAACGGAAAAGTAGTATTGGGACTTATTGCCGGATTTGCAGCCGGCACCTTGCTGGGAACACTTTTTGCCTTAAGCAAACCCTCAAAAGATAAAAAAAAGGATTCCGATAAAGATAAAAAGATAAAAATTGAATAGGGATTACCCCACGGAAAAAGGTTTTACACCAAAATGGCAGGACAGACCGCTTATTACTGACGTATCCCCACGGCCTTACCTTTTCTCCCCTTTTCGGCATGACGGATCCGGAAAAACCCCGGTACTTCCAAAGGTGTTCCCTGGGTACCTAGCAGCCAACGGAAAGTCCGGTCTTCATAGCATTTTCGCCAGCGCTTCACGGGGCGATGATAATACCGGATGTTTTCGCAATAGCCTCCCAGGCGGGCCGCATCTCCGCGGGCAATCTGAAAGCCTCCCACCGCCCGGCTGCGCTCTTCCTGCGAAAACCCTTCAGGCCGGATATCCCGAACCATGCCCTTGTCCTTATAGCTTTCAAACAGGGGGTCATCATTGGGTAAAAGTGGCGAAACCATATGGTAACGGGGGTAAACCAGCAGGTCCTGTCGATCTTTTAATTGGGTTCCCAGATCATCAAGCGACTGCTCGCGAAACAACACATCACAATCGGTAAAAAAGATCCAGTCGGCCCGGGTATTTTTGGCAGCCAGGTTACGCCCCACCGCACGCCTCAACAAATAAGGCTTTGGCAGCGACCACCAGTGCCAGCTAACCCCAGGAATATCTTTTTGCCCGAAATATTCCAAAACCTCTCCGGTGGGTGCATCCTCCTCTGAATAAAAAACCGTTATGATCACCTGGATATCCCGGGGAGGAAACAACACAAGGGAGCTTAACTGATAAGAGAGAATATTGGCGTATTTCCAGCAATGGCTCACAATTTCAAGGGTTAGCTTCCCGTCAACTTCCAACTTTTTGGGTAGCTTCGAAAAATCCGGTCCCACCCAGCTGCGGGGAACATATCCGCTGGCTGCAAAACGGTAAAACCATTCCAGGGCTGAATCAACAAAGGAAGAAATGGGTTTCATCTCTGTAAGCCGGTGTCTGTCCGAATAAAAGCGGCTATCGTTTTTCATATCTTTACAGCAAATGTAAAGTTTTTAAAAAAACCGGCCAATAACAAAATAAATTGAACAGATTATTCTTATCAATGTTTGTATAATTATAAGGAAAAGAAACACCGGCCCTTTAGCCGGAAAAATTTTTAAACCTATGACCCACTTGACCAAACACATTTTCAGCTGCCTGAGACCCTTAAAAAAAGTCGGCGCAACCTTTTGGCTTGTATTGCTTTCGACCGGAGCTTATGCCCAGCGTCCCACTCATATCCCCGGAGAAGGAGAGCCCGTCAATTTTTTCGACTCCCTTACCAACATTGTGTTATACATTATCATTCCATTGGTGGTGGTGGTGCTGTTTTTTTTATGGAGAAGGCATCTGAAAAAGAAGCAGGAAAAAGAAGAAAAACTCCGGCAAAAACAAAGGCAGCAGGAAAACAATTCACAATGAGCAGTGTTTAAAAGGCCTATGAAATTATAACCGTTCATCCCGAAGGGGCTTTTTCCCATCGTTTCATTAAATTTCTCCCCGGAATTTGGCCCCTTCAAAAGCCTTTAAAAAAACCTGACGGACTTTTTAAAACGCAAAAAAAATATTGTTATGGAAAAACATTATGTAAAAGTTAAACAGATCGAAAAAGTAACCCACGATACCCTGAGAGTGGTAACGGAAAAACCGGAAGGTTATACTTTTAAACCCGGACAGGCCACAGAAATGGCCATCAACAAAAACGGCTGGCAAAAAGAAAGGAGGCCCTTTACCTTTACTTCCCTGCCCCACCAAAAAGACCTGGAGTTCGTCATCAAAACCTATCCCGAACACGACGGTGCCACGGATAAATTGCTGGATGTCACCAAAGGAGATGAACTGATCGTCCATGAGGTCTTCGGGGCCATTACCTACAAGGGCGAAGGGGTTTTTATTGCCGGCGGAGCCGGGGTCACCCCCTTTATTGCCATTCTGCGCGACCTCAAAGAAAAAAACAAGGTTGGCAATAACAAGCTGATCTTTGCCAACAAAACCAAAAAAGACATCATCCTGAAAGAGGAGTTTGAAGAACTGCTGGGAGAAAATTTTATCAACATCCTTTCAGATGAAAAAACCGGGGAATACGCGCATGGCATGGTAACGGAGGATTTTTTAAAAAGGCACATGGGCGACACCAACCGGTATTTTTACCTCTGCGGCCCCCCGCCCATGATCGAAGCTGTGCAAAAAGACCTTCAAAACCTGGGCGTTGACAAAAACAAGATCGTTACCGAGGAATTTGAATAAAGCCGTTTATCAAACAAACATAATCCCATTGCCGAAATGTTTACCAAGCTTGAGAAAACCCAATATCCGCCAAAAGACAAGCCACTGATGGCCTGGGATGGCAATTGCGGTTTCTGCCACTATTGGGTTATCCGTTGGAAGCTCATCACTGGCGACAATGTTAAATACCAGCCCTTCCAGGAAGTTTACCAGGACTTCCCCGATATTGACCTGAAGTATTTCCGCCAGGCTATCAGGATGATCGACACGGACGGCAAGATATATACAGGGCCTGCAGCCGCTTTTCGATCTTTTCAATATGGGAATGGCAACAAATGGAAATGGGTTATGCCTCTTTACAACAAGGTGGGCATATTCCGCTGGGCCAGCGACTGGTTTTACAACTGGATCTCCAAACACCGTCCCTTTATGTACAAGTTGACCACTGCGATGTTTGGTAAAAACCCTGCAAAACCAAAACCATACTGGCTCTTTTATTTAGCCGGCCTGGCAGCCGTTATTGCCGGGATTATTGTGCTTACCTGAAAAGATTTGCGGTGAAATCCTTTAGAAAATTGATTTTTACTTTGATAGGGTTTTTGCATTGCCCGGGAGAATAGCTCTCCCGGGCTTTGTTTAATATCCTGACAAGCCGGCTGAAAACCCCGTTCCCTTCTCCACAAAAAAATTATGTATTTTTATGCCCTAAAAATTTAACCTTTAAATCCATTTTGTCTTATTATGAAACCCTTCCCTTTTTTATTGAAGTCTTTTATTCCTTTGTTGTTTCTCGCCACTGCCTGCGCTCCCCCGGCCGAAAGGGAGGCAGAAGAGAAAAAAACAGATCATGAAGCCCAAACCGTTCATGAACAGGTCCTCACTCTCGACAGCCACGTAGATACCCCCCTGATGCTGCGCCGGGAGGAATTTGATATCAGTAAACGCAATGACCCCTACGACGGGGGCGGCAAACTTGACTTCCCCCGCATGGAGGAAGGCGGGCTGGATGCTGCCTTCTTTGCCGTTTTCCTGGGACAGGGAGCCCTGAATCCCGAAGCATATGAAGAAGCCAAAAGAAGGGCCCTGGAGATCTTTGACCACATCCACCAAGCCATTGAAGAAAACCCGGATATGGCAGGCCTCGCCCTTAATCCCCATGACGCCTACCGCCTGCGCGATGAAGGCAAGCGGGCCATCTATATCGGGGTGGAAAACGGATATCCCGTCGGCAAAGACCTGGAAAATCTGCACAAATTCTACGATCTGGGAGCCCGCTATCTTGGCCTCTCCCACTCGCGAAACAACCAGATCTGCGATGCTTCCACCGACGCCAGCGGACCCCTGTACGGCGGTCTCTCCGATTTCGGCGTGGAAGTGGTCAAAGAACTCAACCGCATGGGTATGATGGTGGATGTGAGCCATGTTTCCGATGAAGCTTTTTACCAGGTACTGGAAATTACCCGGGCCCCCATCATCGCCTCTCACTCAAATGTCAGGGCCATTGCCGACCACCCCCGCAACCTGGACGACGACATGATCATTGCCCTGGCCGAAAACGGAGGAGTACTGCAGCTTTCAGTACTCAGTGCTTATGTTAAAGAACTGGAGCCAAGTCCGGAAAGGGAAAAAGCATTTGCCGCCCTTCGTGAGGAGTTCAACAATTTTGAAGACCTTACCGATGAGGAAATGGAAGAAGCCCGCAGGCAATGGTTTACCCTTAACCAGAAATACCCGGCTCCCATGGCCACCGTAGCCGATCTGGTAGATCATATCGACCATGTAGTGGAGCTCGTGGGCATTGAATACGTGGGCATTGGGACAGACTTCGACGGAGGGGGCGCACTGAAAGACTGCTTCGATGTGTCCGAACTGGAAAACATTACCCTGGAACTGGTGGAACGCGGCTACACAAAAGAAGAGATCGAAAAAATATGGTCGGGCAACTTTATGCGCGTTTTCCGTAAAGTGGAAGAAATCGCCCGAAACCTGCAGGAACTCTGATTCAAACCGTCCCTGTAAATAACCTCCTCCATTATCCTAAAAAAAGATTTAACCCGGGAGCCCTTTGGTTTTCGGGTTTGTTTTTTTCCCGTTTAACTTAAAATATTTACGAAATATTTGGATTTCTCTATGTTGTTGGTTACATTTGTAACTGTTAAAACGGGGAGGTGATTCCCCCGCCAAACTAAAAGGATGAGTAACACCAAAACATTGCCACTCCTGGAAAAGTGGGTGGAACTTTACACCAACGATCTTTACGCCAGGGCTTATCACAAAACCTCTGACAAGGCTTTGGCGGAAGACCTGACACAGGATACCTTTCTGGCTGCCCTGCAAAACATCAAAAGCTTTAAAGGCGACAGCTCTCCGCGCACCTGGCTCTTTGCTATTTTAAACAATAAGATCATTGACCATTATCGTAAAAAGATAAAAACCCCGCTTTCCGTAAGCCAACTTGGGCGCACCGAAGGCAAAGGCTCCTCTCCTTTTGACCGGGAAGAAAAATGGATGAAACAGCATGCACCGGCTCCCTGGGATATTAACGAGCCGAACTTACTGGATAATGAAGATTTTTTAAAAGTCTTTGGGCTTTGCCTCGAAGACCTGCCTGAAAAATGGAGGCTTGCCATTCATTCCAAATACTTTACCGACAAGAAAGGAACAAACATTAGTCAGGAATTGGAAATTACCACGTCAAATTACTGGCAAATCCTTCACAGGGCCAAGCTGCAACTGAGGGAATGCCTGGAAGAAGGTTGGTTTAAAAAATAAATCATGAGCAAAGTCATTCAAAAGCTTTTCCTGTCCTGTCGCAAAGCAACCGAACTGGTTGAAAAAAAACAACTGGCCGGGCTTTCCTGTAAAGAAAACCTGCAACTTACAACCCATAAACTCATGTGTTATGCCTGCAGGAATTATGAAAAACAATCCTACTTTATTGACTTCATCCTGAAAAACCAGGATAAAAAACCGGGCATCCCCGGACCACCCAGCCCTGACCTGAAAATCAGGATCAAAAAAGAAATCAAATCAAAATAATCCACTCCAAAGGGCCAGAAGCCCTTTTTTCATTTAAACTAATTTCTATGCCACGAATTAATGTAATTGGTTATCCTGAGGCCAATGGCCGGCTCAGGGAAATTTATGATCAGCTCCTGGAGAAAAGGGGCAAACTGGCCGATGTACATAAAATTCAAAGCCTGCGTCCCGAAAGCATTGTACACCACATGGATCTTTACCTGGAGATCATGTTTAGCCGCTCACCTCTTAGCCGGGCCGAAAGAGAAATGATTGCCGTAGTGGTATCTGTGGCCAACGGTTGCTTCTACTGCCAGACCCATCACGCCATTGCCCTGAACCACTATTGGAAAGACAAAGAAAAACTGGAAAAGCTCATTCGCAATGATGCCTCCCTCTTAATCACCCCAAGAGAGCAATCCTTATGCCGGTACGCACACAGCCTCACCATTGAACCCGAAAAACATGAAAAAAGGAACTTCACCCTTGAACTGAAAAAAGCCGGGCTCGATGACCACGCCATCCTCGATGCCACCCTGGTAATCGCCTATTTTAATTTTGTGAACCGTATCGTATTGTCCCTCGGCCTGGAAGTGGAAAAAGACCAAGGCAAAGGGTATAAATACTAAGGCAGATAAACCATTTAAAAAGCAGGCCGTGATTTGTCCCTTCTTTTTGTAAGGATTTGCATCAAGCGCGTCTAATAGATCAAATCTA
>SKVW01000023.1 GCA_007129255.1 Bacteroidales bacterium
AATAATTACACAGAGAGACACAGAGAAGGCACAGAGGGCCACAGAGAAGAATTTCCATGAAATCCCGGATAATGCTTTTAGAAACTCCTCTGTGTAACTCTGTGAAACCTCTGTGGAACTCCGTGTAACAAAATTATTTCTCAGAGAACCACAGAGAAGGCACAGAGGGCCACAGAGAAGAATTTCCATAGAATCCCGGATAATGCTTTTAGAAACTCCTCTGTGTAACAAAAAAGAAAAAACAAAATGAAAAGCATTATTAAAAGGCCAGAACCTAATCTAAGATTTGACTGATTTATTCCAAAAACAAATTAACTTTATATAAAGCTATAAAACCATGGAAAGTAATCAGTTAACGCACAAAATAATTGGCTGTGCCATAGAAGTCCATAAGCTATTGGGACCAGGGCTACTTGAATCATCCTATAGAGAATGCCTGCATTTTGAATTAACTCAAGCTGGCTTTAGAGTAATTAAGGAAAAGGCTGTTCCGGTGGTATACAAAGAAATCAAACTGAATTGCGGATACCGCATCGATCTTTTGGTTGAAAACAAGGTGATCATTGAGCTTAAAACAGTTGAAGCGTTTTTGCCCGTGCACGAGGCCCAGGTTTTAACCTATATGAAGTTTTCGGGAATAAACCTGGCTTTGCTAATTAATTTCAATGTAATTGTTTTAAAAAATGGAATTAAAAGATATGTGCTTTAGGGTTATAACTTCTTTGTTTAACTCTGTGAAACCTCTGTGGAACTCCGTGTAAAAAATTATTTCACAGAGACCCACAGAGAAGACACAGAGGGCCACAGAGAAGGCACAGAGAGCCACAGAGAAGAATTCCCACGAAACCCCGAATAATGCTTATAGGAACACCTCTGTGGAACTCCGTGAAACCTCTGTGGAACTCTGTGTAACTAATTAATTTCACAGAAAGACACAGAGATAGCACTAATCTCCACAGAGGATTTTCTTTATTCTTTCAGAATTCCTCAACAAAAAAGTAAAAAACAGCCATAAATCCATATTTTAAGAATTTTCGTTTTATATTTGCATATAAGCAACAACAATCATTTCAATTTCTGATGATCCATGCGGGATTAGCCCATTAAAAAAAAGCCTATGAAACCAAACTTCAAAATAGTTTTTGCTTTTCTGATCAGCGGTTTGCTTTTATTTTCATCCGCTTCTGCCAATGATCTGCCCATCAATTATCGTATACAGGTCGTGGCCTGGAACAAGATCAAGCTTGAGCAGCTGCAACAATACGTCGACACCATTCCCGAAACCCTCGGCATGAATGCATACATTATCAATACCGGCAATTATTACCGGGTGCTGGTGGGTGACTTTGAGGAACGTCCTGTTGCCCGTGAAAAATTGCTGGATGTCATTGAATACTTTCCCGATGCCTGGATCGTGCCTGCCCAGGCAGATGATGTAATCTACGTTTCCCTGCTGGATCCTCCGGATCCTGAGCCCGCCCCTGAGCCGGAAGAAGTTGTGGAAGAGGTTCCCGTTGTTGAGGAAGAACCCGAATTGCCCGTTGAAGATCCTATGCCGGACCCCGAAGAAGTCCCCGAACCGGAAGAAGTGGTCGAAGAAGTAGCCGAAGAAGTGGAGGTTGAGCCCCGGGAACCGGCCCCCATACCCGAACCTGAACGCCGCAAATTGGTGTATCCGCGTATATATGGCGGATTATCATTTAAAGACCTCTACGAACCCCTCCACCGGGATGAGGTTTCTTTTGAAGGATACGGCTTTGGTGCCGGAATGGATTTTGCCCTTACACGGTATTTCGGGCTTAGCCTGGATGTGGATTACAGTTTCGGCGATGCCGTTACCGACCTGGAAACCCACGATATATCCGGCGATGCCTCTGTGCTTAAAGTCAGTCCGGCCCTGATGTTTGGCACCAACTTTCATTCTTCCTGGCGCCTTTACGGAAAATTTGGAGCCAGCTACTTTAATTATGTGTACGACTTTCGTTTGGAACGCCGGGAAGGAGAAACCGGAGGCCCTTCATTGGTTGATGTGCAAATGTCCGACAGACAATCGCATTATGGCTTGTATTTCGGTGCCGGCATCCGTGCTTTCCGCTATCTCGACCTTGGCTTCCACATGTACCTGGATGATGAAGAACGCCAAACCCATATGTTTACTGTTGGATTGACGTTTTAGGAAAAGAGGATGGAGGTTAGAAGCTAGAGGATAGATTGTCCTGTGTTTCTTCCTGCAGCAGGGTTGCATATTTTTTAAATTAATAAAGGAAGGCACGGGATTTCCCTGAACAATAAAACACTACAAGGCTTAAACAATTCCTGAATAGTAAAAGGATCGAAAATCCGGAAGGGTAGAATATTGAAAATGAAGACCGGTAATCCGGGTCTAATAACCGAAGTCTGCTGAATACTGTGTTGAGAAGCACAGCACCTCCACGGGAACTTGTTTTATTTCCGCAGTGCTAACCTGAAAACCGAATTGAACGGGATTGGCCACATAATCTGCCAGCAGGGCTCCTTCTCTGGGAATGGCCATGATGGTTTGATTGTTTACGTCTCTGATGGTAAAGTTTTTTACCCGGAATTCCGTGGGCTGATCCGGCCGGATCGCTACCTTAAAACGCTGGGTGTATAATTGGCCCTCCATGGAATATATGATCAGGATCAGGGGTTTTTCAAAACCTTCAATCTCCACCGAAGCATAAACCGGCTCCATTTGCTGGGAACAATCAAAATTGTATCCGGCTTCCTTTAAATCCAACTCATCCACCTGCCGGATTACAAATTCCACATCCTGAAGTACCACACCTTTTTCGGGCAGGTCCTTTTCGCAAGCAATAAAAGCACCGGCGATTACCATCATCCCTAAAAGATTAATTTGTTTCATTTCTGTGATTTTTAAATCCCATGAGAGTAATTTTAAAAGTATTTCAAATAACCCCATGATTTAAAAAATTAACTTTTGGTCGATAAAAACAAACCATTTATAAATTTCAGGGTAAAAATCTGAACAAACAATTGGAATTTTCCCTTAAATTCATCTAAGTGCAAACCCTTACAGTTTGTTTCCTTAAAATCGACTACAGACAAAATAATTATCCGGCCTAAACCCGCAAAAACTTCTATAGCTTTGCTTATCAGGTTTTTAAAAAAGTTTTTTGATAAACAATGGGGAGGAGAAAAATGGATTGTTTATCGGAAAATACCCATTTGCTATTTTGGGCTTTTTAGTGTTAAACGTCAAATCTTCTTTCCCGGTTTCAAAAAAAACCCAAAATCCAACATTTTTAAATTTTAATTTTTTACCTCCTGACAGGGTTCCCTGTTGAAAAATTTTACCTGAAAAGTTTGAAAAATGAATTTTTGATTTTACATTTACACATAGTAAACCAAATTCATAATTTTAGTTTACTTTGTAATTGCAAATCCTTATATATTATGGAATCCGGAAGTAACATTTCCAGCCGGGTGATCACCCAGGCTGAAGACCTGTTTAACCGTTTTGGGTACAGCAAAACCACGGCTGATGAAATTGCCCGCTCTGCGGGGATTTCAAAAAGAACCCTGTACAAGTACTTTGAAGGAAAGCAGGATGTGCTGGAAAAAATGGTTGAAGAAAAAATGCATTACCTGAAACATGAGATCCGGCAAGTATTGGAAGAACCCGTTGTTTTTCCCGAGAAACTGCGAAAAGTTATTTCCCTGGTGGTGCAGAACCTTAGCCGGGTCTCCCGCCATTTTCTGGAAGATCTCCGGCGCAATGTGCCGGAAACCTGGCAAAAGCTTTCGGATTTCCGCAAAGAGATGGTGGAGATCTATTATACCCGCATTCTGGATGAGGGCATTGCCGCCGGTCACTTCAAGCCCGGTATCAACAGGGGAGTGGCTGTTCTGGTCATGCTCAGTGCCATGGAACACATCATTAACCCCTCCACCATGGTGACCCTGCCCTCCGATCTGGCCGAATCCATCCCGGCCAATTCGGAAGTACTGTTTGATGAAATGATCCGCATCATTTATGAAGGCATCCTTGCCGGAGATCCCGTTTTTTAGCAAGAAAATCTTTTTCTCATGAAATATTACCACACTTTAAAGATCCTTTTTTTGAGCTTGCTTGCTTGGGCCTGTTCCGGGTCAGGTTTTGTTATTGCACAACGCACCCTTACCCTTGAAGAAGCCCTGGATATGGCTTTAACGCATAACCGTGAACTTCAGGGTGCTGCCTATCATGAGCAAGCAGCAGGTTTTCTGCGACAGGCCTCTTTCACACAGTTTTTACCTTCCTTTGATTTTACGGGAAACTATACCCGCATGAACCGCGACTTCCGTTTGCTGGAAGACGATATGCTGCTGCCGGTGGTTCCTTATACCGCCATTGACCCTGAAACCGGGCAGGTAAGTATGGACCTTTTGCTGGATCCGGATATTTCACCGCCGCCTACCGGGGTGGTGTTTCTTCCCGATACCGACATTTACATGACCGATGAGGACGGCAATCCCATTTTTCACAGTTATACCTGGATACCGGCTGAGGAAACCACTTTTGGGCAACGCAACAACTTTTTGCTGAATGTTGGCCTGATACAACCTTTGTTTACAGGCGGAAAGATCCGTTCGCAATACCGCATGGCTTCAATCCTGGAAGAAATGGCAGGGCAGGGTAGACAGAAAAAACAGTCTGAGGTATTGTTTGAAACCGAAGTGCTTTTCTGGGAGTTGTATTCGCTACAGGAAGACCTTTTGCTGGCTGAAAAAGCCGTGGAATTCCTCTCCCGCCTGGAAAGGGATTTAAAAAATCTGCATGAGGAAGGCATGGCCTCTCAAAATGATGTACTCAGGGTCAGTGTAAAACTCAACCAGGCCAACCTGGACCAGTTCAAGGCAAAAAACGGGGTAGAGCTGGCTTCCATGGCTTTGTGCCGTATGACCGGCTTGCCGCTTACCGAAGAGATTAAGGTCAGTGCCGAGGAAGACTGGGCTTTGCAGGTTAACAGTCTTGACGAATTGATCAGCAGGGCCAGGGAACGCCGGCCTGAGCTGAAAATGGCGAGCTCGGCGGTGGATATGGGAGAGCAGGTGGTAAACATGGCCAGGGCAAGGTTTTATCCCGAACTGTTGTTTGGTGCAAACTATTTCCAGGCAAATCCCAATCCTTACCGTGGCTTTGCCGATAGCTTCGGGGGCGACTGGAATGTTGGCGTGACCTTGCGCATCCCCATTTTTCACTGGAATGAGCGCCGCCATACCCTGCAGGCCACCCAAATGGAGAAAAAGGTTCAGGAACTCAAACTGGAAGATGCCCGCGAACTGGTGGAACTGGAGGTCACCCGTGCTTATCACGGATACAGGGAAGCACTCAGGCGATTGTCGCTGATGCAGCTTTCCTTAAAGCAGGCAGAAGAAAACCTCAGGCTGGCAAGGGATAATTTTGAGGAAGGCCTGCTCACCCTTACGGAGTTGCTGGAGGCACAAACCCTTTGGCAGGATGCCCATGCCGAAAAAATAGCTGCCAGGGGCGATTTGCGCCAGGCTTTTGCCGCACTGGAAAAAGCTACCGGAAATAATTCATTGAAAAACCAGGATTTATGAAAAGGAAACTGATCTTATTGCTTATAACAGCCTTTGCTGCAAGCTGCAATGACACCCCTCCGACTCAAGAAGAGGAAACTTCCAAACGCGTGGCCGTGGCCGTGGCAAAAAAAGAATATCACGCCCCTGAACTGGAATACAGCGGAACGGTTTTTCCATGGCGGGAAGCCAACCTCGGTGCTTCCGTCCCGGGCCGGGTGGAAAAGATCCATTATTCTGAAGGCACTCAGGTGGCCAAAGGTGCCCTGATCGCGGAACTTTCGGCAGAACCCATGACCATGGCGGAAGCAGAATACCGCACTCTGGAAAAAGACTATGAGCGGATGGCCCGTCTGCTGGAAAAGGAAAGCGTTACCCGCCGTGATTATGACCATGTAAAAGGGAAATACGAGGCCGCAAAGGCCCGTTACCTGATGATGAAAAAAAATACCCGCATCACTGCCCCGTTCTCCGGAACAATTGTGGAATACCTGGTCAATGAAGGAGAAACTTTCCTTTTCTCTCCGGGTCTGGAACCCGGGTATTCACATACCTCAGGAATTGTAAGGCTGATTGAGCTGGATACCGTTAAGGTAGAAATTTCCGTCAATGAGCGCCACCTTTCCATGTTAGAAAAGGGCTTACAGGCTGAGGTGGTTTCAGATGCGGTTTCGGAAGAGGGCTTTCCCGGAATTCTTCATTCGGTAAAACCCGTGATCTCCCTCAGCAGCCGCACCGCCAAAGCGGCCGTCATGGTTAAAAATACTGAAGGGAAACTTATCCCGGGTATGCATGCCAGGGTCAGGTTTGCGCTGGAAGGTGACAGCCTGGTGTTTATTCCCCGGGCTGCCCTTGTTGGCCGGCCGGATGAAGAACAGTTTGTGTGGGTGGTTAAAGACGGGCAGGTGGAAAAACAATCTGTCGTGCAACGGCTGATCCTGCGCGACAGGGCTGCCGTGGATCATCTGGAACCCGGATCCATGGTGGTAAGGGCCGGCATGCATGCCCTGAGCGAAGGAGATAAAGTGATTGTGGAATAAGAACCTGTGGAGACTTTTAATTTTTTTAATGCAGACCTGACAACAAAAATACCAGATGAAACATCCATGATTAACTTTAAACAAACGCGAGGATGATTATTGAGGTTTGAAGGAAGACGATAGAGGGTAGAGGATGGAGGATGGAGGATGGA
>SKVW01000051.1 GCA_007129255.1 Bacteroidales bacterium
AAAAACATGGTGCCTTTCGATAGCCGCTCTCCCTTCCAGACCTCAGGGATCCGCATTGGGGCTCCTGCTATTACCACCAGGGGCTTAAAAGAAGAACATGCAGCAAAAATCGTTGACTTTATTGATGAGGTTATCTCCAATATCGATGATGAAAAAGTGATAGAAGCAGTTAAAAACAAGGTCAACAAACTGATGAAGGATTTTCCGCTGTTTGCCTACTAACGGAAAATACTGTTTATACAATAAAAATTTGGGGCCCTTCGGGGCCTCTTTTTTTGCCGGTGATTTTCTTAAAAAAACCACCGATTGTCGCGCTTGGCTTGCCAATATGTGATAAATTTTTTTTACCTTGATAAAAAAACCGATTGAACTGTCAGACGTTTAAGTTTAACCAAATCTTTTTAAGGTGAAAACACTATTGTTGGTACGTCATGCAAAATCGTCCTGGAAAGAGCCCGGATTGCAGGATTTTGAGAGACCACTTTTGGAAAAAGGGAAGTCCCGGACGGAAAAAGTTGCGATCTATTTAAGGGAGCGAAAGGTTTTTCCTGATTTGATCGTATCCAGCCATGCCGTCAGGGCTTTTGAAACGGCAAAGATTTTTGCCGAAGTGCTTGGATATCCACACCATGAGATCCAGGTAGATGGTCAGGTTTATTTTTCAGGTGCAACCGGTTTGCAGCAGGTGGCTTTTGGACTTCCTGACGGGAAAAATACGGTGATGATGGTGGGGCACAATCCCGCCATAACACAGTTTGCCAATGAGTTTCTTGAAAATAAGATCGACTATATGCCAACTTCTGCGGTGGTCAGCATTTCTTTTGATACCGCAGAATGGAAAGAAATCCCTCTTGCATCTAAAAAAATTAATTTTGTTGTTTATCCAAAAATGCTTTAAGCCCGAATATTTAACAAAAAATTAATGCAATTGTAAATATATTTAGCCAATATTGCAGGGTTGTTTTTTGGGGGTCAAAAAACCTGCTGTTAACCCTTTTTTACCGCAGACGTTCTGCATAAAGTAACTTTCTTTTTGTATGAGTAAGTTTCAGTTCATTAACCGCGAAATCAGCTGGCTATCCTTTAATGAGCGGGTGCTGCAGGAAGCGGCGGATGAGCGGATACCCCTTTTGGAGCGGCTTCGCTTTCTAGGGATTTTTTCCAACAACCTGGATGAGTTTTTCAGGGTGAGGGTGGCAACCCTCAGGCGATTAAAGGACTTTCAGTTTGAAGACCCCGATAGCGTTGGCTTTGATCCTGGTAAAATATTGTTAAGGATCAATGAGATCGATCAAAAACACCAGGCCCGGTTTGAAGAAATCCACAAAAAACTGATCAGGGGCCTGGAAAAGGAAAAAATTTTCCTGATCGATGAGAAACAAATTACCGCTGATCAGGGAGCTTTTATTACACAATTTTTTCGGGATCAGGTAAGGGCCAATCTTTTCCCGGTGATGATCAAAAATTTCAAACGATCGTCGTTCCTGCGTGATCGCAGCATATATCTTGCCGTGCATCTTCAAAAAAAAAGCCGGCCCGCTAAAGAAGATTTTGCCCTTATCAAGGTCCCCACATCCAATGCTTCCCGTTTTGTGATCCTTCCCAAAAAAGGGGATAAGAATTATATCATGTTGCTGGATGATGTTATCCGCTTTAACCTGGCAGAGATTTTTTCCATTTTCACATATGATGTTTTTCATGCCTATTCCATAAAACTAACCCGCGATGCCGAGTTGGATATCGACAATGATGTATCCAAAAGCTTTATGGAACGCATGACTGAAAGTCTCAAGCAAAGGAAGAAAGGGCGACCTGTAAGATTTATTTATGATCAGCAGATACCTCCGCCTTTGCTGGAATTGTTGACCCAAAGGTTAAAGATCACGGAAAAGGACAGCATTATTCCCGGAGGGCGCTACCAGAATTTCAAAGATTACATGGAGTTTCCCAATGTTGGGGGCCCTCAACTGGAGTACCCTCCTGCTCCTCCGCTTCCCCACCCCGATTTGGCTGGCAGCAGAAGCATACTGGCCACCCTTGGACAAAAAGATGTGATGTTGCATTTTCCATATCAGTCTTTTCAATACATTATTGATCTCTTGCGGGAAGCCTCTATTGATCCCGGGGTAAGGTCCATAAAAATGACCTTGTACAGGGTGGCCAAAAGCTCCCGTGTAATCAATGCCCTGATCAATGCGGCCCGCAACGGCAAAAAAGTAACCGTTTTTCTTGAGCTGCAGGCCCGCTTTGATGAAAAAGCCAATATTTTATGGTCGGAAAAAATGCAGGAAGAAGGGGTAAATATTATTCACGGGATCCCCGGCCTGAAAGTTCACAGCAAGCTAATTCTGATCAAAAGAAAGGAAAAAAAGGAGAACGTATTGTATGCCAATATTGGCACCGGCAACTTTAATGAAGAAACTGCCCGGCTTTATTGCGATGACAGCCTGCTCACCAGCAATTCCCGAATTACCCGGGAGGTGGAAAAGGTTTTCGGTCTTTTTGAAAAAACTTACTATTCCCCGGTAACTTTCAAAACCCTTGTGGTATCGCCTTTTCGCACACGCAGGTTTATTATTCGGCTGATTGATAACGAGATCCGTAACGCAAAATCCGGAAAAGCAGCATTCATTTTTTTAAAACTCAACTCCCTGGTTGACGAGAGCCTTGTTAAAAAGCTCTACCAGGCAAGCCAGGCCGGGGTAAAGTGCCGGCTCAATGTTAGGGGAATTTGCGTGCTGGTGCCGGGTGTTGCCGGGTTAAGCGAAAACATTGAAGCCATCAGTATTGTTGATCGCTTCCTTGAGCACTCCAGGGTGTTTATTTTTCATAATGATGGGGAGGAACGCTTTTTTATTTCTTCTGCCGATCTGATGGTTCGTAACCTGGACCACCGCATTGAGGTGGGATGCCCTGTTTATGACAAAGAACTGCAGGAAGAATTGCGCACCATGATGGAAATTCAATGGAAGGATAATGAAAAAGCGCGCATCATCGATAAAAATCAGCAAAATAACTACCGCAAAACTAACCCTGAAAACCCTGTCAGAAGCCAGGTTGCGATTTATGAATTCTTTAAAAACAAATACTACCTCAAAACCAACGAATAAACCAAACCCATGTTACTGGCAGCTATAGATATCGGAACCAATGCTGTGCGTTTACTTTTTTCGAATGCTTTCAGGCACAACGGGCACGTAATGGTGGAAAAGGCCTCCCTTGTGCGGATTCCCATCCGGCTCGGGGAGGATGTTTTTAAAAACAATTGTATTTCACCCGAAAAGACCGTAAAGTTAATCAAAACCATGCAGGCTTTTAAACTGCTCATGGAAGTTTATCAGCCGGTGGCCTTTAAGGCTTGCGCAACCGCTGCCATGCGTGAGGCCGAAAATCGCGGAGAAGTATTGAATGCCATTCACCGTCAAACCGGGATAGAAGTGGAAATAATTGACGGGCTGAAAGAGGCTGCCCTGGTAAGTGCAGTCAGTGATATGCGTATTGCAAAGGAACATGATTTTGTTATGTTTGTAGATGTGGGTGGAGGCAGCACCGAGATATCCCTCCTAAAAGATCGGAAGATCATTGAATCGGGCAGTTTTAAGATCGGAACGGTAAGGCTCCTCAACAAAAAAGTAAAGAAAAAGGAGTGGGACGCATTGAAAAACTGGCTGAAAAAATTCACGGGAGATCCTGCCAGCCTGCTTTTGGTTGGCTCGGGGGGCAACATCAATAAGCTCACCAAGCTTTATGGGCGCATCCCCGAAAATACCCTTTCTTACGATAACCTGGAATATTCCCTGAAGCACCTTGCCCTTTTCACCCTGAAGGAACGCATAGAACGCATAGGGCTGCGACCCGACCGGGCTGATGTGATCATTCCTGCCGGGCAGATTTTTTGCTTTATCATGAAGCAGTTAGATACCCGCTCGGTTTATGTTCCCAAAGTAGGCCTTTCGGACGGGATCATCCACCATCTCTTTTCCGAACTGAACCAGCAGTGACTCAACCTTGTTTTACTCTATCAACAGATACTTTTTATGACCGGACATTGCGGACTTAAAAAGTTTTATTTACCTTATCTTTGCAGTAAGGAAATTTCAAAGAAAAAAGGCCTGCAATATGCATAAAATAGCCCTTGAAGAAGAACGAAAAGAAATCCTGAAGAAATACCGTTCCTTGTTGTCGGTTTGTCGGCCCAATACCAGCAAAGAAGACCGCAAGCGTATTCGTCAGGCTTTTGATTTTGCAACGCAGGCCCATAAAGAGCACCGTCGCAAAAGCGGCGAACCCTATATTTATCATCCCATTGCCGTAGCAAAAAGCGTGGTGGAGGAGATCGGCCTGGGGGCCACCAGTGTGGTTTGCTCGCTATTGCACGATGTGGTGGAAGATACCGATTATACCCTGTCGGATATTGAGGAATATTTTGGGGAAGAAGTAGCCCGTATCATTGACGGCCTCACCAAAATTTCGGATATTTTTGACCAGACCACTTCCGTTCAGGCAGAGAATTTCCGCAAGATGCTGCTAACCCTTTCGGATGATGTGCGGGTAATTTTAATAAAGCTGGCAGACCGTTTGCACAACATGCGTACCCTGGATTCTCTTCCCCCTAAGAAGCAACTGAAAGTGGCCAATGAAACCCTTTACCTTTTTGCACCCCTGGCTCACCGGCTGGGATTCCATGCCATAAAAAGCGAGTTGGAAGATTTGGCCATGAAATATACCGAGCCTGAAGCTTACAATACCATTGTTCAAAAGCTTGCCGATACGCAGGAAGAGCGAAACCGGTTTATCAATTCTTTTACCGCTCCTATCCGAAAAGCTCTGCAAAAGGAAAACCTGGATTTTACCGTTTTGGCCCGCACCAAATCCATCAGTTCCATTTGGGCCAAGATGAAAAAAAAAGAAGTTCCTTTTGAGGAGGTATACGATATTTTTGCCATCCGGATTATTATTGACACGCCCGAACCCCGGGAAAAAGCAGATTGCTGGAAGGCATACTCCATAGTTACCGATATATACCGGCCCAACCCCGATCGGCTGAGAGACTGGATATCCACCCCCAAGGCCAACGGCTATGAGTCCTTACATACTACCGTAATGAGCCGGTCGGGCAAATGGGTGGAAGTTCAGATACGCACCCGCCGTATGGATGAAGTGGCAGAAAAAGGATATGCCGCCCACTGGAAATACAAGGAGTCGAAATCCGGCGAAAGTGGTATTGACAAATGGCTGAGAAGGATCCGTGACATTTTGAAAACCTCCGAATCCGACGCCTTGGATTTTATTGACGATTTTAAGCTCAACCTTTTTTCTGATGAGATCATCGTTTTTACCCCAAAAGGTGAGTTGAGAACCCTGCCCATGGGTAGCACCGCACTTGACTTTGCATACAGTATTCACACCCAGGTGGGCAACAATTGTCTTGGTGCAAAAGTGAATCATAAGCTGGTTCCCCTCAGCTATACCCTTAAAAGCGGCGATCAGGTAGAGATCATCACTTCTGCCAAGCAAACACCAAAGCATGACTGGCTTAAATATGTTACCACTGCCCGGGCAAAAGGAAAAATAAAAAGTGCCCTCAAAGAAGAAAGAAAAAAACAGGCAGAGGAAGGCAAAGAGATTCTTGAGCGCAAAATGCGGCAGTTGAAAATTGATAATACCCAGGAAAATATCCAAAAACTTCTGGACTATTTTAAACTGCCTTCTCCATTGGAACTGTATTATGAAGTGGCCATCGGAAAGATCGGGCAGAAGGACCTGAAAAACTACCTTTCTGATAAAGATCGCAGTGGGTTATTCAGCTACCTGAAAAAACCTTTTTCCCGCTCCAAAGATTCCTCCGCCGAAAAAACCACCGGTGTTGATCCCATTCGCCAGCAGCTAAAAGATAAACCCGACACCCTGCTTATTGGCGACAGCCTCGAAAATCTGAAATACTCCCTGTCGCCCTGCTGCAATCCCATCCCAGGTGACGATGTGTTTGGCTTTGTTACCATAAACGATGGCATCAAGATCCATCGCAACAATTGCCCCAATGCCGTTCAGCTGATGTCAAAATATGCCTACCGCATTGTTAAAGCCAAATGGATGACCAACAAGTCCATCGCTTTTTTGTCCGGCATAAGGATTAAAGGGATTGATGATGTGGGGCTGCTGAAAAACCTCACCAACATTATCTCCAGTGAATACAGCATCAATATCCGCAACATTCATTTCGACACCCACGATGGCATGTTTGAGGGTACGGTAATGCTCTATATTAATGACACCCAGCACCTGAACAATCTGATCAAAAAACTGAAGAAAATACAAGGAATCCAGAAAGTTACCCGAATTGGCAAGATGGAATCCGAGTCGGAGGCACAGTCTTAAAATGCTGTAATACAGACTTTTTTGCTTTTATTTATAAACATTTCAAATAATAATTTTTTTTTCTATCTTTGATCCTGAACACTTTTTATTGTATCAGGCCCGAACAGGTTTAACTGTTATTTTATAAAAGAACCATTAAACTTTTTGTTTTTTGAACTTGTTCAAACGGTTAAAGTAAAATGCGATGAAAGAAACAAAAGCTGATCTGGAAGTCTATGAAACTGTAAAGAATATTTTTTCCGCTTACCTGGAAAACAACGGGCATCGTAAAACCCCGGAACGGTTTACCATACTTAGAGAAATATATCTTACCGAGGGACATTTCGATGTAGAGTCCCTGTATATTAAAATGAAGAATAACAAATACCGGGTGAGCCGGGCCACCCTTTATAATACCATTGATCTGCTGCTGAGCTGCAACCTTGTGGTAAAGCATCAGTTTGGAAAAAATGTAGCCCAGTTTGAGAAATCCTATAAATACAAACAGCACGATCACCTGATCTGTACAGAGTGTGGTAATGTTTATGAATTTTGCGATCCCCGCCTGCAGGAAATTCAAAATTCAGTGGAAAACCTTATGAATTTTGAAGTTACCCACCGCTCTTTTGTTTTTTACGGGATTTGCAAAGAATGTGAAAAGATCAAAAGTAACGGCTCCTGAAGGCTTGGCTTCCAAAATTCTTCTCCCCACATTTTTACCATATTTAATTGTTTGAACTCTGGGTAAAAAAGGCTAATTTTGACCTGAAACAGAAAACGGTGTAATGCCGCTTTTTTTATGTCTTATCCAAAACAGGAAATCAAATAATGAGGTTTGAGAATAAAGCCGATGTTTTGCTAGGCTTGCAATGGGGTGATGAGGGCAAAGGAAAGATCGTGGATGTGCTCACCCCCCGATATCAATTGGTAGCCCGTTTCCAGGGAGGGCCTAACGCCGGGCATACCCTTGAATTTGAAAACAAGAAATTTATTTTACATACCATCCCCTCAGGTATTTTTCATGATGGCTGCCAGAATGTTATTGGCAATGGAGTGGTGCTGGATCCATTCATTTTCAACCAGGAATTAGACAGCCTGGGATTAGATATGGCCCGCCTCAGAAAATCCCTTTTCATTTCCGGAAAAGCCCATCTTATCCTTCCTTCGCATCGCCTGCTGGATGCAGCCAACGAACACAGCCGCGGAAAACAAAAGATTGGCAGCACCCTAAAAGGCATTGGGCCTGCCTATACCGATAAGATTGCCCGTTGCGGGATGCGGCTTGCCGAAACCTTGTCTCCGGGATTCCGCCAGAAATATGAAGAGCGCAAAAAAGCACACCTGACCATGGCCCGAAACCTGGGCTATAATATTGAAGAACTTCGCCTGGAGGGAATGGGCTTTGAAGCTTATGAAGCAGCTTGGTTTCAAGGCCTGGAAAACATCTGGAAACTCAACCAGATTGAAAGTGAAATTTTTGTCAACCAGGCCCTGGATGACGGGTTAAAAGTATTGGCAGAAGGGGCACAGGGCACCCAGCTTGATATTGATTTCGGGTCGTATCCTTTTGTAACCTCTTCCAACACCATTGCTGCAGGGGCCTGCACCGGCCTGGGCCTTGCACCGTCCAGAATAGGGGAGGTGTATGGTATATTTAAAGCCTACTGTACCAGGGTAGGAAGCGGTCCTTTTCCCACCGAACTTTTTAATGGGGATGGAGACAAACTACGGGAAGCAGGCAACGAATTTGGATCTACCACCGGGCGACCCCGCCGTTGCGGATGGCTCGACCTGCCTGCCCTCAAATATGCCGTCATGCTGAATGGGGTTACAAAGCTCATTATGACCAAAGTAGATGTACTCAACGGGATGAAAAACTTTAAGGTTTGTACTGCCTATGAATACGAAGGCCGGAGAGTAAACTACCTGCCCCCGGATTATGAACCCCATAAGCTGAAACCTGTTTTGCAAAATGTGAAAGGCTGGGATTTTGATCTGAGCGGTTATAAAAGCATACAGGAACTGCCTGCAGGATTGCAGGAATACCTCAACCTTATCGAAGCCCATGTGGGGCTTCCCATGGAAATCGTTTCCACCGGGCCCGATCGTTCCCAGACCCTGTTCAATCAGTAACTGACCAGGAACTTTTTCAGGCAGGAAATCATAGGGATTTTATTGAATTGTATTTTAAAACCCGGCAGAGGGGGCTAAGGTATATTCTTTCCAGATTTTCTCCTGACCGGATCCAACGCGCCAAAAATACTTTTGATGCATTGAATAACCAATCCTTTAACTATTGATTCATTCCCGCAGTAAATCGCCGAATGGACTTGCTCATAAAAGGAATATCAGCATTGCCTGTGCCCGATCACTAATGGGCACTAAATTTTGCTCCCGTTTTTTGAAATCCTGAATGCCAATAAATTATTCCATAAAAAATTATTGATCGGCAGGTTTAAATGGTCTGCTGCCAATGATAATGCATCCGGGTTGAGAAATGGTTTAAACCTTTTCCGGGGATACTCTAAAATTGGTTTGGGTTTTCTTTTCCTCCTTTTATTTAAACTACTTATAAATTAGAGGTTTCCCTTTATGTTTTGATAAGGATTCAGGGTTTTTAACCCAAATCGGTTTATTTTTGTTTTTCCCGCTTTCAAAAAAACTGAGAAGACAAATATTTTTAAACATTACACGATAAAAAACTAAGGAGGAATCATCATGGAAGAAAAAAGTATAAAAGGGACCCGGACTGAGCAAAACCTGTTGAAATCCTTTGCAGGCGAAGCTCAGGCTACGCGCAGATATGAGATGTATGCCAAAGTGGCGCGTGAGGAAGGTTATGAGCAGATTGCCGGTTTTTTCCGGGAAACAGCTGATCAGGAGCGCATGCACGGGAAAATGTTTTACAGCTATCTGGAGGGAGGCAAAGTGGAGATCACGGCTGCTTACCCTGCCGGAAAAATCGGAAATACCGCCGAAAACCTGGCCCATGCCGCCGAAGGTGAAAATGAAGAATGGTCAGAACTGTACCCAACCTTTGCCAAAGTGGCCGAGGAAGAAGGGTTTAAGCGCATTGCCACCACCTTCAAACTGATTGCCGATGCCGAAAAAAACCATGAAGACCGTTACCTTAAGTTGCTCAGGAGAGTGGAAGAAGGAACCGTATTTAACCGACCCAAAAAAATCAAATGGTATTGCAGGAAATGCGGGTATATTTATGAAGGTGAAAAAGCCCTGAAAAACTGCCCAACCTGCCGCCATCCCCAGGCTTATTTTGAAGAGTGGGTGGAAAATTACTAACTGGTGGTTTGTGTTTTACAACCAAAAAGGTTTAAGCCTGCGGGCTTAAACCTTTTTTCGTTTTGCCACCAAAAAGAAGGTTTTATTCCATCATCAGGGAAACGGCAACGGTGCCGCGTCCGGCACTGATGGCCACCACCGGGGCGATTTCAGAAATGTATTCGGGCTTTTGGCCGGTAAGCTCTTCCATTTGCCGGGCAAACCATTCGGCGGTTTCCGGGTTGTAGGCATGCACGATATTGTATTTCCAGAGTTTTTTTTCCTTCAGGTCCTTTTTAATGATCTTCATGATCTTTTTCAGGCTTCCTTTGATACTGAAGGCTTTTTCAAAAAGCAGTGATTTGCCTTCCTTGTCCATGCTGACAATGGGGCGCATGCCCAGTTTTTTCCCGATAAAACCTTTGGTAGGGCTCACCCGGCCTCCTTTGATAAATGAATCAAGGGTTTTGATGCCGACCAAAATCCGGGTATTGTCCGCCCATTTATCCACATTGGCCATGATCTCATCCTGTGACTTTCCCTCCTCAATGGCCTTTGCAATGCGCAGTGCCAGCAGGCCCAGGGTTCCGCTCAAAAGCCTGGAGTTTACCACGTCAATACGCTTTCCGGTTTGGGCAGAAACGGTTTCTGCAGCCTTTAAGCTGTTGGCATAGGTTCCGCTGAGCTTTTCCGAAAGGTGAACGGCAATAACCGAGTCATAATGCGAGGCCAGGTAATTATAGGTGTTGTTAAGATCGGCAATGGAGGGCTGGGAGGATGTGGGATAGTCCGGATGGCTGTCCATCATTTCAAAAAATTTCTCCTGGGTGATGGTGAGGCGGTCAAGGAACTGGGTTTCCCCGAAAAAAACGTTAAGGGGCACCACATGCATCTGGTAGCGGTCAATGATCTCCCTTGGCAGGTCGCAGGTGGAATCAATCATCAGGGCAATGTTGTGCTTGCGGTTGCTGGCAATTTCATTTTGTTTCACCATGTCATCGACCTTCTGCGTAAGCACTTTCCCTTCCCGGGTAAGGTAACCAAATACCTCCTCGGGCTGGTTGGTATGGATGTGGATGCGCATTTTCTTTTCCGGGCCGGCCATGACCAGCGAATCCCCAAGTTGTGATAAATAATTGGTGACCCCGGTTTTGGAGTTTTCGGGGATGGAAACCATGGCCTCGGTGCAATAGCGGAAATTGCCGGTTTCATGCGATTCAGTGATGATGGGTTCGGTTGCCTGCGTTTCAGAGGTGAAGCTGAGAATTTTCTTGAGGTTTTCCTTTTGAAGGAACTGTGTCACTCCTTCCAAAAAGAGCACAAACCCTTTGGCTCCGGCATCCACTACTTTTGCCGTAGCAAGCACCTTAAGTAATTCGGGCGTTTTGGAAAGGGATTCCTTCGCTTTCTCCAGGGATTCTTTCATGAGTTGCTCAAAGCTTTCCACTTTTTCATGCAAAGCATATAAAAAATCTGCCCATTCGCGCAGCACGGTAATAATGGTACCTTCAACCGGATTGGATATAGCCTGGTAAGCATATTCCACGGCCTTTTTCATGGATATGGCAAAATCTTTCAGGGTGATGTGTTCGCGGTCTTCGATCTCATTGCTGAACCCATATAAAAACTGGGCAATGATGATGCCGCTGTTGCCCCTGGCACCAATAAGTGCAGCCTCTGCAATGGAAACCGAAGTTTGTTTGATACTCGGGCTTGGGCTGCAATTCTCCACGATCGACCGGAAGGTGGAAGCCAGGTTGGTACCGGTGTCGGCGTCAGGAACCGGAAAAACATTGATCTTATTAAGGTATTTCTGGTGTTCAAAAACATTGTAGGCTCCGGCAAGAAAACTGTAATAAAGCCTCTTACCATCCAAAACATTCAGGTTTGTTGTTGTCATAATGTTATTAAAAAGTTTGTGGCAATCTGATTCCGGAATTTCCCAAACTGCTATTATCCGCGGTTGTGCCTGTCAAAAAGTCCCTGGCATTACTTTTTGACTGCCCCGTTTTTTTTCGGGGTGACAAAGGTAGTCATTATAATTAAACAGCTGTATAATGAAATTGTTTTTTCAGAAAATCCTTGGGTAAATGGAAGGATTGTATTCGTGCATCATTTCGTAGATTTTCTCAAATACATCTTCTGCATTGGGGTTGGAGAAATAATCTCCGTCGGTACTGTAGGCTGCCCTGTGTTCTTTTGCTGTAACGGTGGAGGGTTCAGCATCCAGGTAGCGGTAACCTTTTTGTTCTTCCAGCACTTTTTGCATCATAAACGCGGTGGCACCACCGGGCACGTCTTCGTCGAAAAATAAGATTTTGTTGGTCTTTTTCAGGGACTGCACGATGGTCTGATCCAGGTCGAAAGGCAGCAGGGATTGTATGTCGATCAATTCAACCGAAATGCCAAACTCTTTGAGCTGCCTGATGGCATCCTGGGCAATCCTTACACAGGAGCCATAGGTAACCAGTGTTACGTCATCGCCTTCCTGCAATATTTCTGCCTTGCCGATGGGGGTGGTAAATTCCCCGATGTTTTCAGGCAGTTTTTCCTTGAGGCGATAAGCGTTGAGGGGCTCAATGATCAGCGCGGGATCATCGCTCTGCATCAGGGTGTTGTAAAACCCGGCAGCCTGTGTCATGTTGCGGGGCACCAGTACATGCACTCCCCTGATGGAGTTGATGACCATACTCAGGGGGCTTCCCGAATGCCAGATCCCTTCCAGGCGGTGACCGCGGGTGCTGATGACCAGGGGTGCCTTTTGTCCGCCAACGGTGCGGTAGTGCAGGGTGGCCAGGTCGTCGCTGACCACCTGCAAACCAAAAAGCAGGTAATCAAAATATTGTATTTCAGCAATGGGCCGCAACCCGCGCATGGCCATACCAAGGCCTTGCCCGATGATGGTGGCTTCGCGAATGCCGGTGTCGGCAACCCGCAGAGAACCGTACTTTTTTTGCATGCCCTCAAGGGTCTGGTTCACCCCGCCGATATGGCCCACATCCTCACCAAATATCATGGCCTCGGGGTATTTGGCAAAAAGCTTGTCGAAATTCTGCACCAGGACCTCCCGCCCGTTGACCATTTCGGGTTTTTCAGGATAACTTGGTTTGATTTCGGATACTTTAAAAGGAGAAAGCGCTGACTGACTGTAAAGATGGGAAGAATAGCGGCGCTGGTCGTTTTCGAATTCTTCAGTAAGCCATTGGGTGATAATCTCTTTCAGCGAATTTTCCGGGGTGCAGGTGTTGCAGATCAGCCTGAGGATCTTTTTCCCGGTAGAGATGATGTCCTTGCGGATGGGTTCGCCGATGCGGCCTAGGTCCTGGAGCAACTGGTCAATCTTTTCCACCTTCAGACATTTACAGGTGGAAATATTTACTTTTTCAATAAAATCCTTGCGCTTTTCCAGGATGGGTTTCTGGAAGTTGTTCCAGGCATTGCGGCGGGCTTTCTTAACGGCAGTTGCGGCCTTTTTCTCAATTTCCTCCAGTTCTTTTTCTTTGGCAATATCATTTTCAAGTATCCAAAGACGCATTTGGCGGATGCAGTCGTGCTCCTCTTCCCACTTCAGGCGCTCAGGGGATTTGTACCGTTCGTGAGAGCCGCTTGTGGAGTGGCCCTGGGGCTGGGTTACTTCGGTTACATGGAAGAGGACCGGCACATGTTCTTTGCGGGCCACATCCACCCCTTTTTTGTACATGTCGATCAGTCCCTGGTAATTCCATCCTTTTTCCCGGAAGATCAGCAGGCCGGTTTCGCCCTTCTTTGTTATTTCAAAACCTTTCAGGGCTTCGGAGATGCTGCTCTTAACAGTTTGAAACTCTATAGGCACACTGATCCCAAACCCGTCGTCCCACACCGATAAGGCCAGCGGAACCTTGAGCACGGCAGCGGCATTCATGGTCTCAAAAAAGTGGCCTTCGCTGGTGCTGGCATCCCCGATGGTGGCAAAAGTCACTTCGTTGCCGTTTTTACTGAACTTCTTAAGGTCTTTGAGTTCCTCCACATTGCGGTATACCCTTGATGCCATGGCCAGTCCCAGGGCCCGGGGCATCTGCCCGGCAGTGGGAGAGATGTCGGGCGAAGAGTTTTTCTGGGCTGTCAGATCTTTCCAGTTGCCTTCTTCATCCAGGCTGCGGGTAGCAAAATGGTTGTTCATCATGCGGCCGCCGTTGGCCGGGTTGGCTTCCAGGTTAGTATCCCCGTAAAGCTGACTGAAAAACTCCTCCAGATTCATCATCCCTGCAGCCATCATAAAGGTCTGGTCCCGGTAATAGCCGGAACGCCAGTCTCCTTCTTTAAAAACCTTGGCCATAGCCAGCTGGGGAACCTCCTTGCCATCACCGAAAATGCCGAACTTGGCTTTGCCGGTCAGCACTTCCCGTCGGCCAAGGATACTCGCCTGCCGGCTTTCGTTTGCAATACGGTAATCGTTGAGGATCTCTTTTTTTTGTGCGGGAGTAAATTGTTTTTTTCTGGGTGACATAGTTTTTCAGTTGCCTTTGAATGGGTTTGTCGGTTGTTTTTTGAGTGTCCGGCCACGAAATACCTGGCCAGTCAAAAATAGCAAAAATTAATTCTGTTTTGCTTTACCAACAATACAAACGCAGTACACCTGATTTTGTTTGCCTTCCGTTTCTCTCGTTGCATTTTTACTTACAAAGGAAAAGGCATTGCCCTTCCTATCTGAAGTTATCCCTGGCTTCTTTGCCCAGGTTGTTGAGGTTGGTTTTCACCGATTCAAACTCTTCCCGCACCGATTGTTTGATGTTGGAAATGTTTACCTTTTTTCCCCTCATCTCCAGTTTTTCTGCAGTGGTGCGTGCCATGGGCACCACAATCCACATGATGATGTAGAGGATCAGCCCAAAGCCCATAAGGAAAAATACCACAAAAGCCAGGCGGATCCAGGTAGGATCGGTTTGGATATAGGTGGCAATTCCGGAACACACCCCGCCGATGTAGCGGTCATCGGGGTTGCGGTATAGCCTTTTTGGGATGTTTTCGGTTTCGGGCTCGTAGGTGTATTTTTTCTTTTCCCCGGCGTCTTTGGCACTTTCTTCTCCGCCGATCTGCCCGGGATCGCCAAGTTGGCTGATCACCTCTTCCACATCGGGCAGGGTGATGGTTTGCCTTTGATCTTTCTGTTTCTCGCGAAAGATTTCCGCAACCCGGTTCTCAATATCGGCAATTACCTCTTCACTTCCCACCTCGTTGGCAAGATGGTGCTTTACATTTTGGAAATACCGGTGAAGCTTTTCGTAGGCATCTTCATCAATGTTGAATACAATTCCACTGATATTGGCGGTAATGGTTCGTTTCATGGTTGCAATTTTTATGGGATAAAAAATCGTTTAACTTGTTTTCTGTTGTTCTTATCCCGCAATTTCGGGACGGGAAGCACTGAGCAGGTAAATATTTTCCGGGTTTTGATCGTCTGTGGTTGTTTCAATCCCCTTATGGTTCCATGCATATTTAATGAACCCGCTTTGTGGGGACACCGAAAAGGGTTTCTGTGCTCTATAGTGTCTTACTCCGGAGATCATCACAAAAAACAGCAGGATCAGGCCGGTAAGCCACAAAATGAAGGTGATGGGTCCCAGGTATCTCCAGCTGGATTTGAACTGGAAAGCCATCATGGCACCGATATAGATCAATACCAGGAAGGGAATACCAAGGGAAAGCAGCAGGGCCACGGTTGCAAAAACAACCATGCGGGGACTTATAAAGTAAGTTTCCAGGGCAGAAGGGATATTAAAGAGGAAGGAACGGTTATCCAGTGTAATGTTAACAGGCCCTCCGAAAAGGGAAAAAAGAAAGCCCACCAGCAGCACCAGGCCTACCAACAGGATCACCAGCCCCACAATAATGGCAATGATCTTGAAAAGGACACTAAAAAACTCATTGGCATTGCTTTTAACTCTTTTCCTGTAAACTTTTTCTGTTTCCTCCCCTTCAAGGGTGCTGGCAGGGCCTTTTACCCCTTCCATTTCTTCCCTGATGGATCTTTCAATATTGGAAAGGTTTGGGGCCTCTCCGCGCATTTCGAGCTTTTCGGCCGTGGTGCGGGCCATGGGGATCACTATCCATAAGATGATATAGAGCAAAAGCCCGAACGACATAAAGAGTGCCAGCAAAAAGGCCACCCTGATCCAGGTGGGATCTATGTTGAAAAATGCGCCCATGCCCCCGCAAACTCCCCCGATATAGCGGTCATCGGGGTCGCGGTAAAGCCTTTTGTTCACGGTTTGACCGGCATATTCCGGCTCGGAGGGTTTCCTTTCACCGGGCTCTTCCTGGCTGATCTGCGCAGGCTCTCCCAGCTGCCTGATGATTTCATCAACATCTCCAATGGAAATGACCTCCTTTTGCCCTGATACTTTCTGGTCAAACATTTCAGCAATCCGGCCCTCAATGCCTGATACGATCTCATCGCTTCCTTCTTCTTTGCTGAAATGCCGCCTCAGGGTCGACAGGTAAGCGCCCAGTTTGTTATAGGCATCCTCATCAAGGTAAAATACCATTCCGCTGATGTTGGCTGTAAGTGTTTTTTTCATGGTTCCTGTTTTTCAGGGATTTGCTTTTGGGTGATTTGTATTCATTGGTAAATTTATGAAGAACTGGTTGCAAAATTCACTGCCTCTGCCAGATCATTCCAGGTTTTTCGCAATTCTTCCAGAAACTTTTCCCCAAGGGGGGTCACAAAATAATACTTTCGCGGTGGCCCCCCTGTCGATTCCTCCCATCGGTAGGAAAGCAGTCCGTCGTTTTTTAGCCGCGTTAGCAAAGGATAAATGGTACCCTCTACCACCAGCAGCTTCGATTCCTTTAAGGTTTGGATCAGCTCGGATGCATAGGCCTCTTTATTTGCCAACAATGACAATATGCAAAATTCAAGTACCCCCTTGCGCATCTGGGCTTTGGTGTTTTCTAAGTTCATGACGAAATCCCGGTTAAATTTTTACAAACTTACAATAAAATATAGTACTATGCAAAACAAAGTACCATGTTTTTAATTATTTTTTTTGGTTTTTTTATGGATTGGTTATCTGGCAAGGGGAACCCCTTTTATGCAGAGAAATAAATTTTTTTTAATCCCCCCATCATTTTTTTGCTTTAAATGGGCTGCATCGATTTTTCCATATCTTCGGTCAAATTGGCAGTTGTTCTTTGCTGGCACATCATTTGTAAACCGATTGGCAGTTTTTAAAAAAAAATTGAAAAATGGAAATGCAAAAAGGTAAGATCAACGTTCAGACGGAAAATATTTTTCCCATCATAAAAAAATTCCTTTACTCCGACCACGAGATATTCTTAAGGGAACTGATATCCAACGCAGTGGATGCCACACAGAAGCTGAAAACCCTTGCATCTGTGGGGGATTATAAGGGGAAACTTGGAAATCTCGCCATTGAGGTGAAACTGGATCCCGAAGCAAAGACCATCACCGTGAGTGATAAGGGGATCGGCATGACCGCGGAGGAAGTGGATAAGTTTATCAACCAGATTGCTTTCTCCAGTGCCGAGGAGTGGATAGCCAAATACAAGGATCAGGATGAAAAGAATGCCATCATCGGTCATTTTGGCCTTGGTTTTTACTCTTCCTTTATGGTGGCTTCCAAAGTGGAGGTCCATACCAAAAGTTACAAGCCCAAAACCAAAGCGGTAAAATGGGAATGCGAAGGCAACCCGGATTATACAATCGAAGACATCAGCAAAAAGCAAAGGGGCACCGACGTGGTGTTGCATATTGCCGAAGACAGTACCGAATTTCTTGATGAATCAAAGATCCTGGCCCTGCTGAAAAAGTATTGTAAGTTTTTGCCGGTAGAGATCATTTTTGGTACCGAAAAAGAAGTCAAAAAGCAAAAAGATGACAAGGGAGAGGAAAAGGAAGTAACAGTTGAAAAGCCAAGAGTTATCAATAACGTAAAACCTGCCTGGAGCCAGAAACCTTCCGAGCTGAAGGAAGAAGACTATAAAGCCTTTTACCGCGAATTGTATCCCCTCACCTTTGAGGAACCCCTGTTCAACATTCACCTGAACGTGGATTATCCTTTTACCCTGACCGGGATTTTGTATTTTCCAAAGGTGAAACAGAATTTTGAAGTGCAGCGCGACAAGATACAGCTTTACTGCAACCAGGTGTTTGTAACTGATTCGGTGGAAGGCATTGTACCTGACTTTCTAACATTGCTCCACGGGGTGATCGACTCTCCGGACATCCCGCTGAACGTGTCGCGCAGCTTTTTGCAGAGCGACTCCAACGTAAAAAAGATCAGCAGCCACATCACCAAAAAAGTAGCCGATAAACTTGATGAGCTTTTCAGGGAAAACCGCGATGACTTTGAAGCCAAATGGGATGACATCAAGATATTCATTGAATACGGAATGATATCTGATGAAAAATTCAGGGAAAAAGCCAAAAAGTTTTGCCTTCTGAAAAACACCGAAGACAAGTTCTTTACCCTTGAGGAATATAAAAACCACATCCAGACCAACCAAACCGATAAAGACAAAAAGGTGGTGCATGTTTACGCCACCGATAAAGATGCTCAGCACAGCTTTATTTCTGCGGCCAAAGAAAAAGGCTATGATATATTGTTGTTGGATACGCCTATCGACAGCCATTTTATTAATATGCTGGAAAGCGAAATGGAAAACATTTCTTTTGTAAGGGTGGATGCCAATGTGGCTGATAAACTCATCAACAAAGAAGAAGAAATGCCTTCCAAACTTTCGCAGGAACAAAAGGACAAATTAAAGCCTGTGATCGAAAAGCAAATCGATCAGCAAAATTTCACTCTTGCATTCGAAAACCTGAGTGAGAGCGAGTTGCCCATGCTGATCACCCAGCCGGAGTTTATGCGGCGCATGAAAGACATGTCGGCAATGGGCGGGATGAATTATATGGGAAACATGCCCGACAGCTATATGCTGGTGGTCAACAGCAATCATCCCCTGGTAACGCGCCTGGCAGAGGAAAGCGATGAGGGCAAGCAGGAAAAGCAGGTTAAGCAACTCATTGACCTGGCCATGCTTTCCAAAAACTTGCTCAGGGGCGAAAAGCTGACCCGGTTTGTAAAACGCAGTGTTGACCTGATCTGATCCCGGAAGGAATAACCTCTCCTGGATAATAAACCGGAATTATTAATCTCGCTTTTGTTGATTGCCATTTAATAGGGTAATTTTGTAAAAAAATAATTTGATGGATCTGAAAAAAATTTCAAAAAAATGGATCACCCTTGGGGTGGTTATTCTGCTTGCAATTGTGGTTTATTCGAGCATCCGTGGTTCTTACAACACCCTTGTCAGGCTTGACGAAGCAGTGGAAGGGCAGTGGTCGCAGGTTGAAAATGTTTATCAGCGCCGCGCCGATCTGATCCCCAACCTGGTAAATGTGGTGAGGGGATATGCCGAACATGAAAGGGAAACTTTTGAAGCCGTAATTGAGGCCCGCAGCAAGGCTACCTCGGTGCATGTTGATCCGCAAAATCTGGATGCCAGCTCCTTGCAGCAGTTTGAAACGGCACAGGATCAGTTGTCTTCCTCCCTTTCCCGGCTTATGGTGGTGGTGGAGCGATACCCCGACCTGAAAGCCAGCCAAAACTTCCGGGAACTGCAGGTGCAGTTGGAAGGGACCGAGAACCGCATTTCCAATGAACGCAGAAAATTCATTGAGCTGGTCAGGGACTACAACACCAGTGTCAGAACCTTTCCAAGAAATATTTATGCAAATATTTTTGGGTTTGAAAGAAAACCCAATTTTGAATCCCGCCCCGGCTCTGATGAGCCACCGGTGGTAGAATTTTAAATTATGGGACAAACCGCAAAAAGCTTTTTTTCAAAAGCTGACAATGAACGCATTGTTCAGGCCATACGCAATGCTGAAAAAGACACCTCCGGTGAGATCAGGGTACATGTAGACAAAGAATGTGAGGGGGAAGTGCTGGACAGGGCTGCAACGGTGTTTGAAAAACTGGGAATGAACCAGACCGAACTCCGTAACGGGGTGCTGTTTTACCTGGCCATCAACAGCCGCAAGCTAGCTATCATCGGTGATGCCGGTATCAATAGTTCCGTCCCTCCCGGCTTTTGGGAGAACATTAAGGCGGATATGGTTGCCCACTTCCGGGAAGGAGAATATACCCCGGGGCTGGTCAATGGAATTGAAGCAGCAGGCCGGGAGCTGAAAAAGTATTTCCCTTTTCAGCAAAAAGGGGATATCAATGAATTACCCAACGACATTTCTTTTGGAAAGCAATAAATTGCCGCCTTATTATTTATATACATTCAAGACTGATTTATGATGAAAAAATTCCCGGGCAAAAAAGCATTGTTTAGTTATAGTCTTACAATGCTTTTGATGCTGTTTTTATTTCCGACAGTTTTACAGGCTATTCCGGATCGTTCGGCACCCCCGAGGCTGGTAAACGATTTTGCACAAATGCTTTCGCCGAATGAACGCGAACGTCTGGAGCGAAAGCTGGTTGACTATAATAATGCGCATTCAACCCAAATTGCTGTGGTTACCGTAACGGATCCGGAGCAGTATGATATTGCAGACTTTGCCGACCGGCTTGCCGAAAACTGGGGTGTGGGTCAGGCGGGGAAAGAAAACGGCCTGGTGATCCTTATAAATCCAATTGGCGGTGAAGGGCAAAGGAGAATCCATATTTCCGTGGGTTACGGATTGGAAGGGGTTATACCCGATATTACAGCGAGTCGGATTATTGAAAATGAGATCATCCCCTCTTTTCAGGCCGGGAGGTATTTTGAGGGGCTCAACAAAGGTACCGATGTAATTATGCAGTTGGCTGCGGGAGAATTTACTGCAGCAGACTATGAGCAATCCACACAACCCTCTTTGCTTTCAATGGTTTTCCCCTTGCTGTTCATATTTTTTGTGCTTTGGCTGGTTTCCAGAAAGCGGAACGCGCACCACAGCCCCGGCAAAAGTATTCCTTTCTGGACCTGGCTTTGGCTGATGAACCACGGAAGACGGGGAAACACGGGGTCGTGGGGTAACTTTAGTTCCGGGCGGGGGTCCTTCGGGTCCGGACGCCCCGGTGGGAGCGGCTTCGGCGGCTTTGGCGGAGGTCGTTTTGGCGGAGGTGGTGCAGGAGGTTCCTGGTAAGAAACAGACCTGGCATCAGGCGATTTGCTATGCCTCCCTTTCGGGAAGCCCCGGGCAGCAAAGGGAAAAAGCTTTTTAAAAATCTGGTATTTTTTTATATAAAAAGTTGCCCGCAAAAAAAAAGAAATTACCTTTGCAATCCGCAATTATAAAGCGATCTTTTAATTGTTTTGATATTTGAAATTCATCCGGCGCAAGGGCCGGTTCTGAAATTTTTCAAAAAAAACATTTTGGTGTATTAAAAAAATGTTTTTACCTTTGCACTCCCTTACCGGGGGAAACGATCTTTGAAAGAATTGGGAAGCCAAAAAAGTAGCAAACATACCTGTCAATTCTAAAAAGAGTTGAATAGAGAAAAACGAATAGATATGGG